>DEKZ01000250.1:4142-15081 GCA_002354135.1 Massilia sp. UBA2709 | reverse complement strand
TCACGATCGCCGGAATACGCACCTGTGTGGCTTCGGCCGCGTTCTGTTCCAACAGCGCTGCCGAGCTAGCAGTACGTTCGCTGATGACACCGACCGGCTTGCCAGTTCCATACACCTGCGCCTTGACACGACGAGCAGCCCCAATTCCAGCAGACGCTTCCGCGTACGCATTAGCCTCAGCATCCTTAACTACACGGCGGACGCTCACAGTGAGAACTCCTGCGCGCGCTCTGCCGCTTTAACCCGAACAGCTTCAACGTTCACGAAAACCCGTTTTCCGACGGTGATCTGCGGCCAATACCCACGTTCACATTGACTCACAAGCACACCAAGTGGAAGACCTATGGCCTGGGCAAAGGCTTCGCGCGTCATGAGAGGTGTTGTCATGCTTACAAGGTTGGTCATTACACGGCTCCTTCGAACTGCATTCAAAGTTTCTCGAACTCAATGCGTCGTAATGTACGCAAAACTTCGAATACATGCAAGAAGTTTTTGAAGTGAGTTCAAAGACATGTATGATTTCGTACAAAATCACTAGGAGAGCAAGATGGATCGTGTAAAGGCGCTTGATGAACGACTGAGAGAGCTTGTAGAGGCGAACGCTAAGAGTAGTCGTCGGAATGCGGACCTTGAGGACCTAACAGGAATTCCGGCGAGTGCTTGGGCGAGCTGGTGGGCTAAGCGCGCCCGACCCTCTTCAGAAATGCTGTCGGCAGTATGTGTGCTGTGGCCTGAATACTCACTCTGGCTCATGACCGGAGCAACTGACCGAATGGGCGGGCAGATCAGCCCCATCACGCCAAATGAGCACCGTCAAGAGGCAACCAAAAGGTATCTTCGCAGGCTTACTGAATTAGTAACCATGAAGATAGGGTGGAAGCAAGAGGGTGGAGGTGGCGACTTCAGTGAGTGGGAAATTGACGAGCTTAGCGCCCTTGAAAAAGTGCGGGAAAATGAACTGAAACGCAGGTTAAAAAGTGTCGATTAAACAAACAAGTGCTGGCTGGACTGTTGATATACAGCCAGGGGGACGCGGGGCGAAAAGATTCCGCAAATCTTTTGATACCAAAGCTGAAGCAAAAGGATACGAGGCATGGCTTAAGACTCAAGCCACTCAGCAGGAAGACTGGGCACCTAAGAAAAAGGACTTGCGCAAGCTGTCAGAGCTTGTGAACCTCTGGTACGAGCATCACGGACAAGGCCTAAGAGCTGGTAAAGATACACATAAACGTCTCTTGTCGATGTGCGCGGCAATGGATGACCCTATTGCCGGAACTTTCACTGCAAGCAAATTCGTTGAATACAGAACGTTGCGTCTAGCTGCAGGAATATCGGCAAATAACATGAATCATGAACATGCCTATTTGCGTGCTGTCTTCAACGAATTAGAACGTCTTGGATTTTGGCACGCGTCAAATCCGCTGAGCAAACTTCGTCAGTTAAAGATCGCTCAGAACGAGCTTTCATATTTGACTCTAGATGAGATTGGCACGCTACTGCATAGCCTAGAGGAAAGCAGAAATCCTCATGTTGTTCTTGTGACAAAAGTATGCTTGAGTACGGGCGCACGTTGGAGTGAAGCAGAACAACTGCAAATATCACAGGTACGAAATGGACAGATCCAATTCGCAAAGACAAAATCGGGAAAAGTAAGATCAGTGCCAATCAGCGACGACCTTGAGCAGGCTTTGGTCTCCCATCACAGACAATACGGCACGGGAGAGCGAATTTTTGACTATGCTTTTTCAGCATTTCGAGAAGGTCTGGACCGCACAAGCATTACCCTCCCAGAGGGTCAGCTAACTCACGCATTGCGACATTCATTTGCTAGTCATTTTATGATGAATGGCGGCAACATCATCGCATTACAGCGAATACTCGGCCATGCAAGCCTTACAATGACTATGCGATATGCTCATTTGGCACCAGAGCATCTTCAAGAGGCAAAAGTTTTAAATCCACTTGCCCAGCGTATAACCCAAGAGCTTAAAGCAGCTTGATAAGAATGGATCAAACGAGCTTTTCTGTATCAGACTTTGAAAAGTGATGCAGTAAGCCCTTGTAAAACTGAAGAAGAATCCCTCTTATTTGCTGAAGACCATAATTTTCTCCATCCATATCTAGATATATATCTTCATCTACAGAGGTATGGAAATACTGATCATAGTCATCTATTGGCGGGTCCTCGCCAATAGCTGTAACGCTTCCACTATCTTTCCAATGGAAATGCTTTGTCGCGTTAGCAGTATGGCAACAAATTGAAAGGCAATTCTTAATGTGGTGTTCTACGCCGGTATAAATGTTAGGTATGTATGAAATATCAACAATCCAACTTTCGGACTCGCTTGGGAGCGTCCATTTTCTGTTCTTCTTAGTAGGCGAAGAGAAACCATTTTGAAGATTGCTAGTTTTGTAAAAGGTTTCGATCCACTCAGCAAAAATAGCTGCAGTAGTTATAAAGTTAAAAATATCGTATGGGTGGGGTATCCCAACTATTTTCTCAGCGTCAAATTCAAGCTTCTTCAGTAGGTCTGCCGGCTCCTTAATCCCATATGAAAGCGTACTCATAGTGCGATTGTTACCGGTCATTTCTACCCTCTTCAGCGCGTTGACAGTTGGTTGACGAAATTACGACGCAGGATAAGAAAAAGAGGTTACGACAAGCGTAACCCCTTGATTTTATTGGTAGGCCTCCCCGGAGTCGAACCGGGCACCAACGGATTATGAGTCCGCTGCTCTAACCAAGCATGAGCTAGAGGCCCAGAAATCGGAACAATGGCCAGAAAAAACTTCTCGCCGCCTGCTAAACGGCCGTGGCACCGTGAAGCAGAGTGGCGAGAGGATATTGCTTTTACACTAGAGCCGTCAAGCTTTCAATAGGTCGGCAGCCCAACAATCAGCTGCTGCCCTCGAGGAAGCTCTTCAACTTGTCGGAGCGCGACGGGTGGCGCAGCTTGCGCAGGGCCTTGGCTTCGATCTGGCGGATGCGCTCGCGGGTAACGTCGAACTGCTTGCCAACCTCTTCCAGCGTGTGATCCGTCGACATCTCGATGCCGAAGCGCATGCGCAGCACCTTGGCTTCGCGCGGGGTCAGCGAGTCCAGCACGTCCTTGACCACGCCGCGCATCGAGGCGTGCAGGGCGGCGTCGGACGGGGCCAGCGTGTTGTTGTCCTCGATGAAGTCGCCCAGGTGCGAATCGTCGTCGTCGCCGATCGGGGTTTCCATCGAAATCGGCTCTTTCGCGATCTTCATGATCTTCCGGATTTTGTCTTCCGGCATTTCCATCTTGATCGCAAGCGTTGCCGGATCCGGCTCGGCGCCCGTTTCCTGCAGGATCTGGCGCGAGATGCGGTTCATCTTGTTGATGGTCTCGATCATGTGCACCGGAATACGGATGGTGCGCGCCTGGTCCGCGATCGAGCGGGTGATGGCCTGGCGGATCCACCACGTCGCATAGGTCGAGAACTTGTAGCCGCGGCGGTATTCGAACTTGTCGACCGCCTTCATCAGGCCGATGTTGCCTTCCTGGATCAGGTCGAGGAACTGCAGGCCGCGGTTGGTGTACTTCTTGGCGATCGAGATCACGAGACGCAGGTTGGCCTCGGTCATTTCGCGCTTGGCCTTGCGCGCCTTCATTTCACCGGCCGCCATCTGGCGGTTGATGTTGCGCAGGTCCGGCAGCGGCAGCACGACGCGGGCTTGGAGGTCGATCAGGCGTTGCTGCAGCTCCTTGATCGTCGGGATGTTGCGGCCGAGGATAGCGCTGTAGGCATGACCGGCGTTGACTTCGCCGTCGACCCATTCCAGGTTCGTCTCGTTGCCCGGGAAGACCTTGATGAAGTGGGCGCGCGGCATGCCGCAGCGGTTCACGGCCACGTCGAGGATCTGCTTTTCGATGTGGCGCACTTCGTCGACCTGGCCACGCAGGGTGTCGCACAGCTTTTCGACGACTTTCGCCGTGAAGCGGATGCCCAGCAGTTCGTTCGAGATGGCTTCCTGCGCCTTGACGTAGGCTTTGGAGTTGTAGCCGTCCTTCTCGAAGGCCTTGCGCATCTTGTCGAACTGCTGCTCGATCTGGTGGAATTTTTCCAGGGCCGAGGCCTTCAATGCTTCGAGCTGTTCGGCGGAATAGCCGGCGGCGCCAGGGCTGGCGGCGGGCTCTTCTTCCTCTTCCTCTTCTTCTTCCTCGGCTTCCTCTTCCTCGTCCTCGTCGCTGTCGCTCGAGGATGGGGCGACGGCGGTCGGCGAGGTTTCTTCCGGATCTTCCGGGTCGACCATGCCGTCGACGATTTCGTCGATCTTGATCTCGTCGTTCTCGATGCGCTGGGCGGCCGAGATGATTTCGGCGATCGTCACCGGGCAGGCCGAGATGGCCTGGATCATGTCGCGCAGGCCGTCTTCGATGCGCTTGGCGATGTCGATTTCGCCTTCGCGCGTCAGCAGCTCGACCGAGCCCATCTCGCGCATGTACATGCGGACCGGGTCGGTGGTGCGGCCGAAGTCGGAGTCGACGGTCGACAGCGCTGCCTCGGCGGCTGCCTCGGCTTCATCGTCGCTCGTGACGGTGGCAACATTGTCGGACAGCAGCAGCGTCTCGGCATCGGGCGCGTGTTCGTACACGGCGATGCCCATGTCGTTGAAGGTGCCGATGATGCCTTCGATCGCTTCCGGATCGACGATGTTGTCGGGCAGGTGGTCGTTGATTTCCGAGTAGGTCAGGAAGCCGCGTTCCTTGCCGGACTTGATCAGCGCCTTGAGTTTCTGGCGCCGGATCTCGAGCTCTTCTTCGCTCGCTTCGGTGTCGGACGAGAAGGCGTCTTTCAGCAGGGCTTTTTCTTTCGCCTTGCGATCCTTGGCCTTGGCCTTGTCGACGGCCTTCATTTCGGCGCGTTCGACGGCGTTCAGCGCGGCGACCTCGTCGTTCTCGGGCGTGAATTCCTTCGGCTTGCGCCCACGGCGCCCCGGGACCTTCACGGTCGGCAGCACGTAGCCGGACGTATCGATGGCGGCCAGGGCGGCGGCATCGGTGGTCTGGCTGACGACAGGGGCGGCGCTCGTGCGAACTTCCGCCTTGTCTTGCGCATTGTCCGCCTTGGCGGACGCTCTGGTGGATTTGGCAGCCACTTTGGGTTCGGGTTTCTTGGTTGGCACAGGCGCTTTCGATGTCACAACGACTAACTTTACGATGGTTAAAGATAAAGTTTTGTTACCTTACATCACCCTGCAGACAGCATACAACACTGCCCCGCTAACTGAAACTCCCCGCCGCTTTTGACACGAAAATCGTTTCAAAGGTTGCAATAGTTAGCGTTTTATTATAGCACGCACCCCTCTTTTTCCAAGTTGCACAAATCCCAACGGTCGGCTACGCAACACCCTCTTAGCGCGGGGACATCGCCGCAGCGTCTTCCTGCTCCAGTACCTGCAGCAGCGCTGTGATTTCACGATAGCGAGTGCTCACCTGATCTGGGGGCAGGCCGCCGGAAAACAACTGGCTTTGCTCCTGTTTCAGTGCATCTTTCTTGATTTGCCTCACAGCACTGGCCAAGACGATACGTTCGGCGTCGAGGTCCGACTCCGGCTCGGAAGCAATCTTGGCAATGATGTCGTCGTAAGCGCTACTGCCTTCTTTCAGCTGTTCGGCCAGCGCAGCGAAGTTGCCGTATTCGCCCAGTGCTTGCGCCATGCTGACGAGGTAGCGCAAGCCATCCGCCGATTCCTGTCCGAAGTAGTCGAAGGCTTGCAGCGCCGCTTCATCGAGGCTCAGCGAGAGCACCGGATGCGCGACGAGAATTCGTTCGATCTGCAATTCCAGGCCTACCGGCTCCGGCCTGCCCTGGCGCGGCGGCGCCTTTTTCGCGACCGATACCGGCTTGGACAACTCGAACAGGCTTTCGATCTCGGCCGGTGTCGATTCGGTCAAACTCGCCAGCATGCGCACGATTTGCAGGCGCAAAGCAGACGGGGTCATGGCCTGCAATAGAGGTTTGGCGTCGAACTGGGTCTTGGCGCGGCCTTCCGGTGTGGACAGGTCGTGTTCGCCCGTCACTTCGCGGATCAGGAATTGCGACAGCGGCATCGCCTCGGCGATCTCCTGGGCAAAGGCGTCGGCGCCGAATGCGCGCACATAGCTGTCCGGGTCGTGGTCTTGCGGCAGGAACAGGAACTGGATGGTCTTGTTGTCGCTCACCTGCGGCAGGCAGGCGTCCAGCGCACGGCGGGCGGCGCGGCGGCCGGCCTTGTCGCCGTCGAAACTGAAGATGACGTTGTCGGTCTGGCGCAGCAGCTTTTGCACGTGGGTGGGCGTGCAGGCGGTGCCGAGCGTGGCCACGGCTTGCGGGAAGCCGAGCTGGGCCAGGGCGACGACGTCCATGTAGCCTTCCGTTACCAGCACATAACCCGCGTCGCGGATCGCCTGGCGCGCCTCGAACAGGCCGTAGAGCTCCAGGCCTTTCTGGAACAGCGGCGTTTCCGGCGAGTTCAGGTATTTCGGTTCGCCGCCGTCGAGCACGCGGCCGCCGAAGCCGATCACCTGCCCTTTCGTGTTACGGATCGGGAACATGATGCGCTCGCGGAAGCGGTCATAGCGCTTCTTGTTGCCGCCGTCCTCGTCGACCTTGTCGATGACCAGACCCGATTCGACCAGGGCCAGCGCGTCGTAGTCCTTGAACACGGAGCGCAGGTTGTCCCAGCCCGAGGGCGCGTAGCCCATGCCGAAGCGGGCGGCGACCTCCCCGGTCAGGCCGCGGTTCTTCAGGTAATTAATGGCGTTCGGCGCCTGGCGCAATTGCGCGCGGTAATAGTCGCAGGCCTGGGTCAGGGCGTCGGTCATCGCCAGCGATTGCGCCTGCTGGGCGGCGCGCTGCTGGGGCGGGATCTTGTCGTCGGCGTCGGGCACGATCATGCCGACGTTCTGGGCCAGGTCCTTCACGGCATCGACGAAGCCCATGCCCGAGTATTCGATCAGGAAGCCGATCGCGGTGCCGTGGGCGCCGCAGCCGAAGCAGTGATAGAACTGTTTGGTGGGGCTGACGGTGAAGCTGGGGGATTTTTCGCTGTGGAAAGGACACAGGCCCATGTAATTGGCCCCGCCCTTTTTCAGCTGAACATAGCGCCCGACCACATCGACGATGTCGACACGGTTGAGCAGATCGGTAATGAATGATTGCGGAATCACTTGGCTTACACAGTGTTTGTCTCAGGTCAGACTATACCGCAGGGCTCGCTGGAAATTGATTTACAACAAGGAGGACCCGGAAGAGGCCTCCTTGTTGCGTTTGCGATCCATTACGCGCCCGACAGCGCTTTCTTGACGAGGTTCGATACGACCGTCATGTCGGCGCGGCCAGCCAGCTTCGGCTTGACGATGCCCATGACCTTGCCCATGTCCTGCGGACCGGCGGCGCCCGAGGCGGCAACGGCCGCGGCGACTTCGGCGGCGATTTCCTCGTCCGACAGACCGGCCGGCATGTAGGCGACCAGCACCTCGAGCTCGGCTTTTTCGATCTCGGCCAGGTCCGGACGGTTGCCGGCTTCGAACTGGGTGATCGAGTCCTTGCGCTGCTTGATCATCTTTTCGACGATGGCGATGGTCTGCTGGTCGTTCACTTCGATCTGCTCGTCGACTTCCTTGCGCTTGATTTCGGCCAGCAGCAGGCGGATGGTGGCGAGCTTGCCGGCTTCCTTGGCGCGCATTGCCGCTTTCATGTCGTTGGAGATTTGTTCTTTCAGGCTCATGGCATCCTCGAGGATAGATGGGTGCAAACAACAAAACCCGCCGCGGTCACGACCAGGGCGGGTTCAAGAGACTTCTAGCAGCTACCGGGAACGGGCAGAGGCCCGCGATCACCGGATTGTGGCCGGCTGGACAGTCTTAGTACAGTTTTTTCGGCAGTTGCTGGCTGCGGATGCGCTTGTAGTGGCGCTTCACGGCAGCGGCCAGCTTGCGCTTGCGCTCTGCAGTTGGCTTTTCGTAGAACTCGCGAGCGCGCAGTTCAGTCAGCAGACCGGTTTTTTCGATAGTGCGCTTGAAGCGACGCATAGCGACTTCGAACGGCTCGTTTTCTTTAAGGCGGATAGTGGTCATGTAAAAATCAAACCGTTGGATTTAGGGAAGAACGAAATTCTAGCAGCTTTTGACAAGCAGTGGAAGAGTTTACTGGGATGTGCTCAATTAACCACATGCGGTGGCGGTGGCGGCTCGGCCTTGGAGCGCATGCAGGCGTTAGTGGGGCTGTTGCCTGCCCTGCTAGTGGTTTGTCGAGTCCGCGTGGGCACACGTGCCCACCCTACGGGAAAGGCCACGGGCCGCTGGCGCGGAGCTTCGTGTGCATGCGTTAGTGGGGCTGTTGCCTGCCCTGCTAGTGGTTTGTTGAGTCCGCGTGGGCACGAGTGCCCACCCTATGGGAAACGCCGCAGGCCGCTGACGCCGAAGGACTGGAAACGCCGCGGGCCGCTGGCGCGGAAGACACCGACGCCGCCACTGATTACACGCTCTGGCCGGCGGCGAAGCCGGAGGCCCAGGCCCACTGGAAGTTGTAGCCGCCGAGCCAGCCGGTGACGTCGACGGTTTCGCCGATGAAGTACAAACCCGGCACTTTATTCGCCATCATCGTCTGCTGGGACAGCTCGCGGGTGTCGACGCCGCCCAGGGTCACTTCGGCCTTGCGGTAGCCTTCCGAGCCGGTGGGCACGATGGCCCAGCGGTTGATGGCGTCGCCGAGTTTGCGCAGCTTGGCGTCGGGCATGTCGGCCAGGCGCGCATCGGGGGCGAAACCGTTGGCGACCAGCAGGCCTTCGGCCAGGCGTGCCGGCAGCCATTGCGCCAGGACGTTGCCCAACTGCTTCTTGACCGTCGTTTTTGCGCCGATCAGTTCCTCGGCCACGTCCATTTCCGGCAGCAGGTCGAGCACGATGGGCGTGCCCGGTTGCCAGTAGCTGGAAATCTGCAGGATTGCCGGGCCCGACAGGCCGCGGTGGGTGAACAGCAGGTCTTCGCGGAAGTAGCCCTTCTTCGCGCCCTTGCCCTTGCCGGAGCCGGTCGAGACGTCCACTTCCAGCGCGATGCCGGCCAGCGGCGCGAACGGCGCCCAGCTCGGGCCGTCGAAGGTCAGCGGCACCAGGCCCGGGCGCGGTTCGATCACGTTCAGGCCGAACTGGGTCGCAATGCGATAGCCGAGATCGGTTGCGCCGATCTTCGGGATCGACAGGCCGCCGGTGGCGATCACGACACTGCTTGCTGCGATGTCGCCGTGGTCGGTGGCGATGACGAATCCGTCTTCCCCCTTGTCGATCGATTCGACCTTGCACGGCATGCGCCAGCTGACCTCGCCCTTCAGGCATTCCGATTTCAGCATGTCGATGATCTGCTCGGCCGAGTCGTCGCAGAACAGCTGGCCGCGGTGTTTCTCGTGGTGGCCGATGCGATACTTTTTCACCAGCGCGAGGAAATCCTGGGCCGTGTAGCGCGACAGCGCGCTCTTGCAGAAGTGCGGGTTCTCGGACAGGTAGTTCTGGTGGGTGGCGTTGATGTTGGTGAAGTTGCAGCGCCCGCCGCCGGAAATGCGGATCTTCTCTGCCAGCTTGCCGGCGTGGTCGATCAGCACCACGCGCTTGCCGCGCTGGCCGGCCACGGCCGCGCACATCATCCCGGCCGCGCCCGCGCCGATTACCGCCACATCGAATTGTTTTGCCATGCCTGCCGCCCTGCCCTCGCAGGTTCCCCGTGAATCGCCAAACCGGCCATTGTAAACGTTCAGGCAGCCAGCGCACAGCCCGGCCGCGAAAACGGGGGACCGATGTCACACCTCGTCGCCGTCCTGCACGTAAAGGTCGCGGCCGTTAAGGATGGTGCCGTCGGGCGCGATGCTGATGAGGTGCATGCCGGTGTCGCTGAGGCCCAGGCGCTTGAGCTGCTCGGGCGCCACGCGCAGGAAGTAGTCGCCGGGGAAGATGCCGGTGATGACGTAATAGCCGTCGCCGGCGCTGGCCATGGTGGCCACCACCTTGCGCGCGCTGTCGACCAGTTCCAGCTGCAGGTCGCCGATGGGGCGCCGCTTGCCTTTGGTGTACAGGTAAGTGGTGCCGTCGACCTCGCCGGTCACGCTGACGGCGAACTCGACCTGGCTGACCTTGCCCGGACGCGGCACGATGCGCACGCCCTTCACCCGCGGCTGCCATTGCGGGTCTTCGAGCGTGGCCGGGTCGAGGCCGATGTCGGTGTTCTGGTGTGCCGGCAGGCGCGCCAGCCAGGCCACGCCGGCCGCATCGGTGCGCGCCAGCCAGTTGGCGCCGTTGACGGTGAAGCCGGCGCCGCCGATCGGCTCTTCGCCCTCGTCCATCTTCCCGTTCAGGTTCTTGTCGAGGAAGACGCGGATCGAGGCCGAGCCCATATTAGCCATCGGCTGGGCATCGGTCAGGAGCCGTCCGCCGCGCGGCTCCAGCCCCATCGCCATGAAGAACTGCAGCCCGAGGCCGTATTCGTGACGGTTCGACCAGAAGCCGCTCACGCCCAGCCCGTAGCTGCCCAGGCTCTTGTTCAGCGCGCCGCTGGCGCGCAGCTCGCGGTGCTGGAACATGCGGGTCAGGCCGAGGTTCAGCAGGTAGCCGTCCGACAGGTAATAGTCGGCCGAGAGTGCGGCGCTGCCCAGGCTCGTTTCGGGGGCCACCAGGTACTGGAGCTGGCCGGTGAGGCCGACGCCGGCCACGCGGCGGCTGACCTGGAACAGCCCGTCGGCGATCTCGCTGCCGCCGAGCGACTGCCAGCGCAGCGCATTGCTGAAGGCCATGCCGTTGCGGTAGGCGGCGACACGGGCCTGGACTTCGGTGTTCTCGGTGCCGGATGCGAGCTGGTCGCGCCGCAGCTGCAGCGCCAGCGGAAAATAATTCCCGCTCCCGGCCGCGATGCCGCCCTCGGCGCGCAGCTCGTCGCGGATGCGC
>DEKZ01000250.1:0-4117 GCA_002354135.1 Massilia sp. UBA2709 | reverse complement strand
CTTCACTCCGACCTGGCCCAGCCGTCCGCCGTCGTCGGCGCGCACCGCGTCGGCAGTGAGGATCAGCGTATTCCAGTAGCTGCGCAGGCCGGCGTTGGCATAGCTGCGCGCCGTTCCGTCGAGCGAGGGGAGGCGCTGCCAGCCGGCGGTGGCGTTCAGGTGTTCGTTCACGCCCCATTCGAACTGGGCGAGCGCGCGAGCGCGTCCCTGCAGGTCGCGGTGGGCGGCCAGGTCGTAGAACAGCGCGCCGCGCGGCACGGCGGACTGCTCCAGCAGGAAACTCTGGCGCTCGACCCGCAACTGTCCCAGCGGGCCGTGGAACACCAGCCGGAATTCGTTCGGGCCATAGGCCAGGGGCTGGTCCTCGAAGCTGTACTTGCCGTCCGGGCGTGACTGCTGGAAGCCGACCAGCGCGTCGTTGTAATAGAGCTCGACGTCCCAGCCGGGCGGCAGCGCGCCCTGCAGGGTGTGGCGGTCGAAGCTGGTCGGCTGGTCGAGCGGCCGGTTGCTGAGCACCAGGCCATTGCCGGTCGGGCTGCTGGCCGAGATGTTCGCCACGCCCGGCAGCGGCACGCTGCCGAACAGCGCGGTGCTCGCCCGCAGCGGGCCGAGCAATCCGGCCTCGGGATCGTGGCGCCCCAGGGTCAGGCGCAGGCCCGAGGACGGGTCATGGCGGTTGCGGCTGGCGTACAGGGCCGCTTCCATGCCCAGCAGGTCGGCGGTCAGGTAGGCGGTATAGGCCGCTTCGGTCTGGCGCCGGCCATTCGTCTTGCTGGTGGTCAGGCCGACGGTCTGGTCGACGAAGGGCAGGTCGGCCAGGCGATAGGGCGTGGACAGGCGCGGGTAGCCCGGATCGATGTAGCCGCCGGGCGCGCCGGGCATGCTGCCGCGCTGGCGCCGGGCCAGCCGCGCCTGCAGCGGCAACTGTTCGCGCGGACGCACCTTGAGCGCCAGGTTCGACATGTCCAGGTCGAGGTCGACCGGCAGCCAGCGCGCCAGCAGCTTGCTGGCCACGTAGATGTCGTCCGGGAGGAGCTTGAACTGGGAGCGGTCGAGCTCCTCGCGCCGGCCCTCGATGTCGGCCACCCTGCCCGGCACGTCGACGCTGAAGCCGCGCGCTTCCGACAGCAGGTAGCCGCTGGCCTTGCCTTCCCCGGGCGTCACGCGGATCGCCAGGGTCAGCAGGCGCGCCATTTCGCCCAGCGGCAGGAAGACGTCGCGCCCGATCTCGTAGCCGGTCACGGCGTCGGACAGGACCTCGTTGCCCAGGCGTACCTCGAGCAGCACCAGGTTGGCTTCGGATTGCTGCGCCGGCGCCGCCAGGGCGGGCTGCGCGAACGCGGGCAGCAGGATCAGTCCTGCAATCAGTAAGCCCGTTCGGAGTGCCTGCATCGATCGTGAAAACGTGTTCTCGACCGACAGGTGTCGGCCCGGCAACAAATTATTACCTGAAACGTGTTTAGAATGGAAATAAAAAGCCGGTCAGGAACGTTTTACAACGCTCAAGGCAGGTTCAGGCTGGCCTGGGCCAATTGCTTGCCGCTGGCCTCGGGCCGGGCGCGGTAAGTGACCGCTATCGTGCCCGCCGCCAGGTTCATGCCGGCCGGCACCTGCAGCGGCACCAGGGCCTTGCGCAGGCGGTTCGGCGTGTAGACGGCGATACCGCCGACCTGCGCCAGGCTGACCGGCTTGCCGCCGCGCGGCGTGAAGACCACGTCCAGGTCGCCATAGACCGAACTGCTGCCCGCGCGCTCGAACTGCAAGGCGAGCATCTGCTGGCGCGCGCCCTCTTTCTGCAGCGCCAGGCCAGACAATGTCACCTCGGCGTCGAGGCTGCCGTGGCGCACGATCACCGGCACCGAGGCGCCGACCAGCGCATTCATCACCACGCCGATCTGGCTGCCGGTGGCGCCGCGGTTCTCGATGCTGGCCTGGCCTTCGACCTCGGGCAACTTGTCGAACTGCAGGTGCGAGCGGTATTCGCCTTCGGCCAGGTCGGCTGGCTTGCGCAGCATCACGCGCACGGTCTGGGCAGTGCCGGGCTGGAGCGTGACCTGGCGCGGCGAGTAACGCAGCATCGGTTCGGCGAAACGCTCGCCCTCGAGCGGGGTGTCGGCGGCCTCGAACTGCCCCGCCTCGGTCATGCGCCGGTTCACCAGCGAAATCCGGTAGCTGGCCGGCTTCGTGCTTGTGTTGATCAGTTCGATCTGGGCCGCGCGCAGGTTCTTGTCGAATACGATGCGCGTCGGATGCAACATCAGTTCGGCCCGGGCAGGCAGGGCGTGCGCCAGCAGCGCGCCGGCCAGCAGGGCGAGCAAGGCCCACCGCGCCAGGCCGGGGCGCCGGATGGAGTCAGGTGCGGACATGGGGAAAAACATGGTGAAATCCTTTCGCTGCGGCGGCGCCGGGCGCTCGAGCCACAGGCTTACTGGAAATTGACGGTCAAGGGGAAGCTGCCGGTGTAATTGCCGGGGGGCTGGTTGGGCGCCACCGTCAAGGTCGCCCCCAGCGACAGCGTGGTGCCGCCTGTCGGCACGGTGAGCAGCGAGGCCGGCGCGTTGACGAAGCTGCCGACGGCCATGCTGTTATTGCCGCTGGTCAGCCGGATGCTGCCGTTGGCCGGCAGCGAAATGATGACGGCCTTGGCGCCGTTGCCGTTACTGCTCTTGCCGACGCTGTATGCCGCCTGGCCGGCGCCCGGGGAATTGAGCAGCACGACCCCGCCGGTGCGCGAGCGGGCGCCGTTCGGGTTGATCACGACGGTGCCGCCGCTGCCGGCAACGAAACGGCCGAAGTCGAGGCCGCGGTTATTGCTCAGCACAATCTGCTGGGCGCCGGCCTCGCGCGCCAGCGGCGCGAACAGCGACGCGAGCGCGGCGAAACAGGCGGCCAGGAGGCAAGGGTAGCGGCGTGCCGGCACGATTCGCGACATCATTCGAAACGGCTGCGCCGCTCTTCCGCCTTATTGGTACTCGACGGTTGCGGTGACGGTGCCGGTGTACTCGCCGGCCGCCTGGTTCGCCGCCACGCTCAGCACGCCGCCGACGTAGATGGTCTGGGCGCCGCCGGTCAGCGTGCCGGTGGTCACGTTGCCGGTGACGATGCTGCTGGCGGTGAAGTCGCTCACCGGGGTGAAGGCCATCGTGTTGCCGCCCGAGGTCAGTTCGGTCGAGCCGCCGAGGGTAACGACATAGCCGCTGCCCGCCTCACCGGTCACGTTGAACTGCGCCGCGGTGGCGGTGCCGCCCATGGCGACCACGCCGCCGCTCACGCCGCGCGTATTGTTCGGGCTCACCGTCACCGAACCGGGGGCCGCGCCTGCTGCAAAGCTGCCGAACGACAGGTCGGCGGTCTTGCTGATGTTGATCGGCGCGACGACCGTGCTGGTCGAACTGGCGTTGGCGGTGGCGGCTTGCGCGCTGCCGGCGCCGGCGATTGCCAGCGCCAGTGCAGCGAACTTGAGGCCATTGGAGGCGGAGCGGAAATGCTTGGTCATTCTGGTCATCCTTCAAAATTGGAGGACCGGTGCCGAAACACCGGACTTGTTCGAATAACGGCACCGAAAGGAGAATGACAGCAGAGAAAGACCGAATATTTCCTTTCAGTATCGTTTTGCTATGTTGCAAAAAAATAATAACGTGTTTCTTGCGCAAGATCATCGAACCGATGCTCTAAAAAAGTGAGAATGCTTGCCTTTTTGTCTAAAGATTGTTACTTCGACAGCACACGGTTCTGCGTAAAGACCGCGGATAAGCAAACTTAGCCGAGACATGCGCGATGTTCTTACTCTTGGTGTAAAGCGAATAACCTGCAGTTACACGCAATGTGAAGCGCATAAAAATATTCTCTGCATACACAATTGTTGTGGATTTCCAACATATGGCAGTCCGATACGGCAGTCCGGGAAGCTGCACGGAGGGTACGGGCGTGCCGACGCCTCCCGAATCAAGGAAGAGCCGGAGCAGGAAACCCGCAGGACAGCGGGCCAAGGCAGGTGTGCGGGAACCGCGAAAACGCGGCTCAGCGGATCAGCGGCGGAGGGCGCGCGCCACGCGCACGCATTCGGCGACCTGGACCAGGATTGGACGCGGCACCGGCGCCTCGCCGCGCAGCGCGG
>DEKZ01000257.1 GCA_002354135.1 Massilia sp. UBA2709 | reverse complement strand
GCGGCAGGCGCACGGTGAAGGTGCTGCCGTGGCCCACGCCCTTGCTGGCGGCCTCGATGCTGCCGCCGTGCAGGGCGACGATGCCGCGCACCAGGGCCAGGCCGATCCCCAGGCCGCCTTTCGCGCGCCGCAGCGCCGGTTCCAGCTGCGAGAACATGCCGAAGATCGTCCCCAGCGCATCGGGCGGGATGCCGATGCCGTTGTCGCTCACCTCGATCACGGCCTGCTCGCCCTCGACCCGCAGGCCGAGGCGGATGGCGCCGCCGTCCGGGGTGTACTTACAGGCATTCGTCAGCAGGTTGACCAGCACCTGCACCAGGCGCGTCGGATCGGCGTCGACCACCGCGCCGGGCGCCTCGACCGCCAGCGTGAAATCGTGTCGCGCGGCGCGCATCATCGCCGCCACGTCCTCCACGGCGCTGTCCACGATCTCGGTCAGCGCCACCGGTGCGCGCCGCAATTCCATGCGGTTCTGGGTGATGCGCGACATTTCCATCAGGTCGTCGACCAGGTGGGTCAGGTGGCCGAGCTGGCGGTCGAAGACGTCGAGCAGCTTCGCTTCCCTGGCCGGACGGGCCTTGTCGAGCTTGAGCACTTCGAGCGCGCCGCGCATCGGCGCCAGCGGGTTGCGCAGCTCGTGCGACAGGGTGGCGAGGAATTCGTCCTTGCGGCGGTCGGCGTCCGACAGTTCCTCGTTCAGGTCGCGCAATTGGGTTTCCGCCTCGAGCCTGGCTTCCAGCGCCTGCTCGGCGGTCTTGCGCGCCGCCAGCAGTTCGCGCTCGTAGGAGCGGCGCTCGTTCATGGCAGCCAGCGACCATTCGTCGACGATGTTGCCGTCGACCGAACGCCGCACGATGTTGACCAGCACCGGCATGCGCTGGCCGCCGCTGTCGCGGATTTCCATCTGCAGCTGGCCGACCGAGCCCTGCACCTGCAGGATGGGCAGGCAATGGGTCTGGTGGAAGATGCGCGCGCCCACCGGCAGCCGGTCCTGGATGCGCACCTTGCCCACCAGCGCTGCCTGCGAGTAGCCGAGCCAGCGGCACAGGGTGGCGTTGACGCGCAGGATCAGGCCGGCGGCGTCGGTGACCAGCAGCCCGCAGGGGGCCTGCTGGTAGAGCGTGGCGTCGTCCGGCAGGCTCAAGCGCCTGCCTCCAGCGCCAGCGCATCCAGGAAGGCCAGCGCGGCGCGCGCGCTTTCCTCGGGAGCGCTCATGTGCGGGCAATGGCCGATATTCGGCAGCACGTGCAGGCGGCTGCCCGGGATGTGGCGGTGCAGGTAGTCGCCGACCTCGCGCGGGGCGATCAGGTCGTCGCTGCATTGCACGATCAGGGTCGGCACGTTCACGCGCGGCAGGTCGGCGCGGTGGTCCGAGAGAAAGGTAACGCGGGCAAAGTGGCGAGCGATGTCGGGATCGTTGCGGCAGAAGTTGTGGGTCAGTTCAGCCGCCAGCTGGGGGGCGTTCGGCGCGCCCATGATGATCGGCGCGACATTGCTCGACCAGCCGAGGTAGTTGGCGTCCATGGTCTCGAGCAGCTCGTCGATGTCGCCGCGGGTGAAGCCGCCGACATAGCCTTCCTCGTTGATGTAGCAGGGCGAGGGCGCAAGCATGACCTGGGCCAGGAAGCGTTCGGGCGCCTTGATCCCCGCCAGCATGCCGATCATGGCGCTGACCGAATGGCCGATGTGGATCACCGGGCCGTCGGCGAATTCGTCGAGGATGTCGAGCAGGTCGTTGGCATAGCCCTGCAGGTTGCCGTAGCGGGCGCGGTCGTAGGCGGCGAGGTCCGAGCCGCCGCTGCCGACCAGGTCGAAGGCGAGGATGCGGTAGCGTTCCTCGAAGGCGGGAGAGATGAAGCGCCACACGGCCTGGTCGCAACCGAAGCCATGGGCGAACACGACCGTGGTGGAGCCGCTCCCGTAGACGGAGACATTGTTGCGGTGGCGCACACTCATGGGTTCTCCGGGCATTTGCCAACGTTCAATGAAGCAGATTATACGTCGTCGCCGGGCCGCTGAATGCTTTCCGGCGAAATAAGCAGCCCGGATCGTCCGCAGCAAGCCTCGCCCCCGGCTCCGCCGTCAGCCGAGTTCGTCCTCGTCCCCGCCGCGCTCGAGCTGCGGGATCACTTTCACCAGCAGGATGCGCGGGCCATTGGTCTTCTTGACCACCACGTCGAACTTCGGGAATTCGATGCGCTGGCCCTGCTTCGGGATGTCGCCCAGCTTCGCCATCAAGAGGCCGCCGACCGATTCGACGTCGTCCAGGCCCATCTCCTCGTTGTCGATGTCGATGCCGAGCAGGCGTTCGAGCGAGAAGATCGGCAGGCTGGCCTTGCCGATCCAGGTGCCGTCGGCCTGGGGCAGCCAGTCGTTCTCGTTCATGCGGAACTCGTCGCGGATCTCGCCGACCATCGCGCCGAGCAGGTTGTCGAGCGTGATGAAGCCGACCGGGCGCTTGCCCTTTTCGCCGATCAGGGCGAAGTGGGGCGCGCCGGTGCGGAAGCGCCGGAACAGGTCTTGCGCCGGGGTGCGCGCCGAAATCGTCTCCACCGGGCGCAGGAACTGCGTCAGGTCGCTGATGCTCTTGCCCGCCTGCTGGGCGAAGAACAGGTCCTTCAGGTGGATCATGCCCAGCACCTCTTCGCCTTCGGTGTCGAAGTAGGGGTAGCGCGAGAAGCGGTTGCGGCGCACCGTGTCGAGGTTTTCCTCGATCGACAGGTCCTCGTGCAGCGCGATCACCTCGTTAATCGGGCGCATCAGGTCGGACACGGCCATGTCGGCGAATTCCAGCGACTGGGCCAGGATGTGGCGCTCGTCGTGGGTGAACTTTTCCTTGCCGGTGCTGGTGTTGGTGCGCAGGATGAGCTTCAGTTCCTCGGTCGAGTAATGCGTGTCGTGGCTGCCGGCGCCGGCCAGGCCGGCCACGCGCAGCACCATGTTGGCGCTGGCGTTGAGCACGGCGATGAAGGGGTACATGGCCCAGTAGAAGCCGTACAGGGGCAGCGCGCACCACATCGCCACCGACTCGGGAATGCGGATCGCGAGCGACTTGGGCGCCAGCTCGCCGACCACGATGTGGAGAAAAGAGATCACGCTGAACGCGACCACGAAGGAAACGCCGTGGATCACCTGTTCCGAGGTGACCCCAAGCAGGGCGAAGAGGGGCTCGAGCAGGCTGGCGAAAGCCGGTTCGCCGACCCAGCCCAGGCCGAGCGATGCGAGGGTGATGCCGAGCTGGCAGGCCGACAGGTAGGCGTCGAGCTGGCCGTGGACCTTGGCCAGGATGCGTCCGCGCAGGCCGGAGGTCTTGGCGATGGCGCGGACACGGGTTTTACGCAGCGTGACGATGCCGAATTCCGCCGCCACGAAGAAGCCGTTCAGTGCAACAAGAAAGAGCGCGAGAACGACAAATAAAAGATTTTCCATATAAAAGATGAGTTGATAAAGGCGTAGCCGATAAGCATTGTACAACTCAAGCGGCGCCGAGCATTCCCTCATGCACCGCGGCCAGGATGGCTTCGACCGCCGGATGCTGGATCTTGCGCTCGTTCGAGATCGCATAGAACTGCTCGCGCACCTCGGGCACGCGGCCCACGACCTCGGCCTGTAGCTGCTCGGCCAGGTCGGCGGCCAGCGCCGCCGGCGCGAAGAACAGGCCCAGGCCGCGCCGTCCGAAGGTGTTGAGCAGGGCGTTGTCCTCGAACTCGCCGACCACGTCGGGACGCACGCCGTTCAGGTCGAGCCACTCGTCGATCCTGCCGCGCAATGCATTATTGCGCGTAGGCAGCAGGAATGGAGCGCCATGCAGGCTCTTCGGGAAATCCCGGCGCCACTGGTCCGCCAAGGTCTTGGCGCCGACCACCAGCATCTCGCTTTCGAACAGCAAATGGCTGAACACGCGCAAGGTGGAGCCGCTGGCCAGCGGATGGTCGGTCAGCACCACGTCGAGCTTGTGCAGGGCCAGTTCGGCCAGCAGGGCGTCGTGCTGGTCTTCGTAGCAGACCAGGCGCACCGGTATCTCGAGCTGGGTGGTCACTTCCAGCAGGCGGTAGGCGGTGAGCTTCGGCAAGGAGTCGGCGATGCCGACCGTCAGGCGGGTGCGCAGGCTGCCGGCCTCGTCCAGTGCTTCCTGCATCTGCTCGCCCAGCAGGAAGATTTGGTCGGCAAACGATAAGGCCAGGCGGCCGGCCTCGGTCAGCGTCAGCCGCCGGCCCTGCTGGGTGAACAAGGCCTTGCCGACGGATTGCTCGAGCAACGTGATCTGGCTGCTGACGGTCTGCACCGTCAGGCCCAGGCGCTCGGCCGCGCGCGTGATGCTGCCTTCCTTGGCGACGACCCAGAAATAGTGCAAATGACGGAAATTCGTGATCGTGGGTTTCATACTCTTCCGTTTTTTCGAAGTAATACTTCGATTATCTTCGCTTTTTCTATGGTTCCGCTAGCCTTACACTGCGTTTTATCAACTTTCACATAGAAGGGATAACAACATGAAGCACTTCAGAGGATCTTTCCTCGTCACGATCATCTGTCTCGGGCTCGCGGGCTGGTGGGGTTACGAACACGGCGGCGTGTCCGGCGCGCTGACCGCGATCGGCATCGCGGCCATCCTGTCCATCATGGAGGTGTCGCTCTCGTTCGACAACGCCGTGGTGAACGCCTCGGTCCTGAAAGGCTGGGATGAATTCTGGCTCAAGCTGTTCCTCGGCCTGGGCATGATCATCGCCGTGTTCGGTATGCGGCTGGTATTCCCGATCGTGATCGTCGCAGTGGCGGCCGACCTGGGCCTGACCGAAGTCTGGAACCTGGCGCTCTCCGATCCGAAGTCGTTCTCGGGTCACCTGACGGCGCACCACGCGGAAGTGGCGGCCTTTGGCGGTATGTTCCTGCTGCTGGTCTTCCTGAACTTCCTGCTGGACGATGAGAAGGAAACCCACTGGCTGGGCAACTTCGAGAAGAAGCTCGGTTCGCTGGGCAAGGTGTCCTCGATCTCGGTGATGGTGGCGCTCGCATCCCTGCTGTTCGCGTCGACCTTCGTCGAGGCTGGCCAGAAGATGGTGGTGCTGGTCGCAGGTATCTGGGGCATCCTGGTCTATGTCGGTGTCGACATGATCAGCAGCCTGCTGGAAAAGAGCGAATCGGATGCCAACAGCAACGTGGGCGAGATGGTCAAGCGCGGCGGTATCGGCGGCTTCCTGTACCTCGAAGTGCTCGACGCATCGTTCAGCTTCGACGGCGTGATCGGCGCCTTCGCGATCACCTCGGATGTCGTGATCATCATGCTGGGCCTGGCGATCGGTGCAATGTTCGTGCGTTCGATGACCGTCTTCCTGGTCAAGAAAGGCACCCTGGACGAGTTCGTCTACCTGGAGCACGGCGCGCACTACGCGATCGGTATCCTGGCTGTGATCATGCTGGCAAGTATGCATGTCCACGTGCCTGAGCTGATCACCGGCCTGACGGGTGTGGCCTTCATCGCGGCTTCGCTGTGGTCGTCGATCCAGTACAAGAAGAAGCATGCGGCTTTGGCCGCGGCTGAAGAGAAGCAGCTGGCGTAATGGGAGTACGGACGGTGGCGGTTCTTTGCCACCGCCCGGGTAGGGAAGCGGTGTACGGCGTGGGTTCTTGAACCCACGCCGTCGCCCCGCAAGAACGGTGTTACAGAACAACGCGAAGCGCCGAAACCCGAGCGCCTCGCACAACGAACCGCCCGGCGAGTGGCAGAACACCAGCTCGCTGCGCGTACAACCCCGGTGTTCACAAGAAGTCCTTAACTTTAGGAGAAACACATCATGGCAATCAGTCTGCAAAAAGGCGGCAACGTCAACCTGTCGAAAGAAGCGCCTGGCCTGACCAACCTGAAGGTCGGCCTCGGCTGGGATACCCGCGCCACCGACGGCGCAGCATTCGACCTCGACGGCGCCGTCTTCATGCTGAACAGCAGCGGCAAGGTGCGTTCGGATGCCGACTTCATCTTCTACAACAACCTGAAGTCGGCCGACGGCTCGGTCGTCCACTCGGGCGACAACAAGACCGGCGAAGGCGCAGGCGACGACGAAGTCGTTGCGATCGACCTGACCCGCGTGCCGGCCGACGTCGACAAGATCGTGCTGGCCGTGACCATCCACGACGCCGAGACCCGCCGCCAGAACTTCGGCATGGTCGGCAAGGCCTTCATCCGCTGCGTCAATGCCAATGGCGACGCGGAAATCGCCCGCTACGACCTGTCGGAAGACGGCTCGACCGAAGCGGCAATGATCTTCGGCGAGGTGTATCGTAATGGCGCCGACTGGAAATTCCGCGCCATTGGCCAGGGCTTCCAGGGTGGCCTGGGTCCGCTCGCCAAGAACTACGGCGTCAACGTTTAACTAAACTGAATGGAGGCTCGAGAAAGCGTAGCGAGCGGAAGGAGTTTTGGAGGAGAAGCGCAGCTGTACGAGTAGTACAGCGAGCATCGCAGTCCAAAAATCCGACGCGCAGTAGCTTTATCGGGCCTCCACTGAAAGGAAGCCAAAAAACATGCCAACTTTTACCGTGACCGGAGATGTCGATCCCTTCCTGCACGTGTCGATGAGGAAGGGCGAGACCATCTATTGCGAATCCGACGCGATGGTGATGATGGAATCGACGCTCGACCTGAAAGGCAAGATGAAGGGCGGGCTCGGCAGCGCGTTGATGCGCACCTTCGCCAACGGCGAATCGTTCTTCCAGCAGCACATCGAAGCGGCGCGCGGCGACGGCGACTGCCTGCTGTCGCCGACCCTGCCGGGTGCGATGCAGATCGTCGACTGCGGTCCGAACCAGTACATCATCAGCGACGGCGCCTTCGTCGCCGCCAGTTCGGGCGTGGACCTGAAGGTGCGCACCCAGAACATCGGCAACGCGCTGTTCGCCAACAGCGGCGGCTTCTTCGTCACCGAGACGACGGGGCAGGGCCAGGTGGTGGTGTCGGGATTCGGTTCGATGTCGATGCTGGAAGTGGAGCCGGGCAAGGACGCGATCATCGACAACTCGCACGTCGTGTGCTGGGACAGCACGCTGCAGTACGAGATCTCGATCACGACCGGCACCAGCGGTGGCTTCCTGGGTAACCTGATCAACAGCCAAACCAGCGGCGAGGGCATGGTCCTGCGCTTCTCCGGCCGCGGCAAAGTTTACGTGTGTTCGCGTAACCGCGCCGCCTTCAAGGCCTGGATGCAGACGCCCGCGCGTTAAGCTAAAACTAGGAGGAATGCAATGTCAGTCAATCTGCAAAAAGGCCAGAAAATCTCGCTGTCGAAAGAGGGCGGCGGTTCGCTCAGCCGTGTCACCATGGGCCTGGGCTGGGACGCCATCAAGACCAAGGGCTTCCTGGGCTTCGGCAGCAAGACCGAAAGCGTCGACCTCGACGCCTCGGTCGTGATGTTCGACGAAGCCAACCGTCCGGTGGACGTGGTCTGGTTCCGCCAGCTCAAGAGCAAGGACGGCAGCATCGTCCACACCGGCGACAACCGCACCGGCGCCGGCGACGGCGACGACGAGCAGATCAACGTCGACCTGAGCGCCGTGCCAGGCAACGTGAAGTCGCTGGTGTTCACGGTGAACAGCTTCACCGGCCAGAACTTCTCCCAGGTGCAAAACGCCTATTGCCGCCTGCTCGACGCCAACGGCAACAAGGAAGTGGCGCGCTACGACCTGTCGGTGCAGGGCGCCCACACCGCCCAGGTGATGGCCAAGCTGTACCGCCACAATGGCGAGTGGAAGATGCATGCCATTGGCGAGAATGCCAGCGGCCGCGCGTTCGATGACCTGATGCCGGCGATTACGCCGCATCTGTGATCGCGCCGCTCGCGGCATAAATACAAACCGGGCCGCAAGCCCCGATGCCGTTCAGCCTGGCTGAACGGCATTTTTTTTTGGGGAGACGTCGACCTCGGCCGGCATTGTCGTCAGTCCAGCCGCCGAAGTGCGTCGATCGTCTGAACGCGGGTCCTGAGGCATGGCAAGCGAATAATGGCAAGACGCCTGCATTGGTGATGACGGACCGCCAGCCCACGCGTCTGTTCTCCAGGGGGGGCTGCCCCGAAGAAAGGTACCCGGCCAAAAACCTGCTTGAACCCTTCTCGAAGGCGTCTACACTGAGGCGAATAACTTGCGGGCCCGTTACCCGATGCAGCCCGCGGCGGCGCTGGGGCGACCCATGCGCATGCCGGCATGGGGCCAAGTGTCCGAACATTTCTTTGCATACCTGTCGCACGGACCAGTCCGCGTAGCAGGCAGTCACCCGGGAGGATCGATCATGGCAAGCGACGTCGTCGGTGCGCAACAGGGCAGGTCATCGCGGCACGGCCGCTCTTCCGCGGGCGCCCCGGGCGGTCGGCCGGTGCAAGACCTTGGCTGGATTCCCCTCGCGCTCGGCGCCGCAGCCATCCTGGCCGGTCTCGGCGGCCGGAGGAAAGGCGCCGCGGCGCTCGCGGTCACCGCTGTCGCCGGCGCGGTTGGTGCGATGCGCAACGCGCAGACCGAGCGTGAGAAAGCAGGCGGCGAGCCGGAGGTGGAGCGATCGATCACGATCGGCAAGAGCGCGGACGAGCTTCGCCAATACTGGCTCGACCCGCGGACGTTGCCGCAGGTCATGGCAGGCTTTGCGACCGTGCGTGCATCCGGCGGCGGCCGCATGCACTGGAAGGTCGAGGGACCGCTCGGCCACGCCTGGGAATGGGAGACCGAGACGGTGGGCCGCGAGACAATGGACCGGCCCGGCGAGGGCATCGGCTGGCGCTCGCTTCCCGAGGCCGCTATCCCGAACGAGGGATGGGTCCGCTTCCAGCCCGCCCCGGCCGGCCGCGGCACCGTGGCCACCCTGCGCTTTCGCCTCGACCCGCCCGCTGGCCCGCTCGGCGAGGGGCTCCTCAAACTCCTTGGAACCACACCCCTGGACATGGTTGCCGACGGGGCGCTGCGGCGCTTCAAGAACCTCGTCGAAACCGGCGAGATCCCGACCACCGAGCGCCAGCCCGCCGCCCGCGCTGATACCCACTGAGCACACTGAGGAACAGACATGCGAGCACTCTACTGGAACGGCGTGAACGACCTGCGTGTCGGCACGGTGAAGGACCCCGAGATCGTGAACCCCCACGACGCCATCCTGCGCGTCAGCCTGTCGACGACCTGCGGCTCGGACCTGCACTTCATCGACGGCTACATCCCGACCATGAAGGCCGGCGACGTGATCGGCCACGAGTTCATGGGCGTGATCGAGGAAGTCGGCCCCGCAATGAAGCGCGTCAGGAAGGGCGACCGCGTCGTCGTGCCTTCATTCATCGTTTGCGGCCAATGCTGGTATTGCCAGCATTCGCTTTACTCCTTGTGAGACAACACGCACCCCAAGCCCGAGCTGCAGGAGCCGCTGCTCGGCGGCTATCCCACGGCCGGCATCTACGGCTACACCCACGCCTTCGGCGGCTACGCTGGCGCCCACGCGCAATACGTGCGCGTACCGTTTGCGGACAACGACTGCTTCCAGGTCCCTGACGGGGTGGCGGACGAGACCGCGCTGTTCCTGTCGGATGCGGCGCCGACCGGCTACATGGGCGCCGATTTCTGCGACATCCAGCCGGGCGACACGGTCGCGGTCTGGGGTTGCGGCGGCGTCGGCCTGATGGCGCAGCACAGCGCCCGGCTGATGGGCGCCGAGCGGGTGATCGCGATCGACCGTTTCCCCGAGCGCCTGCAGATGGCGCGCGAGCACGCCGGCTCCGAGACCATCGACTACACGCAGGTCGACAGCGTGCTGGACGTGCTCAAGGAGATGACGGGCGGGCGTGGCCCCGATGCCTGCATCGACGCGGTGGGGATGGAAGCGCATGGCACCGGGCCGCAATACGCCTATGACCTCGTGAAGCAGGCCCTGCGCCTGGAGACGGACCGCGGCCAGGCCTTGCGCGAAGCCATCATGGCCTGCCGCAAGGGCGGCACGCTGTCGGTGCTCGGCGTCTACGGGCTGATCGACAAGTTCCCGATGGGCGTCATCATGAACAAGGGCATGACGGTGCGCAGCGCCCAGCAGCACGGGCAGGCCTACATGGAACGGCTGCTTGCCCACGCACAGAAGGGCGAGCTGAACCCGGCCTACCTGGCCACGCACCGCTTCTCGCTCGAGGACGGGCCGCGCGGCTACGACATGTTCAAGCACAAGAAAGACGGCTGCGTACGGGCAGTGTTCGCGCCGTAAAGACCGCCGCCACGGCGCCGGGGTCAGCTCACTGTCAGATCACTTCCAGCGGCACCTTCCGGTCGGGAGGCGGGAAGGCACGATCCAGCGCGGCCAGGTCCTGCACCGACAGCGGCAGGTCGAGCGCGTTGCGAAGCTCCCTGACGTGGCCGGGCGTGCCGGCCTTCGGCAGCGCGATCGTCAGGTCGTCGCGCAGCACCCAGCGCAAGGCGATCTGTGCCGGCGTGGCGGAATATTGCGCGGCAAGGCGCAGCAGCGCGGGATCGCGGAGCAGGCGGCCCTGCTCGAGTGGGGAGTAGGCCATGATGGGGAGCTTGCGCTGCCGGCACCAGGGCGCCAGGTCGAATTCGATGCCGCGCCGCATCAGGTTGTACAGCACCTGGTTGGCCGCCACGCCATTCCCTCCCGGCAGGGCGAGCAGTTCCTCCATCTCCGGTGTGTCGAAATTGCTGACGCCCCAGTAGCGGATTTTACCCGCGCGCAGCAGGGCATCGAAGGCCGCCAGCGTCTCGTCGAGCGGCACCGCGCCAGGCCAGTGCAGCAGGTAGAGGTCGAGGCAGTCGGTGCCAAGCCGGCGCAGGCTGTTCTCGCAGGCGGTGACCGTTCCACGCCGCGTCGCATGGTGGGGAAGCACCTTGCTGACGATGAAGGCGTCGCTCCTGCGGCCGCTGAGCGCCTTGCCGACCAGTTCCTCGGCGGCGCCGTCGCCATACATTTCCGCGGTGTCGATGAGGTTCATTCCGTTGTCGATGGCGCACCGTATCGCATCGAGCTCGTCCTGGCGCTTTTCCGGACGTTCGCCCATGTGCCAGGTACCCAGGCCGAGCACGGGCAGCTGCTCTCCGGACGGTAGTTGCGTCTTGCGCATGATTGCTCCTGTCGTGTTCGGCCCACTACAACCGGGCAGGCCAGGTCCCATGCGCAACGCATCGTGTCGCGCATGGGCGCTCTCCTGCAATAGTACTGTTGCGCCGATGGGCTTGACGCGCGGGTGATCGTTCTGGCCGCAATATCAGTCGCGTGGCCGAGGCAGGCGCCACAGCTGGGTCGGCAGGGCCAGCGGCGCATCCCGGTTGAAGAAGGCCGAGTCCTGGATGCGCGAGGTGGTCACGTAGAGGCTGCCGTCCGGGCCCTGGCTGAAGGTGTCGGGCCAGCGCAGCCGCGGATCTTGCAGCACCGTGCGCAGGCCGCCGGCCGGGCCCTGGGCCAGGTCGCGCGCCTTGATGGCGTTGTCCTCGATCGAGGTGAGGTAGAGGGTGTCGCTGCCGGTATCCGCGCGGCGACTGATCCACAAGCCGTCCGTGGGCCCGACCTTGCCGTAGGACTGGACCTGGCTGGAGACGTCCTCTCCGGCCAGGCCTCTTCGGGTGAGCGCCGTGGTCCGGATGCGGTACAGGGTGTTACCGGTGAGCGCCTTCCAGTACAGCCAGGCGCCGTCGGACGACAGGGCGATGCTGTCGGCGGCGAAGAGCACCGGACGCCCGTCCGGATAGCGCAGCGGTTTGCCGCCGGTGCGCACGACCACGCCTTTTTCCGGCTGGGTCGACGGATGGCCGTCCAGCACCCGGCGCGCGCGGCCAGCGGCCAGGTCGACCACGACCAGGGCACCGCGCTGTCCGGCATCGGTAAGATAGGCATATTTGCCGTCGTTCGAGAAGCGGACGTCGTTCAGGTAGGAACCGGGGATCGCGACATCCTGGCCGAAGCGGATCACCTGGGCCACCCGGTCGGTGGCGAGATCGATGCGCACCAGCTTCGGTCCCCCGGGCACGACGCCGTCCACGGCGGGGGCGGCGGGGTCCACGACCCATATGCTGCCACGGCCGTCGGCTACCACGCTCTGCACGCATACCCAGTGAGCCGATGGGTCGAGCTCATCGCGCCGTACGTTGCGCCAGGCATTCCATCGCTCGTCGGGGTAAGGCCGCAGGCTCCCGTCCTTCATGACTTCGGCCACCGAGACGGGCGAGTCTTCGGTCCAGCGGGGAAAGTTGACGAAGATCCGGCCCCGTTCGCTGACGGTCACGCCGGTGACCTGGTGTTCGAACTGGGCCGCCTGCTGCAGCACCATATCGGCCCGACGCTGCGCCGGCTGGTCCGCGCGTGCCGCCTGCGTTTGTGCAGGCGCCGTTCCGGAAGACAAACCGGCGCCTGCAAAGACGAGTGCGAGAAACATGGGTGTGATTCGCATGACTCTTCCTTTCTGGAGACAACAGCCTGCGGTGCACGGACCTCATTCTGGCACGGGACACGCTGCGTCCATGCGGGCGCACATCCCGATCCGGGCAACTTAGGGCGGCAAGGTGGGCGTGTCCGCACCGGCTAGGGCGGCGGCGCGCCTTCGCGCATCGCCTGCGTCAGCTGCTTGCGCAACTCCGGAGTGTCCTGGTGACCGTGCTGCGCCACGGCGTGCTGGACCGCCACGTTCAGCAATTCCTGTTCGCTGTCGGCCGCGATCGTCACGCTGCAGTTGGTCGTGCTGGGGATCTCGCGGCAGTCGATGTATTTGCGTGCCATGATGCACTCCTGCTTGCCAAGTTTTGATCAGTACCTGCATCGAAGTATAGGCCCGCTCCCCCCAGGTTCAAGCGAACCTGAGGGCGGCCAGCCGGCGCGCTTGCGCATCGTCCATTTATCCTTCCTCGCCTGTCCCTTCCTGCATTCTGAAAACAAAATTGGAACTTAGCTCTCCAGTGTCCGTCATACAGCTTGCCGCTTTCACTATGCACGACACCACCTGCGAGGGATGACAGCGCGACAATACGCGCGGCCGGTCGGCCGCAGATGGCGGAGCGACGGCATGACGACCGACAACGGATCAGCAAGCGGTAAATGGCCTGGCGTGTTGAATCGCCAGCAACTGATCGAATGGCAGCTGGCCCAGGTCCAGGGCATCGGTCACGTCGGCACCTGGGAATTCCACCCGCCCGCGGAAAGGCTGGTCTGGTCCGCCGAGACCAGCCGCATCATGGGAGTCGACAGCGGCTTTGATGGGAGGATCGAGACCCTCCTGTCCCTGATTCATCCGGACGACCGGCATGTGGTGGTGGCCGCGATCCGGGAAAACCGCCGGCAGCCACGCCGGACCGAGCTCGAACACCGTATCGTCCGGCCGGACGGTACGGTACGCCATGTGCGCGTGCATGGCGTACCGTACCGCGACGAATCCGGCCAGATGGTGCTGGCAGGCACCTTGCACGACATCACGGAGATACGCCAGTCGACCGAAGAGTTGCAGGCGATGTCGCGCAAGCTCCTGGGAACGCTGGAGGCCATGGCCGATGCGTTCTACACGCTGGACAGGCAATGGCGGTTCACCTACCTGAACAAGGCAACCGAGCGCCTGCTGCGGCGCCCGCGCCACGATTTGCTCGGCAAGGTACTGTGGGACGAGTACCCGGACCTGGTGGGGACGCATTTCGGAGCGCAGTACGAGTTCGCGATGGCGCACCGGCAGGCGGTCGCGTTCGAGGAATACTATGCGCCGCTGCAGGCATGGAAAGACGTGCGCATCGTTCCTACGGAGGAAGGCCTGGCCACCTATACCACCGAGATTACCGAGCGCAAGCAGCTGCAGGAGATGGAACGCGAGGCCGCCGAGCGGTTCGCCACGGTCGCCAGGGTGACCAGCGACATCATCTGGGACTGGGATGTGCCCCGCGACCGCCTCTGGTGGAGCGAGGGCGTGCAATCCGTATTCGGCTACAGCGCGGACGCCTTCAATGACGGCATCGACGACTGGGCGTCCCGGATCGCGCCGGAGGACCGCAAGCGCGTCGTCGGCGGATTATATGCGGCCATGCATGGTGGGCGGGAAACCTGGGGCGCGGAATACCGCTTCCTGCGCGGGGACGGCTCTTACGCCACCGTACGGGACCAGGGCGTGTTCAGGCGCAGCGCCGACGGTGCAACGCTCAACGTGATCGGTTCGATACTCGACATCACCGCGCAGAAGCAGGCCGAAGCCGGGCGCCGCGAGGCCGAAGCGCGCAACCGGCTGCTGGCGTCGCTCCTGGACAAGGCCCACGATGCGATCTCGGTATCGGGCATCGATTTGCGGATCAGCTACTGGAACCAGGGCGCCGAACGTTTGTTCGGCTGGACCGCCGCCGAGGTTATCGGCAAGACCAGGGACGCGCTCCCGATGCTGGACAAGGAGGACCTGGAACGGGCCTATCAACAGGTCTTGCTCAAGGGCGAGTGGCGCGGGGAACTTGCCAAGCGGCGCAAGGATGGCCGCCCGGTGCCGGTCGAATCGCACCTGACCCTGGTGCGCGGCGCCGACGGCCAGCCGCAAGCGGTGCTGGAGATCGAAACCGACATCACGCAGCGCAAGCGGAACGAGCATGCGATCCTGAGCTTGGCCTTCTTCGATCCCCTGACGCGCCTGCCGAACCGGCGTCTGCTGCTGGACCGCCTGCGGCATGCGGTCGCGGCGACCAAGCGCGACGGCCATGGCGGCGCCTTGCTTTTCATCGACCTGGATAACTTCAAGACCCTGAACGACACGCTCGGGCACGACAAGGGCGACCAGCTGCTGCAGCAGGTCGCGCAGCGGCTCGAAGCGCAGGTGCCGCGCAGCAGCGACACGGTGGCGCGGCACGGCGGGGACGAATTCGTCATCGTGCTGGAGAACCTGAGCGCAAACCCGGAAGAGGCGGCCGCCCAGGCCGAGCGGGTCGCGGAAAAATTGCTCGGAGCATTCAACGACCCCTTCCAGCTCGACGGGCACCAGCACCACTCGAGCCCCAGCATCGGCGTGGCCCTGTTCGGCAGGGACATCAAGGACATCGACGAACTGCTCAAGCGCGCGGACCTGGCGATGTACCAGGCCAAGGCGGCCGGCCGGCACACCATCCGGTTCTTCGACCTGCACATGCAGACGGTGATCAATGCGCGCGTCGAGCTGGAGGCCGACCTGCGCCGCAGCCTGCAGACCTGCGGATTCACCCTGCATTACCAGCGCCAGACCGACAGCAACGGCTGCACGATCGGCGCCGAGGCGCTGGTGCGCTGGCAGCGCCCGAGCCGCCAGCAGGTCTCGCCCTCCGTGTTCATTCCGCTGGCCGAAGAGACCGGGCTGATTCTGCAGCTCGGCGAGTGGGTGCTGGAAGCGGCATGCCGCCAGCTCGTGTCCTGGGCCGGCCGGGCGGAAACCGCGCACCTGACGATGGCCGTCAATGTGAGCGCGCGCCAGTTCCGCCAGCAGGCCTTCGTCGACCAGGTGCTGCAGGTCATCGAGCGCACCGGCGCGGATCCACGGCGGATCAAGCTCGAGCTGACCGAGAGCCTGCTGGTGGCGAATGTCGAGAATACGATCGACACAATGCACGCGCTCAAGCAGAAGGGAATCGGCTTCGCGCTTGACGACTTCGGCACGGGGTATTCCTCGCTCGCCTACCTGAAGCGGCTGCCGCTCGACCAGCTCAAGATCGACCAGTCTTTCGTGCGCGACGTACTTACCGACCCGAACGACGCCGCGATCGCCCGCACGATCCTTGGGCTGGGCCAGACCCTGGGACTGGACGTGATCGCGGAAGGCGTGGAAACGGCGGACCAGCGGAACTTCCTCGCCATGCACGGATGCGGTGCGTTCCAGGGTTACCTGTTCGGGCGGCCGGTGACGGCGGAGCAATTCTGAGAAGCTGCCGGTGCGGCACCGGATCGGCACTGCGAACCTTGCGTCCCTCGTCGCGGCCGAGGTCATCGATCGCGCCGCATTGTCCGCGCCGCATAAGCCGCTGCAGAAGGAACGCGGGGCCGGGGTGGCAACGGCGCAGGGTCTTCAGCGCAAGCAACTTGGCGGGGCGGGACGTCATGCAAGCTATTCAAATGGACAGATCGATGTAAAAAAATAACCTAACAGCTCCCTTGTGATTGAACGATCCGCGTTCACTGTGGATGGATACTCCCGCGGCGGCTCGATGCTCCCGCGGTGGTAGAGAGCCTGCCAGACCTTGCTGCGGGTTTCATCAACAACTGCCGGGGCGGCGTACCGCGTCCTGTCGTGCAGGGCAAGCTCCATCCTGGCGGATCACTGGAGCAGAATATGAAAGCTGTTGTCTATCGAGGACCCAACCAGGTAGCTGTCGAAGACGTGCCGGATCCCAAGATCGAACGTCCGACAGATGCCATCGTCAAGATTACCAGCACCAACATCTGCGGCTCCGACCTGCACATGTACGAGGGCCGGACCGATTTCGAGCAGGGCCGCGTCTTCGGCCACGAGAACCTTGGCGTGGTCATGGAGGTCGGGCCGGCGGTCGAGCGGCTCAAGCCAGGCGACTGGGTGTGCCTGCCCTTCAATGTGAGCTGCGGCCACTGCAAGAACTGCGAACGCGGCCTGACCAACTACTGCCTGAAGGCGAACGAACCGGGCATGGCCGGCGGCGCTTTCGGCTTTGCCGACATGGGACCATGGCAGGGCGGCCAGGCCGAATTCCTGCGCGTGCCCTGGGCCGACTTCATGGCCCTGAAGCTGCCGCCGGACGCCGAGGAAAAACAGTCCGACTACGTGATGTTGGCCGACATTTTCCCGACCGGCTGGCATGCGACCGAGCTGGCCGGCATGAAGCCCGGGGACGCGGTGGTCATCTACGGCGCCGGGCCGGTGGGCCTGATGGCCGCGCACTCGGCGATGATCAAGGGGGCCTGCAGCGTGATGGTGGTCGACTGCCATTCCGACCGGCTCAAGCTGGCCGAGTCGATCGGCGCGATCGCGATCGATTATTCGAAAGAGGACCCGGTGCAGCGGGTCATGGACCTGACCCATGGGCGGGGCGCGGACGTGGGTTGCGAATGCGTCGGCTACCAGTGCCACGACCACCATCATCACCGCCAGGAGCGGCCCAACCTCACGATGAACAACCTGGTCAACTCCGTCAAGTTCACCGGTGGGATCGGGGTGGTCGGCGTATTCGTGCCGCAGGACCCGAACGGCCCGGATGCGCTGGAGAAAGAAGGGAAGATCGCGCTCGACTGGGGCATGCTCTGGCTCAAGGGTCAGCGCGTCGCCACCGGCCAGTGCCCCGTCAAGGCCTACAACCGGGAACTGCGCGACCTGGTCCACGCCGGCCGCGCCAAACCCTCGTTCATCGTGTCCCATGAGCTGAAACTGGACCAGGCACCGGACGCCTACAAGCATTTCGACGCGCGCGAGCACGGTTGGACCAAGGTGATCCTGCATCCCGGCTCCTGAGTACTTGCCGACGACTCCGTACCGCCACGCCGGTGGAACACGCACACCATCGGCGAAAACGCCAGCGGCCAGCTCCTTCGACGACCTGATGGCGGCAGTCGCGCCGCATCTGTCATCGTTGTTCGTCGGCATTGAAAAAACCGGGATACGCCTCCGGTTTTTTCGTTTCGGTCGCAAGCGTCCGGGAATTGTCTGCGTCTTGTCCGGCTCCGGCGACCATGACACACGCCACCCGCAAAGCTATAATCTGCGCCTTCGTCCCAGAGGAATGCGCGATGTCTCTACTCGACCACCAGCTCGAACTGCTGTCGCCAGCGAAAACCGCCGAGATCGGCCGCGAGGCCATCCTGCATGGCGCCGACGCCGTGTATATCGGCGGCCCGGCCTTCGGCGCCCGCCACAACGCCAGCAATTCGCTGGAAGATATCGCCAGCCTGGTGCAGTTCGCCCACCGCTACCGCGCGCGCATCTTCGTGACGATGAATACGATCATGCACGACGCCGAGCTCGAACTGGCGCGCCAGCAGGTCTGGCAGCTGTACGAGGCCGGCGTCGATGCGCTGATCATCCAGGACATGGGCCTGCTCGAAATCGACCTGCCGCCGATCCAGCTGCACGCCAGCACGCAGTGCGACATCCGCACCGTGGAGAAGGCGAAATTCCTGGGCGACGTCGGCTTCTCCCAGCTGGTGCTGGCGCGCGAGCTGACGGTCGAACAGATCCGCAAGATCCGCGCCGAGGTCGACACGCCGCTCGAATACTTCATCCATGGCGCCCTGTGCGTCGCATTTTCCGGCCAGTGCTACATCTCGCATGCGGACACGGGCCGCAGCGCCAACCGCGGCGACTGTTCCCAGGCCTGCCGGCTGCCCTACACGCTGACGGACAGCAAGGGTGGCGTCGTGGCCTACGACAAGCACCTGCTGTCGATGAAGGACAACGACCAGAGCCGCAACCTGGAAGCGCTGATCGACGCCGGCATCCGCTCGTTCAAGATCGAGGGCCGCTACAAGGACATGGGCTACGTGAAGAACATCACGGCGCACTACCGCCTGCTGCTCGACGAGATCCTGGAACGCCGCGCAGGCTTCGTGCGCGCCGCCAGCGGGCACACGCAGATCTTCTTCACGCCGGACGTTGACAAGAACTTCAACCGCGGCCACACCGACTATTTCGCCCAGGGCCGCCAGGACGACATCGGCGCCTTCGATTCGCCGAAATACCTGGGCGTGGAAGTCGGGACCGTCACCAAGGTCGGCACGGATCACTTCGACATGATGACCGACGTGGCCCTGGCCAACGGCGACGGCCTGAACTACATGAACAAGCGCACCAGCGTCGGCGTCCAGGCCAATACGGTGCAGAAGCTGGGGGAGAGTGAGGACGGTCAGCGCTGGCGCGTCTTCCCGAACGAGCTGGTCAGCAGCCTGGCGGGCCTGAAGCCGGGCACCCGGGTCCACCGCAACCGCGACCACCAGTGGGAAGCGGCGCTCGCCAAACGCTCGGCTGACCGCAAGGTGGCGCTCCACCTGACCCTGTCGGAGCTGGATGACGGCCTGGCGCTGACCCTGCGCGACGAGGACGGCATCGAGACCGTGACCCACGCGCAGCTGGCCCTGCAGCCGGCGCACAACCTTGATCAGGCCGACGCGGCGCTGCGCACCAGCCTGTCCAAGCTGGGCAACACGATGTTCGAAGCCGACGGCATCGTGCTGGCGCTGTCGCAGCCGTGGTTCGTGCCCGCCGCCGCCATCAATGCGCTGCGCCGCGACGCCGTGGCGGCGCACGAGGCGGCCCGGCTGGCCGCATGGGAGCGCCCGGAGCGCAAGGCGCCGGCCGAGCCGCCTGCCGTCTATCCGGCAACCCAGCTGTCCTACCTCGCCAACGTCTACAATGAAAAAGCGCGTGCGTTCTACCACAAGCACGGCGTGGGCCTGATCGACGCGGCCTATGAGGCGCATGAAGAGGCGGGCGAGGGATCGCTGATGATCACCAAGCACTGCCTGCGTTTCTCGTTCAACCTATGCCCGAAACAGGCCAAGGGCGTCCAGGGCGTGCAGGGGCAGGTCAAGGCCGAGCCGATGACCTTGAGCACGGGCGAGGACACCTACACGCTGCGCTTCGACTGCAAGCCTTGCGAGATGCACGTCGTCGGCGCCATGAAACCCGGCATCCTGCGCTCGCCGCCGCCGTCCGCCGTGCCGTATGGTTCGGTGAGCCCGCTGACCTTCCATCGCAAGCGGCCCGTGTAACGGGCGTAGACGCGTCTTTCGCCGGCGGCACGCGCCGACATACCGCGTCCCGTAGGGTGGGCACTTGTTCAGCACAGGGACATCCT
>DEKZ01000426.1 GCA_002354135.1 Massilia sp. UBA2709 | reverse complement strand
GTGGGTGGGTTGTACGCTTACAGACGTTCAGCGACGAGGCGATCCAGTTCTGCCTGAGCATCAAGTGCCTCTTCAATTTACCATTACGGCAGGCCATGGGCATGGCGCAAAGCCTGCTGCGCTTGGCTGGACTTCATTGGCCGGTGCCGGACTACAGCACGGTAAGTCGGCGGCAAAAAACACTACAGGTGGCCATTGGCGCCACGCCGACTACGACAGGCTTGCATTTGCTGGTGGACAGCACGGGCATCAAGATGTTGGGCGAAGGCGAATGGAAGACGAAAAAGCATGGCGCGGACTATCGCCGCCAGTGGCGCAAGGTGCACCTCGGGATCGACGCGTCCACGCTCGAGATCCGGGCGATGGAAGTAACCGACAACAGTATCGGCGACGCGCCTGTCCTGCCAGCGCTGCTGGATCAAATTCCAGCCGACGAGTCCATCGCCAGCGTTAGTGGCGATGGGGCTTACGACACGAAGGACTGTCACGAGGCGATCGCCTTGCGCGCCGCCCATGCCATCATCCCAACCCGCAAGAACGCCAAGCCCTGGAAGGCGAACCGCTGCGGTGCCGATGCACGCAACGAGATCTTGCACACGACGCGCAGACTGGGTCGGGCGATCTGGAAAAAGTGGAGCGGCTACCACCGGCGCAGTCTTGTCGAAACCAAAATGCGCTGCTTCAAGCTGTTGGGCGAACGGGTCATGGCACGCGACTTCGATCGTCAGGTGGCCGAATTGCAGATACGCGCTGCCGTGCTCAACCGCTTCACTCGGCTGGGTACCCCGGTCACGGTCCCAGTGTTATAAAACTGATTACAAACAGCGTCAGCTCGGCCTTCACTCGATTTGCTCAACAAAGCCGCGACGCTGCACTACCGCCTGATCCACAGGTTCAGTTCAATCAATTCCCGGGTTGCAGCTCCACACGCACCTCGCGCGATTTGCCGGCCCGTTCCACTGACAAGACCACCACATCGCCGACCTTCCTGTCGTCTAGCCGCGCGAGCAGCTTGGCCACATCGTCCGTCGCCTTGCCATCAACATCGATGATGCGGTCGCCCGGCACGATGCCTTGCGGCGTGACTTCGACACCCGCGAGGCCGGCCTTGTGCGCTGCCGAACCAGGGGTAACACGCAACACGAACACGCCCTTGCTTCCAGTCAGCGCCAGCAGGCGCTGATTGAGCTGTTCGTCCACCTCAATGCCCAGCGCCGGACGGATGTACTTACCGGTCTTGGTGAGTTGCGGGACTACGCGCATGACGGTGTCCACCGGCACGGCGAAACCAATCCCGGCCGAGGCGCCGGAGGGGCTATAGATCGCCGTGTTGATGCCGATGAGCCTTCCTGCCGAATCGAGCAGCGGCCCACCGGAGTTGCCAGGGTTGATGGCGGCGTCGGTCTGGATCAGGTGATCGATGGCCGGGCCGCCCGCTTCTCCGGGTAACGAGCGGTCGAGCGCGGAGACGATGCCGGTGGTGAGCGTCCAGTCCAGGCCGAAGGGGTTGCCGATAGCGAACACCTTCTGACCCACCTTGAGGTCGGCACTGGTGCCGACCGGCACGGCTGGCGGGCGCTTGAAACCGACGCCGATCTTGAGCACGGCGATGTCGTGCGCTGGGCTCGTCCCCACCAGCGCGGCCTGGTAGTCGCGGCCATCGGCGAGTTTGACCGTGGCTTCAGAAGCACCCTGGATGACGTGGAAGTTGGTGACGACGTGGCCGGCATCGTCCCAGACAAAGCCCGAACCGGTGCCGCGCGGCATGGAAAAGACATTGCGAGTCCAGACGTCGCGCACCAGCTGCGCGGTGGTGATGTAGACCACCGAAGCGCGCGATTCTTCGAACAGTTCGATGGTGGCTTTCTCGTCCGCCGCCAGATCGCCACGCGCCGTCACGGTGCGATCTGCCGCCTCGCGCGGACTGAACCAGGCCTCGATGGCGGGCAGGAACTGCCACAGCAGCATGAGCGCGGCAATACAGACGGTGATGAAGAGCCAACGCCGGATGAAGTGGTCCGGCGCGGGACGTTGGTACGGGTCGGGGTAGGCCATGAGAAGTCTCCTGTTGATAGGCAATCAGCGCCACAGCCCGCTCGGGTGCCAGCGCGGCGGGCGCGGCGTCACAGCGGATTCCGGCAAGAAATGGGGCGCGTGGAATGGCAACGCTGATGCTGGCCCAGGCGCCAACGTCAGCAGGCGTGCGATACGCTCTTGCGTTGCCGGATGCGTGCGCAAGCAGGAGGGCTCGGGATTGCCCCATCCCGGCCACAGCCAGGCACGCCAGGAGCGGCTGACCCGCTCGATTTTCGCCAGCGCGGACGCCAGCCCCTGCGGGTCGCCCGTCAGTTCCGCCGCGAGGCGGTCAGCGTCGAACTCACGCACGCGAGACAAGCCGAGCTGTGCGAGCAGGGCCAGCTGGGGCGATGCGGCCAATAACAATAGACCAGGCCAATAGACCTCCGCCGCGCCAACCAGCAGCGCGGGCAGGTTGAGCAGGATCGCGATTTGTCCCATGAGGGCCAGCAGGCTCGTGAGGCGACTGACGGAATCCGCCAGCCTCATGACGCGCAGATCCTCATTGGTGATGTGCGCGATCTCGTGCGCGAGCACACCCGCCAGCTCGCGTGGGCTCAGGCTGCGCAGCAGGCCATCGGTGAGGGCGATCGATGCCTCCTGCTTCGATCCGGTGGCGAAGGCGTTGACGACGGCACTGGGCACATAGTGCGGCACCGGCGTGGCGGGCAAACCGGCACGGGCGGGCAGCTCGCGCAACAGGGCCCACATCTCGTGGGCTTCTTGCGGGTGCAAGGCCCGTACGCGGTACAGGCGCAAGCTCAGCGCCGACGCGGCTACCGGTTCCAGCAGCAACGCACCTGCAACGGCAAACAGCGCGAGCCACAGGCCGCCTTCCCCAAACGGCAGTCTCCCTGCTGCGGCTGCGATCCCGACCAGGGTCAGGACCAACAGCCCGGTCTGCAGGCGGTTGAGCCAGCGGTGTTGCAACAGCGCCGTGCGCGGATCACTGGGATGATGACGGGTCATGCTCAGAGGTCTCGGCGGCGCGGTCGCCGCGCTTGCGCAGCAGCCAGTAGGTCGCACCCAGAGCCAGCGTGGCGCCTGCCAGCGCGGCTATCTTTGCGGGGCTCGCCTCGGGGTCAAGGATCACGAACTTGCGCGCCAGCGCGATCAGACCGATGAGGATCACGGTCTTGACCTGGATGATGCTGTCCCGACGCAGCGCCACGCGCACAATGGAATGCTTGAACTCCATCGCGATCAAGAGCGTCATGATCATGCCGAACACACTCTGGAATACCTTGTGATCCAGGGGATTGAAGGCATCGAGGACCAGCAGCGTGAAGACGATGGCGATGAGCTGGAACAGCGACACCACGATGATGACGGCAATTACCGCCGACAGAACGAGGGCGACGACCTGCTCGAAGCGCTCGTATAAACTCATGATGGCCCATTGGTCACGGAAGACCTGAAATGGGTTAAGGCGTGTTGATTTCATGACGATGAACTCCCTGGAAAACGGCTGCTGTCGAGACGGCGGCGCATTGCGCTGATGTGTCCTTCAATCAGCTCGGTCGACATGCCAAGCGTCGACATCACCTGTTCCGCCAGCCCAATAGCTGCGGCAAAGGATTGCTGATACACGCGCACGTTGGGCATGGCGCGAAATGCATCGGCCGCGGTCGTACTTCTGCATGACACCCACAAGGTCAGCGCCGGACGGCGCTCGGCAATCGCCTGGGCGATGCGCAACGCTTGCTGGGCATGGGCGAACGTCAGCACCACCATGTGCGCATGCGTCAAGCCGGCAGCCAGCAAGGTATCGGGCCGACTGGCATCGCCATGGAACACCGGCGCGCCGGCGGCACGCGCGGCCTCGACCTTCTGCGCGTCCGCCTCCAGCAGCAGATGCGCCACGCCGGCGTGGCGAAGAATCTCGCTGACTGTCAGGCCAAGCTCGCCCGCGCCGCAAACGATGACATGGTCTCGATATCGCGCCGTCTGCGCGGCGATCTCGACTTCTTCAGCCTGGGGTGGCTGAATGACGCCGCCGGTGCGGCTCAAGAACCGGGCAAGTACATCGTGATGGCGGATCAGTAGCGGTGCCAGGGCCATGCTGAGCACCAGCGCAACTAGCATGGGTTGTACGACGGTCGCGGGGATCAGATGCTGCTGCAAGACCATGCCCAACAACAGCAGGGCGAACTCGCCGCCATGCCCCAACGCTATGCCCGTGCGCCAGGCATCGAGGGCGGACAGGCGCGTCGCCCGCAAGGCCAGGGTGTTGAGCCCGATCTTGACCGGTACCAGCACTGCCAGCCACGCGAACACCGCCAGTGGTGCCGAAAGAATCTGCGCTCCGTCCAACTGCAGGCCGATGGTCACGAAGAACACCCCCGACAACACATCGCGAAACGGTTTGAGGTGGCTTTCCATGTGGTGACGGAAGTCGCTCTCGCCCAGCACCATGCCGGCCAAAAACGCACCCAGGGCGGCGGATACGCCGACCGCGTGTGCAGCAGCGGCGGCAGCCACCACCACGCACAAGGAAACCAGCACGAAGGATTCTTCGTGGCCCTGCCGCGCCACCCAGCCCAGCAGGCCATGCAACAGACGACGGGAGGCGAGGGCCGCTGCCGCGAACAACATCAGCACGCCCAACACTTCGAGCAGCACGCTCTCGATCTTCGGCGACTCGCCGCGCGCCCAGATCGCCAGCAGGGCCAGCAGGGGCACGCTGGCCAGGTCCTGAAAGACCAGCACGGCGATGGCGCTGCGGCCGTGGCGGGTGGTGAGCTCGCCTTGGTCGGCCAGCTGTCGGCTGACCAGCGCCGTGGACGACATGGCCGCCGCAGTGCTGAGCAACGCAGCGCTCTGAACTGGCTGTCCCAGCCACATCAACATCAAGGTCAGTGGCGTGGCGACAGCGATCATCTGCAAGCTGCCGGCCGCCAATACGGTTTTACGGGAAAGCCAGAAGTGCCCGAGGGAGAACTCCAGCCCAACCATGAACAGCAGCAGGGCCACGCCCAGCTCGGACAGAAAATCAAGCGCTTCTCCCGGCGCGACTACACCGCTGACCGACGGGCCCAGCAAGGCGCCGACGGCGAGGTAACCCAGCAAGGCGGGTACTCTGAACGCCGCCGTCGCCACCGCCGCGAGGCTGCATGCCGCCAGCAGGATCAGGGTGGCGCCGAGCAAGTCCTGCATCGGTCAGCGCCCCACCTGTGCAGATGCCCAGCGCACGATGTCCTGCGCGCCCAAGGCGCCGGCCTGACGCCCGATCTCCCGCCCACCCTGGAACAGGGCGAGCGTCGGAATGCTGCGGATGCCGAACTGCGCGGCCAGGTGGGGTTCTGCCTCGGTATTGACCTTGGCCAGCCTGACCCTGGGTTCGAGCTGGCGCGCCGCTTGCTGGAACTGCGGGGCCATCATCTTGCACGGCCCGCACCAAGGTGCCCAGAAATCGACCAACAGCGGCAAATCGCTGCGCTCCACGTGGCGCGAGAACGTCGCCGTGGTCAACTCGATGGGTTCGCCCGTGAACAAGGGCTGCTGGCAGCGGCCGCAGTTGGGATGTTCCGATAGCTTCGCAGTCGGTACGCGGTTGATGGACTGGCAATGCGGACAGACGAGGTGAAGATCATTCTTCATGGTTCGCCTCCTTGGACCACAGTGAGGCTGCCGCGCTTCGGGTCACAGACAATGCCGACCAATCAACGCCTTGGAGCCAATCGTTCCCGTTTTTGCTTACTCCGGCCTCTTCCAAATGAGCAGCGATGAACGCTTCGGCCTGCATGAGCCACCTTTGGACAGTATCTTCCTTACTAGGAATCAGCAGGATTTCAGAGACGCTGCTGGCATCCAGCCCGTCCACACGGATAAGCAGAAAAATGCGCCGCCACAAACGCGGCATGTCCTTCAGCAGGTCGAATGCAAAAGCGAACTCGCTCGACCGATCAACTAGCTCCTCCTGTTCCGCGATCGTTGCGGCATCGGGATGCTGACTGTCAGCGATGATATCGGCCAGCCTGAGTGTGTCATCGGGCTGATAAAATTCGAAGACTTCCTCTTCCACCATGGCCTCGGCGACGTCCTGGGCATCCGCTTCGACCGGCGCGTCCAGAGAAACGAATTCGCCAAATTGCCGGCTGTTTGCCACTTCGTGATCCAGGACGGCGAACAGATGCTTCAGAAAACCGAAGTAAGCCGCTTTTTCTTCCGGCACGGATTGCCATTCCACCTCAGCTTGGACAATCGCTTCATCCACCACGTCGCGCAGCGTCGGATAATCGCGCGGTAAATCGCCGACGGCACGCAGATAAGCCAGCTCACGCCTTGCGACAGCCTCAAGTTTCGACAGTAGAGGCATTCGGGTCACTTTGGCCTCATGGGCGGCTGACGCGGGTTTTGCGGCAATCCGCACCTTGAGCTCGCGCAAGCGCTCGCGTCGTGCTTTGCGCTTGATTTGATCCTGAGCATGCAGTCGGTCAAAAGTAAGCGTACAACCCACCCAC
>DEKZ01000216.1:542-19033 GCA_002354135.1 Massilia sp. UBA2709 | reverse complement strand
CCACCGCAGGCAGCCAGGGCCGCCGCGGCAAACAGGGTCAGGGCCGCCAGGCGCAGCTGCGCGGCGGGCTTGGAGGAGTTCGGGGAATGCTGCATTGTCGTTCCAGTGTTTATCGATTATTGGTAGTTGGTCACTCATGCAGCCGGCATACGGCCCGGCCATCAAAAAACGAACGCCACAGCGGCCGGATCCCGGCGCTGTGGCGACATACGCTGACGCTGCCGGCGCACGCGGCGCCGGGTTTGTTACGGTCTTACCTGGCCGCCGCCATGCGGTCGGCCACGATCTTCGGCGTGATGAAGACCAGCAGTTCGGTCTTCGCGCTCTCGCGTCCCTGGGTCTTGAACAGGTAGCCCAGCACCGGGATATCGCCCAGCAGCGGCACCTTGCTTTCGTTGCTGCGCTCGGTCTGCTGGTAGATCCCGCCCAGCACCACCGTGCCGCCGTTCTCGACCATGACCTTGGTCTTCACGTGCTGGGTGTTGATGGCAAAGCCGGCGCGCGTCTCGTCGCCCTTCGAATCCTTGCTCACGTCCACTTCCAGCACCACGTTGCCGTCCGGGGTGATCTGCGGGATCACTTCCAGGCGCAGGTTGGCCTTCTTGAATTCGATCGAGGTCGCGCCGCTCGACGACGCGACCTGGTACGGCAGCTCGATGCCCTGCTCGATCACGGCCACCATCTTGTCCTCGGTGACCACGCGCGGGCTGGAAATGATCTTGCCCTTGCCGTCCGCTTCCAGCGCCGACAGCTCCAGGTTCAGGAAGCGGTTGTCGGCCGAGGAGAACAGGCTGAAGGCCAGGCTCGGCGCGGTCAGGCCGCCGATCTGCGCCGCCGGCAGGTTCACCAGGGTCGAGTTGTCGAAGGTGCTGCCACTGGTCTGGCCGGTCACCGCGCCGACGCCGCTGAGGTTGCCGCTGACGCCGACACGGTTGTTGCCGCCCACGCCGTAGCCGGCGTCGCCGCCGGCCGCGCGGCGCGCATCGTTGAAGCCGATCTTGGCGCCCAGGTTGCGCGAGAAGCCGTCGTTCGCTTCCACCAGGCGCGCCTCGATCAGGACCTGCTTCGAGGCCACGTCGGTCTTCTGGATCAGCATGCGGATGTCCTCGATCTTCGAAGCGATGTCGGTCACGAACAGCTGGTTCGTGCGCGGGTCGATGATGGCGCTGCCGCGCTTGGACAGCACGCGGTTGCGGTTGTCGCCGCCCGGGGCGCCGCTGGCGTCCAGGCCGAACACGGTGCGGAAGGACTCGGCCTTCTGGTAGTTCAACTGGAAGATCTCCGAGCGCAGCGGCTCCAGGTCCGAGATCTGGGCGCGCTGCTCGAGCTCGAGCTTTTCCTTGGTCAGCAGCTCTTCCTTCGGTGCGATCCACATCACGGTGCCGTTCTTGCGCATGTCCAGGCCCTTCGACTGCAGGATCACGTCGAGCGCCTGGTCCCAGGGCACGTCCTTCAGGCGCAGGGTCAGGCTGCCGCTCACGGAGTCGCTGGCGATGATGTTCAGGCCCGAGATGTCGGCCACCGCCTGCAGCGCGGCGCGCACTTCGATGTTCTGGAAGTCGAAGCTGATCTTCTCGCCGTTGAAGCCCTGCGGGCCGCCCAGCTTGTTCGGGTCTTCCTTGACCGGACGCACGTCGACCACGAGCTGGGTGTCGCTCTGGTAGACCGACTGTTCCCACTGGCCTTGCGCCTCGATGGTCATGCGCACGTTGTTGCCTTGCGCGGCAGTGGTGACGCGCGACACCGGGGTGCCGAAGTCGGTCACGTCGAGGCGGCGGCGCAGCGATTCCGGCAAGCCGGTGTTCAGGAAGTCGACCTGGACGCGGTTGCCGAGCTGGCGCACGTCCACGGCGACCTGGTTGTTCGGCAGGTCGACCACGACGCGGCCTTCGCCGTTGCTGCCGCGGCGGAAGTCGAGGTTGCGCAGCGATTGACGCGCAGCCGGCTGGGCAGAGATGGCGCCGGCGGGCACGGCTTGCGCCGGGCCCTGTGCGCCGCTGCCATCGATGGTGACGACGATCGCCTTGCCGTCGACCGCGGTGGTGTAGTTCACCGAGCGCTTCAGGTTCAGCACCAGGCGCGTGCGTTCGGCCGCCTGCACCACGTTCACGCCGCGCACGTCGCCCAGGTTGATCTCGTGGGTGCTCTTGCCGGTGGCGTTGCTGGTGGCGCCGAAGTCGAGCGCGATGCGGGCCGGGTTGGTGATCGCAAAACCGATCGGCGGCTTGGCCGGGGCGTTCTTCATCGCGATGTTGAGCACCACGTTGGTGCCCTGCTGGTTGGCCGTGATCGACTCGATGGCGTTATCTTGTAACTGCGCAGGCGCCGGCGCCTGCGCCTGCGCGGCCTGCACGCCCAGCGCCAGCAGCAGCGCCGCGCCCAGGCGCAGCAGCCAGCCTGGCAGCATGCGCGCCGCGCCGCTGTTCATTGCAAATTGGGTCATTTCCCGGTCTCCTTACTTTCCTGCAGCTCCAGCTTCGATATCCGCTCGACCCAATCGCCGCCGGCGTCCTGTACCATTTCCCTGATCTCCACCGCCGCCGGCGTCACGCGCGTGACCTGGCCGAAGTTCTGGCCGAGGCGCTGGCCGGGCCGCACGCGGTAGATGACGTTCTCGATGCGCAGCAGCGCAAAGCTCACCCCGCCCTTCTGCATGGTGCCGACCATGGTCATGGTGTCGAGCGGGTAGGCCTCGAGGGCCTCGCGCGGACGCTCCAGGTCCGGCTGCAGCGTGCTGCGCGCCTGCGCCAGCAGTCCCGCGTCGGCCAGCTTGGCCGGGCTGAACGGATCCACCGCATCCTGCTGGTTGTAGGCGTAGGGGATGAATTCCTTCGAGGCCGGCAGCGGCTTCACCTTCGGCTTCGTTTCGCGCTTGACCTGGTCCATCCAGCTGCGCACCTCGCGCACGTCGCTGTCGCCGCAGCCGGCCAGCAGCACGGCCATCAACAGGGCCGTCAGCAGCGGCGCGCCTTGGGTCTTCTTCATTTCTTGGCCCCTTTACCCTTCTTGCCCTTGCCAGCTTTCGCCTTCTGGCGCGCCGCCTTCTGCGCGGCCAGTTCCTCGGCGTCGAGGTAGCGGAAGGTCTTGGCGATGGCTTCCAGCTTCAGGCTGCCGTCCTTGTTGGTCTCGATCGCCATGTTGTTGAGCGTGACGATGCGCGGCATGTGCGCCATGTCGGCGGCGAACGCCCCCAGGTCGTGGTAGCTGCCGCTGATCCTGATGTCGATCGGCAGCTCGGCGTAGTAGTCGCGCACCACGGTCTGGTTCGGGCGGAACAGCTCGAACTGCAGGCCGCGGCCGACGCCGGCCTGGTTGATGTCCGACAGCAGCGCGGCCATCTCGGCCTTGCTCGGCAACTGCTTTTCCAGGCGCTCGACCGACTGGTCGACCTGCAGCTTCTGGGCCTGCAGCGCTTCCAGGTTGACGGCCTGGGCGATCTTTTCCTTGTAGGCGCTGCGCAGCTTCTTTTCCTGCGCCGCGCCGCGTTCCTGGGCTTCGAACTGGCCTTGCCAGTAGGCGAAGTAGCCGAGCAGGATGACCAGCGCCATCACGCCGGCCGCGCACAGCAGGCGCGGCGCCAGCGGCCACAGGCCGGGCGGGCGTCCCTGCAGGCCCTCGAACTGGGCCGACAGCTCGGCGCTCCATTGCTTCAGGTCGATGTTCATGGCTTGCTTCCGTTCTTCGCGGCGGCCAAGGCAGGGCCTCCGGCGCTGCCGCCGGCCGGTTCACCTTCTTCATCCGCTTCGCGCGGACGCTTGATGTTCACCGCCAGGGTGAATTCGACGACCTTGCGCGCGGCCTTGTTCTGGGTGACGGTGGACGCCTTCACCTCGGTCAGGTCGGGCGCCTCCAGCCAGGGCGACTGGCCGGACAGGTTGCGCAGCAGCTCGGCCACCCTTTCCTGCGACTGGGCGACGCCGTTCAGGACCACGCGCTGGCCATCCTGCTTGACCGACTTCAGGAACACGCCGTCGGGGGTCTGGCGCACCAGTTCGTCGAGCAGGTAGACCGGCTGGTTGCGGTCGCCCTGCAGGTCTTCGACCGCCTGCTGGCGCGATTTCAGGGCCTCGATCTCTTCCTTCAGGGTGGCGATGTCCTTGATCTTCTTGTCGAGCTTGGCGTTCTCGTTCTTCAGCGCCAGGTTGCGCTGTTCCTGGATGGCGATGCGGCTGGCGTTCCAGCCGCCCACCAGCAGCACCACGGCCGCGCCCAGGACGCCGCCGAGCACCAGCATGGCAACGAAGGCCTTCTGTTTCTGCTTGCGTTTCGCTTCCCGGTGCGGGAGCAGGTTAATCCGGATCATCCGAACCTCCGCAGGGCCAGGCCGCAGGCAACCAGGTAGGCCGGGCCCTCCTGGCGCAGTTGCTGTTCACGCACGCCGGGCGCCAGCAGCATGCCTTCGAAAGGCGCCACCGGCGCGGTCGGGATGCGGGTGCGGCCACCGACCAGGTCGGCCAGGCCGGGCAGCAGCGCATTGCCGCCGGCGAGCCAGATCTGGTCGATGCGGGTGTAGGGCGTCGAGGTGTAGAAGAACTGGATTGCGCGCGTCACTTCCAGCGCGGCGTTTTCCATGAAGGGCGTGAGCAGGTCGGCGCGGAAATTCTCGGGCAGGTCGCCCGACTTCTTGCGCGCCTCGGCTTCCTCGTAGGCCAGGCCGTAGCTGCGCACGATGTCCTGGGTCAGCGTGTGGCCGCCGAAAGCCTGCTCGCGCTCGTAGACGGTATCGCCGTTGACCATGAAGGAGACATAGGTCATGGTTGCGCCGATCTGGAACAGCGCGACGATGCGGTCCTTGCCGCCCGGCGCCGCGCGTTCGGCCGCGGCGCGCGCGGCATAGGATTCGACATCCATCACGGTGGCGGTGAGGCCGGCCGCTTCGGCAATCGCGACGCGGTCCTCGACCTTCTCGCGGCGCGCGGCGGCCAGCATGACTTCCATGTCTTCCGGCGAGGTGGCCGAGGGGCCGACCACGTCGAAGTCCAGGCTCACCTCGTCGAGCGCGAAGGGGATGTACTGGCTGGCCTCGGACTCGACCTGCACTTCGAGCTGGTCTTCGCCCATGCCGGCCGGCAGGATGATCTTCTTGGTGATGACGGCGCCCGGCGGCATGCCCAGCGCGACGTGGCGGGCGCGGGTCCCGCTTTTCTTCCAGATGCGGCGCACGGCGTCCGCCACCTGGTCGAAGTTCTCGATATTGCCGTCGACCACAGCGCCGCGCGGCAGTGCTTCGAACGCATGGCGCTCGAGGCGCAGCGCGCCCTTGCCGGCGTCGGCCAGCTCGACCAGGCGCAGTCCGGACGTGCTGATGTCGAGCCCGGCCAGAGGCGGGCTCGACTTGCCGAACAGGGAACCTAGATTGATCACGAGCGTACTCCCTCACTGCTGTCTGCCGTGGCAGAACGATTTATGAACGCCCGCGCAGGGGAATGTCATGTTGAAAAACTGTCTTTGCCAGTGCAACTTACTGCACATATATGAGGCACTACATTAGATCGTAGCAACAAGGATGCGTAGGGACAAGATATTTCTGCATTGGAACATTACAATCCGGCGCGCGCATGCCACACTCGATAACGCCTTGTACACACCCATTGTCGGAGTGCTACGAAAGGCAGATTCCGCCAGCTTGTCCGGTCGAGTTCGCACCGTCACAAAAGTCCCTGTCTTATAATGAGATGGATCAACACTGTGAGTCAGCATGAAATCCCAATCCGATTCGAAGTCGTCTTCCCCGAACAAGTACAGCGCCAAGCGCCTGATCCTGTGGGCCTTCGGCGCCGTCGCCGGCCTGGCCGTGGTCGGCGTATTGCTGGTGGTGTTTGCCCTGGCGATGGCCTACCCGAACCTGCCGGCGCTCGACACCATTACCGATTACCGTCCGAAGATGCCGCTGCGTATCTTCACGGCCGATAACGTCCTCATCGGCGAGTTCGGCGAGGAGCGCCGCACCCTGGTGCGCTTCAAGGACATCCCCGACGTCATGAAGAAGGCCGTGCTCTCGATCGAGGACGACCGCTTCTACCAGCACGGCGGCGTCGACTACATGGGCATCCTGCGCGCGGCCCTGCACAACGCGACCAGCGGCTCGCGCCAGGGTGCCTCGACCATCACCCAGCAGGTGGCGAGGAACTTCTTCCTCTCGAGCGAACAGACCCTCAAGCGCAAGGCCTACGAGGCCCTGCTGGCCTGGAAGATCGAGAAGAACCTGACCAAGGACCAGATCCTCGAGGTCTACATGAACCAGATCTACCTGGGCCAGCGCGCCTTCGGCTTCCAGTCGGCGGCCCAGATCTATTTCGGCAAGGACTTGCGCGACATCAGCGTGGCCGAAGCGGCCATGCTGGCCGGCCTGCCGAAAGCGCCCTCCGCCTACAATCCGGTCGTGAACCCGACCCGCGCCCGCACGCGCCAGCAGTACATCCTGCAGCGCATGCATTCGCTGGGCTACATCACCGACGCCCAGTTCGAGCAGGCGAAGAACGAGGAACTGAAGATCAAGTCGGACAGCACCGCCTTCGGCGTGCACGCCGAGTACGTGGCCGAGATGGCGCGCCAGCTGGTCTACGAGCAGTTCAAGGAAGACACCTATACGCGCGGCCTGAACGTGTTCACCACGATCACCAAGGCCGACCAGGACGCGGCCTACCTCGCGGTGCGCCGCGGCGTGATGGACTACGAGCGCCGCCACCCCTACCGCGGTCCGGAGTCGTATATCGAGATCCCGAGCAACAAGACCGAGGCCGACGAGGCGATCGAGGCCGAACTGGCCGAGAAGCCGGACAGCGACGACATCGTCGCCGCCGTCGTGCTGCAGGCTTCGCCGTCGAGCGTGACCGCGGTGCTGGCCTCGGGCGAGGAAATCAAGATCACGGGCAAGGGCCTGGCCTTCGCCTCGAACTGGCTGTCCGCCAAGGCGGCGCCGAACCGCCGCATCCGCCGCGGCGCCCTGATCCGCGTGATGCAGGAAGGCGGCGCGGACTGGAAGATCACGCAGATGCCTGCGGTCGAATCGGCCTTCGTGGCAGCGAGCACCGAGGACGGCGCCATCAAGGCCCTGGTCGGCGGCTTCGACTACAACCGCAACAAGTTCAACCACGTGACCCAGGCCTGGCGCCAGCCGGGCTCCTCGTTCAAGCCCTTCATCTACTCGGCGTCGCTCGAGCGCGGCCTGTCGCCGTCGACCTTGGTGAACGACGCGCCGATTTCGTTCGACGCCGGCCAGACCGGCGGCCAGCCCTGGGAACCGAAGAACTACGACAACAAATACGAAGGCCCGATGACGATGCGGCGCGGCCTGACCAAGTCGAAGAACATGGTCTCGATCCGCATCCTGAACCGCATCGGCGCGCGCTACGGCCAGGAATACGCGACCCGTTTCGGCTTCGACCCCGAGCGCAACCCGCCGTATTTGACGCTCGCCCTGGGCGCCGGCGCGACCACGCCGCTGCAGATGGCCGGCGCCTACGCCGTGTTCGCCAACGGCGGCTACCGCGTCAGCCCGTATTTGATCTCGAAGGTGACGGACAGCTCGGGCAAGGTGCTGTCGGAAGCGCGTCCGGAACGCGCCGGCGTCGAAGCGAACCGCGTGATCGACGCCCGCAACGCCTTCCTGATGGACTCGATGCTGCGCGACGTGGCGCGCTACGGCACCGCGGCGAAAGCCTCGCAAATCCTGAAGCGCACCGACATCGCAGGCAAAACCGGCACCACCAACGACTCGATCGACGCCTGGTTCGCCGGCTACCAGCCGAAACTGGTGGGCATTGCCTGGATGGGCTACGACCAGCCGAAGAACCTGGGCAACCGCGAAACCGGCGGCGGCCTGGCCCTGCCGATCTGGATCGGCTACATGCAGACCGTGCTGAAAGGCGTGCCGAACGAGGACCGCACGATGCCGCCGGGCCTGATCAATGTCGATGGCGATTACTACTACGCCGAGAACCCGCCGGGCACGGGCGTGCAGTCGCTCGACGTCGGCGCGCCGCCGCCACCTGCACAGCAGAAGGCGCAGGACGCGGTGAGGAACGAGTTGTTCTGATTGATGGGTGGTGAAAGAATATTTCAAAAAGCTTAGCTCGATGAAATATTCTTTCATTACGGTTTTGTAGGGTGGGTTCTTGAACCCACGCGGTGCAACGGCTGCGCGTCGAACATTCATTTTTGTCAGCTCGCAGTGATTGAAGCCATCGGCAAGATCATTCTCAGGCACTTGCCAACATCGTACAGCGTGGACACAGGTGTCNNGGTTCTTGAACCCACGCGGTCGAGCTCGCGCAAACCGCACAGCCGCCGCCATGCGCCTGCTTCCGCAGAGAAGCGCTTTTCGACTTTCAGCCGGGTACAGCGTGGGTTCAAGAACCCACCCTACAACCCCGGCAAAACCTTTACCCCAGCTTGACCGGCGCCCCGCCCTGCTGCGTCGCCAGCTCCGACAGCGCCGCAAACAGTTCCGTATCGTCGCGCGTGTTCCTCCACTCGTCGCCGACGCGCTTGTAGTGATAGCCGCCGGCGCGCGCCGCCACCCACATTTCCTGCAGTGGCGCCTGGCTGTTGACGATGATCTTCGAACCGTTGTCGATGAACTCGATCTCGAGCACGTTGCCGCTGCGCTTGCATTCGACATCGATGACGTCCTGGTCGTTCAGGTCGTCGAACGAGGTTTCGATGCGGTCCAGCGTCGATTCGGCCAGGTCCAAAAATTCGGTTTCGGTCATGCTACACTCCAAGGTCTTAATCAAACCGTGATTCTAATCGTGAAGTCACCCATCGCGCTTCTTCCCGCCGCCTTCGTCCTTGTTGCCACGCTCGCCGGCTGCGGCCAGACCGGCCCGCTCTACATGCCGAATCCGCCGGCCAAGCCTGGCGCGCTGTCGAGCACCCCGGTCATGAGCACCCCGGCCGCGAAGCCGGACAACCAGGCCCAGGCCCGCCCGGCGCCGGAAACGAAGCAGCAAGAATCCTCACCGCCCCCCGCACAATAAGCACATGTCGCATTTCTCGTACCAAGACGGCGTCCTGAACGCCGAAAGCACCCCCTTGTCCCGCGTCGCCGAAGCCTTCGGCACCCCGACCTATGTCTACTCGAAGTCGGCGCTGCTGGAAAACTTCGCCGCCTACGCCGACGCCTGCAAGGGCCGTGACGCCCTGGTCTGCTATGCGATGAAGGCCAATTCGAACCTGGCCATCCTCGACCTGCTGGCCCGCGCGGGCGCCGGCTTCGACATCGTCTCGGGCGGCGAGCTGCTGCGCGTGATCGCCGCCGGCGGCGACCCGGGCAAGGTCATCTTCTCGGGCGTGGGCAAGACCGTCGCCGAGATGCGCCTGGCGCTGGAAAAGAACATCCTGTGCTTCAACGTCGAATCGATCCCCGAGCTGCACCGCCTGAACGAGGTGGCCGGCAGCATGGGCAAGCGCGCGCCGGTCTCGCTGCGCGTAAACCCGAACGTCGACGCCAAGACCCACCCGTACATCGCCACCGGCCTGAAGGCGAACAAGTTCGGCGTCGCCTTCGACGATGCGCTGGCGACCTACCGCACGGCGGCCAGCCTGCCGCACCTGGACGTGGTCGGCATCGACTGCCACATCGGCTCGCAACTGCTCGACGACGCCCCGCTGCTCGAAGCCCTGGATAAACTGATCGAACTGATCGACACCCTGGACGGCGAAGGCATCCATTTGCACCACCTGGACATCGGCGGCGGCATCGGCGTGGACTACGGCGCGGAAGGCGACAAGCCGCCGGTGCCGGTCGGCGACTACCTCGGCCGCCTGTTCGCCCGCATCGACGCCTGGCGCGCCGAACGACACGAAGGCCGGCCGATCAAGGTCATCTTCGAGCCGGGCCGCTCGATCGTCGCCAACACCGGCGTGCTGCTGACCGCCATCGAATTCCTGAAGCCCGGCGAAGAAAAGAGCTTCTGCATCGTCGACGCCGCCATGAACGACCTGATGCGCCCGACCCTGTACGGCGCCTGGATGGGCGTGCAGGCGGTGACGCCGCGCGACGGCGGCAAGGTCACCTACGACATCGTCGGCCCGGTCTGCGAATCGGGCGACTGGCTGGCGCGCGACCGTGAGCTGGCGGTCGAGCCGGGCGACCTGCTGGCGGTCATGACCGCCGGCGCCTACGGCATGACCATGGCCTCGAACTACAACACGCGCGGCCGCGCCGCCGAGGTCATCGTCGACGGCGAGCAGATGCACCTGGTGCGCCGGCGCGAGAATCCGGAAGAGCTGTATGCGCTGGAATCGATGCTGAAGTAAATATCGTGACGATAGAAAGGGCGCTATCCGTACATGCGGGTAGCGCCCTTTTGTTTTGTGCGGTTGGACGTAGAAACAGGGGTGAGCTGAAGGACGTGGGGCTGTTGCCTGTTACGTAATCGGTATGTTTGATCCGCGTGGGCACGAGTGCCCACCCTACGGGATGCGTTCCGGACCGGGTTTTCGTAACCGCAAGTCCGTGGCTTAATCCGTAGGGTGGGCACTTGTGCCCACGCGGACGGAGCGTACCGATAACAGAACAGGCAACAGCCCCGTTAGCCGTGCCCCTTCTGCTACAACATCAAACCCGCACCGCCGCCCTCGCCTTCGCCCGGCTCCAGACCACCCGCAGCCCCAGCAGCACCGCCACGATCACGGCAAACAGCGCCGGCTGCGCCAGGTTGTTCTTGGCCGCCTTCATCCACCAGAAATGCAGCACGGCGAGCGGCGCGACGAGATAGATCAGGCGGTGCAGCCACTGCCAGCGCTTGCCGCCCAGGCGCCGGATCATGGCGTTGGTGCTGGTCGCCGCCAGCGGAATGAGCATCAGGAAGGCGAGGAAGCCGACCAGGATGAAGGGGCGCTTGGCCACGTCGCGCAGCATGGCCGCGACATCGAAGAAATGGTCGAACCAGAAGAAGGCGATGAAGTGCAGCAGCGCATAGAAGAAGGCGAACAGGCCGAGCATGCGCCGCAGCTTCACCAGCCAGTTCCAGCCCGACAGGCGCCGCAGCGGCGTCACGGCCAGCGTGATGCAGAGCAGGTAGAGCGCCCAGTCGCCGCTCTCGTGGGTGATGTATTCGAGCGGATCGACCGGCACGCCGGCCACGACCTGCCAGGCGCCCCAGAGGAAAGGCAGCAGCGCCGCGGCGAACACGGCGGCCTTGATGAGGGATAGCTGTTTTGCAGACGGATTCAACGCCATCGCTCAGAAGAACCGCTTCAGGTCCATGCCCGCATACAGCGAGGCGACCTCGTTATAGCCGTTGAACATCAGGGTGTCGCGCTTGCGCTTGAAGAAGCCGTCTTCTCCGATGCGGCGCTCGGTCGCCTGGGACCAGCGCGGGTGGTCGACGTTCGGGTTCACGTTCGAATAGAAACCATATTCGCGCGGCGCCGATAGGTTCCAGGCCGTCTTCGGCTGGTCGCGCGTAAAACGGATGCGCACGATGGACTTGGGCGACTTGAAGCCGTACTTCCAGGGCACCACCACGCGCACCGGGGCGCCGTTCTGGTTCGGCAGCACCTGGCCGTACATGCCGACGGTGAGCAGCGCCAGCGGGTGCATGGCCTCGTCGATGCGCAGGCCTTCGACGTAGGGCCAGTCGAGCACGCCGCTTCTCAGGCCCGGCATCTGCGAACGGTCGGCCAGGGTCGTGAATTCCACGTATTTCGCGTTGCCGGTCGGCTCGACGTACTTGATGAGGTTGGACAGCGAATAGCCAACCCAGGGAATCACCATCGACCAGCCTTCGACGCAGCGCAGCCGGTAGACGCGCTCTTCCAGCGGCGCCAGCTTGACCAGGCTGTCGATGTCGAGGCGCATCGGCTTTTTCACTTCTCCTTCGATCGCTACCGTCCAGGGCCGGGGCCGCAGGCTGAACGCGTTCTCGGCCGGGTCGCTCTTGTCGAGACCGAACTCGTAGAAGTTGTTGTAGTGGGTGGCGTCGTGGAAGGAGGTCTGTTTCTCGGTGGTCGAGAACGCCTGGTTGGCTTTCGCGGCCAGCTTCGCGCCGGCCGGCGCGTTCTGCGCGAACGCTTCGCGGTTGGCCATCTCCCACAAGGCGCTGCCGACGGCGGCGCCGGCGGCGATACGGGCAATGAATCTGCGGCGCTCTTCGTACACCTCGCGCGGCGTGATTTCGGAGGCGAACGGCCGGTCCAGGCCGTTCGGATTGCGTTTGATGAGCATCGGGGACTCCGCAGGCAATTGAACTTGTACCTTACACCATTGCTCGCAGAACCGCTGGCCGCGTGGATGATCGGTGATGTGGTGGGGGTGTTTTGGCAAACAATCGGGCGGGTGCCCAAGCAGGCGGGAGTCAGCGTCGGCGCAGGACGTCGGGTGGGCGCCCCGTGCCCACCACAAGCATGCGCCGCGTTGACGTCTCCCGGGCGCCGCGTCTGCTCATCGTTCTGGTGGGCACGGGGCGCCCACCCTACGTCTGCGTTCCCGGAATTACAACTCGCCGTACGAGTGCAGCCCCGACAGGAACATGTTCACGCCCAGGAAGGCGAAGGTCGTCACCAGCAAGCCCACCAGCGCCCACCAGGCCGCCACGCGGCCGCGCAGGCCGGACATCAAGCGCATGTGCAGCCAGGCTGCGTAGTTGAGCCAGACGATCAGCGCCCAGGTTTCCTTCGGGTCCCAGGACCAGTAGCCGCCCCAGGCCTCGGCCGCCCACAGGGCGCCGAGGATGGTCGCCACGGTGAAGAAGGCGAAACCGACGGAAATGGCCTTGTACATCACGTCGTCCAGCACTTCCAGCGAAGGCAGGCGGTCGGCCAGGATGCCGTGGGATTTCAACAGGTAGGCGGTGCCGACCATGGCGGCCAGGGCGAAGGTGCCGTAGCCGATGAAGTTGGCCGGCACGTGGATCTTCATCCACCAGCTTTGCAGCGCCGGCACCAGCGGCTGAATGGTGGCGGCGTCGCGCGACACCGTGTACCAGAGCAGGAAGGCGACGGCTGCGGCGATGATCAGGAGAACAAAAGCGCCCAGCTGGCGGGTCGCATAGCGTTCCTCGTAATACAAGTAGAACAGCGCCGTGATCATCGCGAACAGGATGAACACTTCGTACAGGTTCGATACCGGGATGTGGCCGACGTCCGGCCCGATCAGGTAGGACTCGAACCAGCGCACCATCATGCCGGTAAAGCCCAGCACCACCGCGGCCCAGCACAGGCGCGAGCCGATCGCGGCGCCCGAAGCCGAGCGCGACAGCAGCCCGATCCAGTAGAACACGGTCGAGAACACGAAGAGCGCGCTCATCCACAGGATGGCCGACTGGCTCGACAGCATATATTTGAGGAAGAACTTCTGGTCCGCCGCCGCCAGCGAGCCGTCGTACAGCGACACGCCCCACAGCGACAGCAGCGCCACCAGCGGGATCAGCCAGCGCACCGGCTTCCAGTGCCAGCCCAGGGCGGCGAAGGTCGGCGCCGACAGCAACAGGATGGCGCGCTCGTAGATGTCCATGTAGTGGGCGTAGCGGTTCAGCGCAAACAGCGCCGCGGCCAGCAGGCCCGCGCCATACAGCCAGTCGACGGCGGTCAGGCGCCGGAAATAGCCGGGCGTTTCCTTGTAGGTGAGCGGTGCGCTCGGGCTTGGTCGGGATGCTTCCATCATGGTCTCCAGTGCCTTCAGTGCCTTTTTTAGTAGCGGCAAGCGCCAGCTTACGCCGATTGCGGCAGCTTGGCTGCCAGGTCGGCGAATTCTTTCTCGAAATCCAGGGTCTTGCGCTGGGTGCTCATCGCCATCAGCGCATGTGCACCCTCCCCGCTGTCGCGCACCCATACCCACAGGCGCCGCTCGCGAATGTAGAACATCGCAAAGATGCCGGCGACGAGCAGGACGCAGCCGAGGTAGACGATCTTCTTGCCCGGCGAGCGCGTCACCTGCAGCACCGAGGCCTTGATTTCGCGGAATTCTTCGAGCTGCAGGTAGACCGGCGCGCCGTAGAAGAAGCTGTCCGACAGCGCGTTCGTCGCCAGTTGCAGGTAGCGGCCGTGCTTCTCGCTGCCTTCGATCGGCGCCTCGCCGTCGCGCACGCGCGCCGCCTGCCACAGCTCCCACAGCACGCCGTTGAGCATCTTGATGAAGACGTTGGCCGCCTTTTCCTGTTCGGCTGCCGGGATCTTTTCCAGGAACTGGGCCACGGCGACGAAACCGCCCGGCGTGCCCTCGCCGGCGAAGATGGACAGGGTGCGCTCGGCCGACTCGCGCAGCTGGCCGGCGAAACCGGCCTGGGCCGCCTGGCCAGGGGCCAGCGCGCGGGCCGCATAGCGCTCGGCGGCCAGGCGCCGCAATGCCGGATCGGCCAGGGCGGCGCGCAGGCGCATCCACTCGCGCACGCTGTAGTTGTCGTCGGCCGGAATGCGCAGGAAGCGGAACTGCTCGGCCGGGCTGCTGCGCACGCCGGCCAGGAAGACCTGGGCGCCTTCCAGCGTGACCGGCTGCATGTAGTTCAGGAATTCGCGCGCCTGGCCGGTCTGGTCGCGCAGTTTGTATTGCACGCTCGGGCCGACATTCTTGAGGTCCTTGTTGTCGGCGTTCTTGCCGGCCGAGCCGGAAGCCTTGCTCAGCGTGGCCGCGAACTGCTCGTTGAAGGACTTGCCCTTCTCGACCGCGCGCACGTCGTTGGTGGAAGTGTTCTCGACGTTGAAGGGACGGAAGCCCGACCACTCGACGTCGAAGGCGCCGGCTGCCGTCTTCAGCGCGGTCGAGCCATTCACTTCGCCCTCGATCTCGAAGGAGCGCGCATTGGTCCCGGCCATCGGGAAGCCCGTGAGTTTCAATTTGCTGCCGCCGTCTTCGAAGCTCGACTGGTAGACAGCCACGCCCTTGTAGATCAGCGGCTTGTTGACCTCGATCGTCGCCGGGAAAGTCTTGCCCGCCTCGCGGTCGTGCACCACGACCTCGCTGGCGAACAGCTTCGGCATGCCGGTCGAGTAGAACTCGATGTTGAATTTTTTCAGTTCGATCGCGAACGGCAGGTCCTGTACCAGCACGCCGCTGGCTTGCGGCAGGATGGCGGTGCTGCCGGTCTGGCCTTCGGCCAGCATGATGTTGCCGCGGTAGGTAGGGTTCGACAGGCCAAGGCGGTGCTGGGCCGGGATCTGCGAGATCAGGCCGCTGCCCGCGTAGGGCGTCTTGCCGAGGAACCATTGTTGGAAACGGATGGGCAGTTCGGAATCGAGCATGCCGCCCAGCAGGATCACGATGATGGCCGTGTGCGCGAAGATATAGCCGAACTTGTTGCCGGCGCCCTTCTTCGCCGCCACCAGGGTGCCGTTGCCCTTCTCGACGATTTTCACGGCGTAGCCGGCGTGGCGCAGGCGCTCGGCGCTCTGTACCGCCAGTGCCGAGCTGTTCAGCGGCGCCGTCCACTCGTTCTTGTGATGGAAATTGCGCAGGGAATCTTCGCGCACGTGGTCGCGCCAGCTGCGCATGTCGCGGATCATCTTCGGCGTATTGCGCACGATGCACAGGCCGGTCGAGACGATCAGCACCAGCAGGATCGCCAGGAACCACCAGCTCGAATAGACGGTGAACAGGCCGAGTTTGCGGAAGATCTCGTACCAGAAGGGACCGAACTGGTTCACGTAGTTCGGCATCGCATCGTTCTGGCGCAGCACGGTGCCGATGATGGCGGCGATCGACAGGATCACCAGCAGGCTGATGGCAAAGCGCATGGACGACACCAGCTCGACGGCTTCGGCCAGCGCTCGCCGGCGCGTCTTCAGTTCAATTCCCGTGGTGCTCATACTTGGACTTGCTTTCTCATGCGGTCAGGTGCGCCGCGAGTGTACAGCAAAAGGGCGCCGGTTCCCGCCGCGCCCTTTCAATACAGCATTGACTCTCAGCGCAGGCCGGCGATGTAGTCGGCCACGGCCTGCATTTCGGCCTCGGACAGGCGCTGGGCCAGCGTGGTCATCTGCGGGCTGTTGGCGCGTGCGCCGTTCTTGAAGGCGGCCAGCTGGGCCATCGTGTAGTCCTGGTGCTGGCCGGCCAGGCGCGGATACTGGACCGGGATGCCGGCGCCGGCGGCGCCATGGCAGCTCGCGCAGGCGGCCACGCCCTTGTCGGCGATGCCGCCGCGGTAGATCTTGCGGCCCAGTTCGACCGTCTCCTTGTTCTTGGCGGCGCCCGGCTTGACCTTCTGGGTCGCGAGGTAGGCCGCGATATTGCGCTTGTCGTCCTCGGTCAGCATCTTGGCGTAGGTGGTCATGACCGGGTTGTTGCGCTGCGGAGTCGTGAAGTCGACCAGCTGCTTATGGGTGTAGGCTTCGAACTGCGCCGACAGTTTCGGGTTGGCGGCGATGGTGGAGTTGCCGTTCGCGCCGTGGCAGGACAGGCAGGCCGGCAGGCCGCGCGCGCTGTCGCCGCTTTCGTACAGGGTGGCGCCTTTGGCGGCATCGGGTTTCGCGGTACGCTGGGCTTCGGCGGCGACAGCGACGTTGCCGAGCGCCAGGGTTGCAACCAACAACGATTTCATGAACACCGCGCTAGCGGACGATACAGACACACGATTCATTCGAGCACCCTGAAAAAGTCGAAAACAGTTTTATTGGTACAGCGGCCTCACCGGCAAAAAGCATTTAATAACCCCTTATTGTACAATAGGATTGTTTCCTCCACGCCTCATTTCGTTGCCTTTTTCACCTCTCTTCCATGTCCAAACTCTGGCAAGCCCGCTTCTTCACGACCGTCAACCAGCTGCGTGATCTCCCATCCACCCGGGTGCCTGAAATCGCCTTTGCCGGTCGCTCCAACGCGGGCAAATCGACGGCGATCAATATCCTGACGAACCAGAAGGGCCTCGCCTTCGCGTCGAAAACGCCGGGGCGCACCCAGCACATCAACTACTTCTCGATCGGCGGCGCCCACGTCGGGCAGCACCGCAAGGACCCGACCATCGTCGAAGAGATCCAGGCGCTGCTGGTCGACCTGCCGGGATATGGCTATGCAGAGGTGTCGGGCACGGCCAAGCTGCACTGGCAAAAGCTGCTGGGCGACTACGTACAACGGCGGGAGCAACTCGCGGCGCTGGTCCTGATCATGGACTCGCGCCGCCCGTTCACCGACCTGGACGTGCAGATGCTGGAATGGTTCGCCCCGACCGGCAAGCCGATCCATTGCATCCTGACCAAGGCCGACAAGCTGAACCAGAACGAAAAGACGAATGCCCTGCGCGAGGCGCAGAAGGTGCTCGACAGCTATGTCGACGAGGAAGGCGAAGGTTTCCCCTTCACGGTGCAGCTGTTCTCCGCGCTCAAGCGCATCGGCGTCGAGGAAGCGGACGCCAAGATCCTCGAACTGCTCGGCCTGACCGACGATGACGCCGGCGAACCCGATGCGAACGAGGCCCCCGACCACTCCTGAAAGAGAAAGCAACATTACATGAGCTCGATCGTTACCGGACTGTACCCGAACACCCGCATGCGCCGCATGCGCCGCGATCCGTTCTCGCGCGCCCTGATGCGCGAGAACACCGTCACTGCCGCCGACCTGATCTACCCGGTCTTCATCCTCGATGGCGAGAACCAGCGCCAGCAAGTGGCATCGATGCCGGGCGTCGAGCGCGTCTCGATCGACCTCCTGTTGAAAGTGGCCGAAGAATGCGTCTCGCTCGGCATCCCGGTGCTGGCGCTGTTCCCGGTCATCGACGCCTCGCTGAAGACCTATGACGGCGTGGAAGCGACCAACCCCGACGGCCTGGTGCCGCGCGCGGTGCGCACCCTGAAACAGCACTTCCCGCAACTGGGCCTGCTGACCGACATCGCGCTCGACCCCTACACCACCCACGGCCAGGACGGCCTGCCGGACGAGAGCGGCTACATCGTCAACGAAAAGACCATCGAGATGCTGACGCGCCAGGCGCTGACGCACGCCGAGGCCGGCGTCGACGTGGTGGCGCCCTCGGACATGATGGACGGGCGCATCGGCGTGATCCGCGCGGCGCTGGAAGAGCGCGGCTTCATCCACACCCGCATCATGGCCTATTCGGCCAAGTACGCGTCCGCCTTCTACGGTCCTTTCCGCGACGCCGTCGGATCAAGCGCCAACCTGGGCAAGGCCGACAAGAACACCTACCAGATGGACCCGGCGAACACCGACGAGGCCCTGCGCGAAGTGGCGCTCGACCTGCAGGAAGGCGCCGACATGGTGATGGTCAAGCCAGGCATGCCGTATCTCGACGTGGTGCGCCGCGTGAAGGACGAATTCAAGGTCCCGACCTTCGCCTACCAGGTCAGCGGCGAATACGCGATGCTGAAGGCCGCCGCCCAGAACGGCTGGCTGGACCACGACAAGGTCATGATGGAATCGATGATGGCCTTCAAGCGCGCCGGCGCCGACGGCGTGCTGACCTATTTTGCGCTGGACGTGGCGCGCAAGCTGAAGGCGGGTGCGTAAGCGTTCGCTTCGCTGCAACGATAGAAAAACCGCGCCGAGGCGCGGTTTTTTTATTTGCCGTTGTTGTTGACGTTGTAGGGTGGGCACTTGT
>DEKZ01000216.1:0-483 GCA_002354135.1 Massilia sp. UBA2709 | reverse complement strand
ATACCGCGGGGGCACAAGTGCCCACCCTACAAAACCGTCAGACGATGCTTAGTAGGTCTCGACGCTCGCCGCCAGCAGCTCGACCGGCTGGCCCGCCATGTGATGGTGCCCCATCAGCTCATGCAGGGACAGCACGCGCAGCCGCAGCGTGCCGTCGCCCGACTGCGGCTGGGCGGCGCGCGCCCGCTGCAGCTTTTCGCCGAGCGGCAGCGCGAAGGTCAAGGGGCCGGTGGGACCGCGGTGACCGAACATGACGATCGTCGCCAGGTAGAAGGGACTGCCGGCATCGACCTGGGACGGATCCTCCGGCCCGTTCAGGATCACGGCATACGGGTCGCGGCACTGCTCCGGGAAGCTCAGCGTGACGTTCGCGACCATGGTCTGGCCGGCGGCCGTCGCGTTCTCGAGCGTCCCGGCCGGCAGCGCGACCTGGGCGCTGGCCGGCTGGGCGCCGCCGACCACGCGCCGCAGCACCTTGCCGGT
>DEKZ01000087.1 GCA_002354135.1 Massilia sp. UBA2709 | reverse complement strand
TCGCACGCGTGTCGGCCACGCGCACGCGCGCGCCGCAACGGGCCAGCCATTGCGCCATCGCGAGCCCGGATTCGCCGAGCCCCAGTACCAGTGCGAGTTTGCCTTCGTAGTTCATCTCGTTTTATCGATCAGCGCAGTTTGAGGGTGGACAGGCCAACGAGGACCAGGATCATCGTCACGATCCAGAAGCGGACCACGACCTTGGTCTCCTTCCAGCCCTTTTGTTCGAAGTGGTGGTGCAGCGGCGCCATCAGGAACACGCGGCGGCCGGCGCCGTAGCGCTTCTTGGTGTACTTGAACCAGGACACCTGGATGATCACCGACAGGGTCTCGGCCACGAACACGCCGCCCATGATGAACAGCACGATCTCCTGGCGCACGATGACCGCGATGGTGCCGAGCGCGCCGCCCAGCGCCAGCGCGCCGACGTCGCCCATGAACATCTGCGCCGGGTGCGCGTTATACCAGAGGAAGGCCAGGCCCGCGCCCGCCATCGCGCCGCAGAAGATCAGCAGTTCGCCGGCGCCGGCGATGTGCGGGATGAACAGGTACTTTGAATAGGTCACGTTGCCGGTCAGGTAGGCGATCAGGCCGAGGGCGCCGCCGACCATCACGGTCGGCATGATCGCCAGGCCGTCCAGGCCGTCGGTGAAGTTGACGGCGTTCGAGGCGCCCACGATCACGCAATAGGTCAGCGCGATGAAACCCCACACGCCCAGCGGATAGCTGATGGTCTTGAAGAAGGGGACGATCAGGTCCGCCTTCGGGGGCAGGTCCATCGAAAAGCCCGACTGCACCCAGTTCCAGAACAGCTGGCCGACTTCCCAGGGGGTCGGCGCCGAGACCGAGAATGCCAGGTAGAGCGAGGCGGCGATGCCGATCAGCGACATCCAGAAGTATTTTTCGCCGGAGCGCATGCCTTCCGGGTCCTGGTAGACCACCTTGCGGTAGTCGTCGACCCAGCCGACGGCGCCGAAGCCGAGCGTGACCACCAGCACCGGCCAGATCAGGCGGTTCGACAGGTCGCTCCACAGCAGCGTGGAGATGGCGATCGAGATCAGGATCAGCACGCCGCCCATGGTCGGGGTGCCGTGTTTCTTCAGGTGGGTCTGCGGGCCCTGGGTGCGCACGGCCTGGCCCACCTTCATCTCGGTGAGCTTGCGGATCACGGCCGGGCCGGTGAACAGGCCGAGCGCGATCGCGGTGATCGTGGCGCCCACCGCGCGGAAGGTAATGAAGTTAAAGAGGCGCATCGGACCGATATAGTCCTGCAAATATTGTGCAAGCCAGAGAAGCATGTTAGTGGGCGTCCTTGCCAGTGTTTGTTGAACCAATCAGGTGCTGGACCGCGCGTTCCATCTTCATGAAACGCGAGCCCTTCACCAACACAGTTGCGTCAGAATTGCCGCCCAGTTGCTTGTCCAGTGCTGCCAATAATTCGTCAAACTGCTCAAAATGCCTTGCTCCCGCCGCCACCAGGTGGCGCGACAGCTCGCCCGTCGCCAGCACGGTCTCGATGCCGCGTGCCTGCGCATAGGCGCCGATCTCTTCGTGGAATTCCTTGCCTTGCGCGCCGACTTCGCCCATGTCGCCGACCACCAGGATGCGCGGCGCCGGGTAGCTGGCCAGCACGTCGATCGCGGCGCGCATGGAATCCGGGTTGGCGTTGTAGGTGTCGTCGATGACCAGGGCGCCGTTGGCGGCCTGCTTGCGCTGCAGGCGTCCGCCGACCGGCGCGAAGGCTTCCAGGCCGCGCACGATCGTGTCGCTGCCGATGCCGGCGGCGAGCGCGCAGGCGATGGCGGCGAGCGCGTTGCGTACATTGTGCTCGCCGGCGGCGGCCAGTTTCACCTCGAACGCGCCGGCTGGGGAGGACACTTTCAAATTGTTACCGAAGCCGGTACTGGTGAAGCTCGCGCGCACGTCGCAGGCGTCGCCCAGGCCAAACGTCAGGCTGCGGCAATGGCTCGCCAAGCCCTGCCACAGCGGCGTGTAGATGTCGTCGCCGGGATACACCGCGACGCCGTCGGCCGGCAGGGCCGCGAAGACAGACCCGTTCTCCTGCGCCACCGCTTCCACGGTGTGCATGAATTCCTGGTGCTCGCGCTGGGCATTGTTGACCAGGCCGACCGTCGGCTGGGCGATCGCGGCCAGGCGGCCGATCTCGCCCGGATGGTTCATGCCCAGTTCCACCACCGCGGCGCGGTGCGCGGCTTCCAGGTGCATCAGGGTCAGCGGCACGCCGATCTCGTTGTTCAGGTTGCCCTGGGTCGCCAGGCGCTCGCCTTCGCCGAAGGCGGCGGCAAGGATGGCGGAGATCATCTCCTTGACCGTGGTCTTGCCGTTGCTGCCGGTGACGCCGATCAGGGGGATCTGGTACTGGCGGCGCCAGCTGTTCGCGATCTGGCCCAGTGCGGTGAGCGTGTTCGGCACGACGATGGCCGGCAGGGTCCAGCCTTCCGGCAGGCGCTCGGCCACGACGGCGGCCACGCCGCGCGCTGCGACCTGCTCCAGGAAATCGTGGGCGTCGAAGGTTTCGCCGCGCAATGCGACGAACAGCGCGCCGGCTTGCGCCGTACGGCTGTCGGTCGAGACGCTGTCGAAGCTGGCATCAGCGGTAAGCCGGGAGCCGGGCATCGACGCGATCAGTTGTGCGAGCGAACCGCGCATTCAGTGAGTCCTCATCATGGTGAGCCGCGCGGTCAGCGCCAGCGCGGCGTGGTCTGCATCGGAGAACGGCATCTTCTTGCCCTTGATCTCCTGGTAGGGTTCGTGGCCCTTCCCGGCCAGCAGGATCACGTCCTGCTTGCCCGCGTGCTTGACCGCCCACAGGATGGCGGCGGCGCGGTCCTCGATGGCCTGGTGCTGCGAGTTCGGGTGATTCTGGTCCATGCCCGCCAGGATCTGGGCGATGATGGCGCCCGGCTCCTCGCTGCGCGGATTGTCGCTGGTGACGATCACGTGATCGGCCGCCTGCGCGATCGCGCCCATCTGCGGACGCTTGCCCGGGTCGCGGTCGCCGCCGCAGCCGAACACGCACCACAGCTTGCCGTCGCGCTCCTGGGCCACCTGGCGCAGCGCGCCCAGGGTCTTTTCCAGCGCGTCCGGGGTGTGGGCATAGTCGATCACGACCATCGGCGCATCCTGGCCGCCGATCTGCTGCATGCGGCCCGGCGCCGGCATCAGGGCCTCGACCGCTTCGACCGCGCTCTTCAGCGCCACGCCCTTCGCCAGCAGCGTGCCCAGCACGGCCAGCGCATTGCTGATGTTGAAGTGGCCGACCAGCTGGGTCTTCACGACCAGGCTGCCGTCGGGCGCATCGAGGTGGAACTCGGTGCCCAGCGGGCGGCTGCGCTTGTGCGAAGCGCGCAGGATGGTCACGCCCTCGATCGCCGGCTGCTCGGCCTCGCTTCTCAAGGTATAGCCGGTCACGGCCAGTTGCGGCTGGGTGGCGCGCAGGTGCGCGACCAGGCGCTGGCCGGCCGCGTCGTCCAGGTTGACGACCGCATGCTGCAGCTCGGGCCAGGCGAACAGCTTGCGCTTGGCCGCTTCATAGCTTTCCATGTCGCCGTGGAAGTCGAGGTGGTCGCGCGTCAGGTTGGTGAAGACGGCGACATCGAAATGCATGCCGGCCGTACGACCGAGCTCCAGGCCGATCGAGGACACCTCGATGGCGAGCGCGCGGGCGCCGGCCGCGCGCACGGCGGACAGGCGCGATGCGAGCAGCACCGCGTCGGGCGTGGTGTAGCCGGTTTCGATGAACTCCGGCGCCGCGCCGCCCTTGAACATGCCGACGCCCAGGGTGCCGATCACGGCGGTGGTCTCGCCGAGTTTCGCGAGCGCCTGGCCGAGCCAGACCGAGATCGAGGTCTTGCCGTTGGTGCCGGTGACGCCGACGGTGAACATGTCGGCGTCGGGCTGGCCGAGGCAGGCGTGGGCAATGGTGCCGGCCTGGGGCTTCAGGTCGGGCACGGCCAGGTGGGGTACGGCCAGTGCTTCGTCCCAGACGAAGTCGCGCGGATCGTAGACCACGGCGGCGGCGCCGGCATCGACGGCCGCCTTGATGAAGCGGCGGCCGTCGGCCGTATCGCCCGGATAGGCGAAAAACACGTCGCCAGGCTCGACCTGGCGCGAATCTGAAACGAGTTTGCCGCCCGGTGCGGCGGCAACAACCCAATGGCAGATGTCGTGGTGACCGGGTGTCATCACAAGCTCTCCTCGAGTGGTTCTGCAGGAATGATAATGTCGGTGACCGATGAATCCGGCGGCACGTTGTCGGCGCGTAGCGCGCTGGCGGCCAGGTCGGCGAAGGTCGGCGCCGCCACGCCGCCGCCGGTATGGACGGCGCCGCGCGGGTCGTCGATCATCACGGCGATCACGAAGCGCGGCCGCGACATCGGGGCGATGCCGACGAAGGAGCCGACGTAGCGGCTCTGCGAATAGCGGCCGTCGACGACCTTCTGCGCGGTGCCGGTCTTGCCGCCGACACGGTAGCCGGCGACCTGGGCGCGCGAGGCCGTGCCTTCCGGGCTGACCACGGATTCGAGCATGGTGCGCACCTGGGCCGCGGTCTTCGGCGAGATGATCTGCTGGCCGACCGGCTCCTCGTTCACCTTCACGAACGAGAGCGGGATGATGTCGCCGTTACGGGCGAAGATCATGTAGGAACGCGCCATCTGCAGCAGCGACACCGTCAGGCCGTGGCCGAAGGCCATGTTCGCGTACTCGACCGGGCGCCAGGATTTCCAAGGGCGCACGCGGCCGGCGGCCGGGCCCGGGAAGCCGAAGCGCGGCGCCTGGCCGTAGCCCAGCTTGGTGTAGAACTCCCACATCTCCTGCGGCGGGATCATCTGCGAGATCTTGATGACGCCGACGTTCGAGGACTTCTGGATGATGCCGCTGGTGGTCAGCATCGGCTTCGGGTGCGAATCGCCCATGGTGCGACCGCCGATGGTGATGCGGCCGGAACCGGTGTCGAACACGGTGTTGGGCGTGATGCGGTTCGTGTCGAGGCCGAGCGCCACGGTGAAGGGCTTGATGATCGAGCCCGGCTCGTAGGTGTCGGTGATGACGCGGTTGCGCAGCTGCTCGCCGGTCAAGTTGCGGCGGTCGTTCGGGTTGTAGGTCGGGTAGTTGGCCAGCGCCAGCACTTCGCCGGTGTGCACGTCCAGCACCACGGCCGCGCCGGCATGGGCATTGAACTTCTCGACCGCGTTCTTGATGCTGTTGAAGGCGATGTATTGCAGCTTGCTGTCGACCGACAGGACCAGGTCCTTGCCGTCGTGCGGCTCGCGCGACAGGCCCAGGTCTTCGACGATGCGCCCCAGGCGGTCCTTGATCACGCGGCGGCTGCCCGGCACGCCGACCAGGGACTTCTGCTGCGCCAGCTCCATGCCTTCCTGGCCCACGTCCTCGACATTGGTGAAGCCGACCAGGTGGGTCATGACTTCGCCTTGCGGGTAGTAGCGCTTGTATTCTTTGCGCGTGTCGATGCCGCTGATCTTCAGCTTCTCGATCTGCGCGATCACGTCCATCTCGACCTGGCGCTTCAGGTAAACGAAGGTGCGGTCGGAATCGAGCTTCTTGCGCAGTTCCGATTCGGGCATCTCGAGCAGGCGCGCCAGCGCCGTGATCTTCTCCGGCGGCGACTGCAGCACGTCCTCGGGGATGGCCCAGACGGCCTTCACCGGCAGCGAGGACGCCAGCACCTGGCCGTTGCGGTCCATGATCTTGCCGCGCGTGGCCGGCAGCTCCAGCGTGCGCTCGTAGCGGCTCTTGCCCTGCTTTTGCAGGAACTGGGTCGACATGCCCTGCAGCCAGACCGCGCGCAGGCCGAGCGCGGCAAAGGCCGCGAACAGCACGAACAGCATCACGCGCGAGCGCCAGTCGGGCAGGCGCACGGCCAGCACCGGGCTTTTTGAAAAAGCCATGCCTTTGGCGGCCGCGACGCGCCCGGTGGTGAAGGGCTTGTCGCGCTTCATTGGCCGCCCTCCGTCAGGTATTGGGTGCGGGCCGGGGTCAGCGGGGTCATGTTCAGTTCAGTGCGCGCGATCTGCTCGATGCGCTCGTTCTTGCCGAGGGTGGACTGGTCCAGCTGCAGCTGGGCCCAGTCGATGTCGAGCTGGCGCGACTGCTGCTGCAGGCGTTCGAGTTCGATGAACAGGTGGCGCGACTGATAGCGCGCGTTCACCAGCGTCAGGCCGCAGGCGATCAGGCCGGCAGCCAGCGCGACGTTGAGCTTGTTGCTCATCGGGCGCTGCCTTTCGCCACGTCGGGCAGGCGCTCGGCCACGCGCAGCACCGCCGAGCGGGCGCGCGGATTGGCGTCGACTTCCTCGGTGGATGGCTTGATCTTGGCGATGAGCTTCATCTGCGGCTGCGGCAGGTCGACGGCGCGGATCGGCAGCCGGCGGTCCGGCTGCGCCACCTTGGCCTTACTGGCCAGGAACTGCTTGACGATCCGGTCTTCCAGCGAATGGAAGCTGATGATCGACATGCGCGCACCCGGCGCCAGCAAGGCATAGGCGGCGTTCAATCCTGCCTCGAGGTCCTCAAGCTCTTGATTGATGTAAATCCGGATAGCCTGAAAGGTGCGGGTTGCCGGGTCCTTGCCCTTTTCCCGAGTCTTGACCGCGTCTGCCACGATTGCGGCAAGCTGGCGTGTGCCTGAAATTGGCTCGACTGCCCGGCGAGCAACAATCGCCTTTGCAATCTGAAAAGCAAACCGTTCTTCCCCATAATCGCGTATTACCTTTTCCAAATGTTGTTCGGTGGCCGTCGCGATCCACTCGGCGGCCGAGATGCCGCGCGTCGTGTCCATGCGCATGTCGAGCGGGCCGTCGTGACGGAAGCTGAAGCCGCGCGCCGCATCGTCGACCTGGGGTGACGAGATGCCCAGGTCGAGCAAGATGCCGTCGACGTGGGTGACGCCGCGCGCGGCCATGGCGGAGCCCATGGTCGCGAAGCTGTCGTGGACGATCGTAAAGCGCGGGTCCGTGATCTGTTCGGCGGTGGCGATCGCCTGCAGGTCCTTGTCGAACGCGACCAGGCGCCCTGCCGCGTTCAGGCGCGACAGGATCAGGCGGCTGTGGCCGCCGCGGCCGAAAGTGCCATCTATATAGAGCCCGCCGGCGCGTGCGCCGTCCAGGGCGAGCGCATCGACTGCTTCGTCGAGCAGCACCGTGCGATGCTGCAGGTGTGGCACCGTGTCGGGTGTGGTCATCGGTGCCTCAGAAAGAGAAGTTGGAAAGGACATCCGGCATGCCGCCGGCAACCGCCTCGGCCTCGTCCTGGGCCAGTTTGGCGGCGTCCCAGATTTCGAAGTGGGTGCCCATGCCGAGCATCATCACTTCCTTTTCCAGCCCGACCGCCGAGCGCAGTTCGGGGGAAATCAGGATACGGCCGGCGCTGTCGGCCTCGACATCGCAGGCGTTACCGAGGAAAATGCGCTGCCACGCGCGCGCGGACATCGGCCAGGCGGCGATCTGTTCGCGGTGGGTTTCCCAGACAGGACGGGGGAACAGCAGCAGGCAGCCGTGCGGGTGGCGGGTCAGGGTCAGGCGCCCTTCGCACTGAAGTGCAAGGGCGTCACGGTGCTTTGCCGGGATAGACATCCGGCCTTTCGCATCGAGATTGATCGCTGACGCGCCTTGAAACACGTAGGTACCTAGTTTGGAGAGTTATCAGTTTAGTTGTTTTGCGCGCCGGGAGACCCTGACATCTCCCACAAAACTGCACTTTTTCACACCGTTTCCCACTTTAGAGGAAGCGTTGTTGCTGGTCAAGCGAATTCCGTGAGGAAACTTTCGGATTTTGCCAATGAAACCAAGGACTTAGCGCGCTTCCCTCAAGCGGTGTCAAGACAAAATGTCCCGCAAAATGAAGCACTTAGCTAAAACACTGCATGTGCTACCTCATCTAGACAAGCCGTCTTTACGATTTGACACAGCGCAAAAATAGACCGAGTTCAGCGCGACGGTGCAACAGCGCCGGGCGCGCACAACAGTAGCGTCCGAAATTGCGGATTCATGCGCGGCGGGTTAGGATTGGTCATCGCCCGACAGTCTGATCGTGGGCGCCGACGCTGGCGCCGTCGGGCAGCATGAAGGAGAACCGCCGTGAGCCTTACCCTTGCCCGCACCCGCGCCGTCTACGACCTGCTCGACGTCCAGGACGCCCTCGAGCGCAGCCGCGGACGCTCACCGGAACTCGACGCGTTCTACGAACGCATGCTCGAGACCGGACCCGAGCGCTTCGTCACCACCCCCTCTTCCATCGCCGCCATCGACGCCCTGCGCGAGGATTGTCCGAACTTCGACGAAGTCCTGGACGACCTGGCCCGCTACCTGCGCCTGGCCCACGCCGGCAACCGCGGCTTCAACGTGATGCCCATCCTGCTGCTGGGCGGCCCCGGCGTGGGCAAGACCCACTTCGCGAAACGCCTGGCGCGGGCCATGGGCACCGAGTTCGAGCTGATCAGCATGAACGCCTTGTCGGCCGGCTTCGTCATCACCGGCAGCTCGGCCAGCTGGCGCGGCGCCAAGTGCGGCAAGGTCGCCGAGCGCCTGGTGCGCGGCCAGTTCGCCAACCCGGTGGTGGTGCTCGACGAAGTGGAAAAGGCGACCGGCTCCTCGCAGTCCGACCCGCTGGCCGCCCTCTATCAGCTGCTGGAGCCGGAAACGGCCCAGGCCTTCCGCGACGAATTCATCGACGTCGAGATCGACGCCAGCCAGATCTGCTGGGTCCTCACCGCCAACTCCACCGAGGGCATCCCGGCGCCGCTGCTGAACCGGATGGCCGTCTACGAGGTGCCGGCGCCGACCCTGGAACAGGCGGCCGGCATCGCCCAGCGCATGTATGCGTCGCTGCTGAAGGAGCTCAACCTGGATGGCTTCGACGAGCGCCTGATGGATGCGGTCCTGGACAAGCTGGCGCCGGTCTCGCCGCGCGACCTGCGCAAGACCCTGCTCGACAGCCTGGGCTACGCGGTGGCCGATGGGCGCAGCCACGTGACGCTCGATGATGTGCGCCTGAAGCCGACGCCGGGCAAGGGGCGAATCGGGTTCTAGGGGCGGCGATGCGCGCGCGCGGGGACTTACCGGGCGCCTGTAGAATAAATGCTCCAACGTCCCACGCGAGACTCCATGACCGACTACGCCTTCACGCCGCCCGCCATCCCGTCGCTCGCCATTTTCGGCAGCAGCGCCCGTTTCCCGATCCGTCGCGTCTTCTGCGTCGGCCGCAACTACGCCGCCCACGCGCGCGAAATGGGGAGCGACCCGAACCGCGAGCCGCCCTTCTTCTTCATGAAGCCTGCCGACGCCGTGGTGCCGGCCGAGGGCGCGCTGCCCTACCCGCCCGCCACCGAAGACCTGCACCACGAGATCGAGCTGGTGGTAGCGCTGCGCTCGGGCGGCGCCGACATCCCGGCCGACGAGGCACTGGTCAAGGTCTGGGGCTACGGCGTCGGCCTGGACCTGACGCGGCGCGACCTGCAGTCGGTGGCCAAGGAAAACGGCCGGCCCTGGGACATGGCCAAGGGCTTCGACGCCTCGGCGCCCTGCTCGCCGCTGCGCCCGGTGAGCAGCTTCGGCCACCCGTCGGAGGATGCCTGCATCCGCATGACGGTGAACGGCGAAGTGCGCCAGGACGGCGCGCTCAGTGAAATGATCTGGCCGATCGCCGACATCATCAGCCACTTGTCGCGCCTGGTGACGCTGGCGCCGGGGGACCTGATCTTCACGGGAACGCCGGCCGGCGTGGGCGCCCTGAAGCCGGGTGACCGGGTGCATGGCGAGGTGGCCGGAGTCGACGAGTTCGACCTCGAGATCGTCGAGAAGTAAAAATGACGTAGGTGACGTTCAGCCCGGCGTGCGGCGGCTGGCGCGCAGGGCCGCCAGGAACTGTTCGGGCTGGGCCACGCTCACCAGCAGCGACGGCCCGATCCTGGCCGGCAGGTAGACCACCTGGTTGCGGTCGGTCAGCAGCGCAAACACCTGCTTCTCGTTCGGCGCATTGAAGCGCCCCGCTGCATAGCCCGGCATGTGGATGCCGTTCCTGCGTACGCCCAGGCGCGCCTCGTGGATCGCGCCATAGCTGTCGACGCGCGCCGCGTTCAGGTCGAAGTCGGACAGGAGGCGGTCGTGCTCATAGAAGTGGGCGGCGCGCAGCAGGATCTTGCCGTCGGCAAGCTCCAGGGCATTGTCGTGCACCGAATAGGCCAGGGTCGCCGTGAACGGCACGACCAGCACCGCCGCCAGCAGCACGTTCTTCAGGCTGACGGCCAGGCCGTCGCGGCGGATCACCAGCAGGGGCGCGGCGCAGGTCAGCAGGGTAATCGCCGCCATGGTCAGGAACACGCCATTGCCTACCGGTGCAATTTCAAACTGCATCGTCTTTTACTCCACTTTCACGTTCAATGTTCAGCCCATCCCTTCGCGTGTTCGACCGCACGCGCCCAGCGCGACATCAAGGCGGCGCGGCGCTCGGGCGCCATGCCCGGCTCGAAGCGGCGCTCGGCGCGCCATAGCGCGGCAATCTCCTCGCGCGAACTCCAGAAGCCCTTGGCCAGGCCGGCCAGGTAGGCCGCGCCGAGCGCCGTCGTTTCCGTCACCTTCGGTCGCACCACGGGCACGCCGAGCAGGTCGGCCTGGAACTGCATCAGGAGGTCGTTGCGGGCCGCGCCGCCGTCGGCGCGTACTTCGGTCACCGGGCAGGCGGCGTCCTTCTGCATGGCCTCGAGCAGCTCCGCGCTCTGGTAGGCGATCGCTTCCAGCGCCGCGCGCGCGATATGGGCGGCGGTGGTCCCGCGCGTCATGCCGACGATGGTCCCGCGCGCATACGGGTCCCAGTGCGGCGCGCCCAGGCCGACGAAGGCCGGCACCAGCATCACGCCGCCGCTATCGGTGACCGACATCGCCAGCGGCTCGACCTCGTTCGAGTTCCTGATGATGCCCAGTCCATCGCGCAGCCACTGCACGGTGGCGCCGCCCATGAAGACGCTGCCCTCGATCATGTAGTCGACCCGGCCGTCGACCTTCCAGCCGATGGTCGCCAGCAGGCGGTTGCGCGAGACCGGCGGCACGTAGCCGGCATGCATCAGCATGAAGCAGCCGGTGCCATAGGTATTCTTGACCATGCCCTTGTCGTAGCAGGCTTGCCCGAAGGTGGCGGCCTGCTGGTCGCCGGCGATGCCGGCCACGGGAATCGCGCGGCCGAACCATTCTTCGCGCGCCTGCCCCACTTCGCCGGCACTGCGCACGACCTCGGGCAGCATCGCCTGCGGGATGCCGAACAGGTCGAGCAGGGCCGGATCCCAGCGCATCGTATGGATGTTGTAGAGCATGGTGCGCGAGGCATTGCTGACGTCGGTGACGTGGCGTCCGCACAGTTTATAGGCGAGCCAGCTGTCGACCGTGCCGAAGCATAGCTCGCCGCGTTCGGCGCGGGCGCGGGCCTCGGGCACGTTCTCGAGCAGCCAGGCCAGCTTGGTCGCGGAAAAATAGGCGTCGAGCTCCAGGCCCGTGCTGCGCCCGATGAGATGGGCCTTGCCCTCGGCGCGCAGGCGGTCGCAGGCGCCGGCGGTGCGCCGGTCCTGCCAGACAATCGCCCGGGCGATCGGCTCGCCGCTGGCGCGGTCCCAGACGATGGTGCTCTCGCGCTGGTTGGCGATGCCGATGGCGGCGACCTGCGACGCGTCCGCGCCGGCTTGCTTCAATACCTGGCGCGCGCAGGCAAGCTGGCTTTCCCAGATGTCGAGCGCATCGTGCTCGACCCATCCGGGCTGGGGGAAATGCTGGGGAAATTCCTGCTGGGTGCAGGCGACGACCTGGCCCTGGCGGTCGAACAGGATCGCGCGCGAACTGGTCGTTCCCTGGTCGAGGGCGAGGATGTATTGGGGCATCGATGTCTCCGGAAGAAGCCAGCATGCTTCGTTCCCGATTGTAGCCTAAGAGCGCTTGGCAAAACCCTTATGGCTGCGCTGGGCTTTGTTGCACAAACCAG
>DEKZ01000084.1 GCA_002354135.1 Massilia sp. UBA2709 | reverse complement strand
CGCGCGCACGTTGGCCGCCGGCAGCTGGGCCAGCAGGGCAGCGCGTTCGGCCTCGAGCCTGGCCTGGCGCGCCTCGGCTTCGCGCTGGGCAACCAGGGCGTCGCCGGCAAGCTGGATAACGCGAAACTCGAGCGCGTTCCTTGCCGCGTCGAGTTCTTCTTTCGTTATCTGGGCGGCGCTGGGAATTGAAACACTACCGACAATAAATAATATGAGGCAACGATATTGGAGCCTGGGAATTTGCTTCATCGTTGAGCCTGTTTAAATGTGTTACGAGTTGTAAAAATCAGGCGATGGAATGTGGCGGAAATGCCTCAAAAACTGTAACAAAATGTCGGGAAATATTAAGAAAAGTTAGCGGAATATTTTTTGCTAATAATCAATTCTTCTCTTAAAAACCCTGTAAACAGCATGAAATCAGGCACTTAACGGGCAGTCGATGTCGTTTGTCGACGGTTCATGCTGCTCCGCACGATTGCTACGAAGGAGATGCTTTCTCTAGGGAAATGAGATAGAATTGCTAAGTTATTCTCGTGTCATCGTGGAACGATTGGAAACTCATTTCATAGTCTCTGAAGTCGGCTGGATAGTCTCGCTGGTGTGCTCCCTTATTCTGGTTGCAACAACCCGCTGGCATGGGCGTTTCACGCTTGATGCGACGCGCGGCGTGCAGAAATTCCACAGCGCCCCGACGCCGCGGATTGGCGGGTTCGCGATCATGCTGGGCTTGATCGTTGCCTGCGCCATGTCTTCGCACGCCCAGCAGGCTTTGTTCACGCCTTTGCTGGTGGCCGCGCTTCCGGCCTTCCTGTTCGGCATGGCCGAAGACCTGACCCGTCGTGTCTCGATCGGGATGCGCCTGCTCGCCACCATGGCCAGCGGGGTTGCATGCTGGGCATTGACCGACGTGCGTATCATCTCGACCGGCATCGTTCCGTTCGACGGGGTGCTGGACTGGCTGCCGCTGTCGGTGCTGTTCACGGCCTTTGCGGTCGGCGGCGTCGCCAACGCGGTCAATATCATCGACGGCTTCAACGGCCTGGCCAGCGGCACCGTGATCATCGGCCTGGTCGCGCTTGGTTTCATTGCGGACGGTTGCGGGGATGCCGAGCTGGCGCGCCTGTGCTTCGTCATCTGCGCCGTGACCGCCGGTTTCTTCCTCGTTAATTTCCCGTTTGGTAAGCTGTTCCTGGGCGACGGCGGCGCCTACCTCCTGGGGTTCCTGCTGTCCTGGCTGTCGGTCATGCTGGTCTACCGCAATCCGGACGTGTCGCCCTGGGCGCCCCTGCTGGCCTGCGCCTACCCGGTGTTCGAAACCGTGTTCACGATCCTGCGCCGGCTCTGGTGCCGGCGCCATCCTGGCCAGCCGGACAGCTGCCACCTGCACAGCCTGGTGAAGATCGCCATCGCCGGACGTTACTTCCGCGCCTTCAGCGCGCCAGTGCGCAATGCCCTGGTGTCGCCGTTTTCCTGGCTCATCGCCGCCGTCCCGGCTCTGCTGGCGGTGCGCTTCGCCGACAACACGGACGCGCTGGTGTTCGGCACCCTGGCCAGTTTCGCGCTTTACCTGGCCTTCTACTGGTACGTGGCCCATGCCGCCCGTGCACGCCGCCGCCGTGCGATGCGCACGCAAGCCCGCACGGCCGCGGCGATGGCGGCACTGGTGCCGGAACCCGAGCCCCTGCAGTCCTGACCGCACGGCCCGACGGGCGCAAGACCCAAGCAGGGCGGCTGGCAACCCGTGGCCGGCCCTGACACTTCACTTCTTGCATTCAAGATAACGCCAAGGGCCCGCGCCGGTCCTGGCGGCCGAAATACCGGGACTTTTCCTTCCTGTTTCACTTATAGCCGTAGAGCAATAGCAGCGATAATTACATCCTGCATTAATTTACGGCGACGAAGGGGAGCAGGGCATGGCGGACAGCGACGCAGAGAAGACAGAAGACGCGTCACCCAAGAGACTCGAGAAGGCGCGCGAAGAAGGCGACATTCCCCGGTCGCGCGAACTGGCGACCTTTGCCGTCCTGATGACGGCCGGCGCCGGCCTCTGGATCACCGGCGGCAGCCTGGTCGGCCGCCTGTCGGGCGCGCTCGAGTCGGGCTTGAGCCTGAATCGCGAACAGGTCTACAACCCGAGCGTCCTGCTCGAACGCATTGCCGCCGACGTCGGCGGCGTGCTGCTGGCCTGCCTGCCGCTGGCCTTCGCCATCATGCTGGTCGCGGTCGCCTCGCCGCTGCTGATCGGCGGCTTCAACTTCAGCTCGAAGGCCTTTACGCCTAATTTCATGAAGCTCAACCCGATCAGCGGGCTGGGCAACATGTTCTCGACCAATTCCCTGGTCGAACTGCTGAAGGCCATCGCCAAGACCCTGCTGGTCGGCGCCGTGGCCTGGGTCGTCGTCGTGAGCGAGATGGACGCGGTGCTGGGCCTGGCGGTGGAGCCGCTGGGCACCTCGACCGGCCACCTGGCCAGCCTGATGTGGCGCGCCTTCCTTTTCATCGTCGGCGCGCTGGGCGTGATTGCGGCGATCGACGGCCCCTACCAGATCTGGCATTACGCCAACAAGCACAAGATGACGCGCCAGGAAATGATCGAGGAAGCCAAGGAATCGGACGGCAATCCTCAGATTAAAGGGAAGATTCGCCAGATGCAGCGGCAAATGGCGCGCAACCGCATGATGCAGAATGTACCCACTGCCGACGTCGTGGTGACCAACCCGACCCACTATGCGGTGGCGCTGAAGTACGCCGACGGGCAGGCCGGCGCGCCGCGCGTGGTCGCCAAGGGCGTCGACGAAGTGGCGGCCAAGATCCGCGAGCTGGCCAGGGAAAACAAGGTCGCCATGCTGGAAGCCCCGGCCCTCGCCCGTGCCCTCTACAAGCACACCGAGATCGACGACGAGATTCCGGAAAAGCTGTACTCGGCCGTGGCCGAAGTGCTGGCCTACGTCTTCCAGCTGCGCAACTACAGCAAGGTCGGCGGACACTATCCGGATCGCCCGACCAAGCTGCCGGTGCCGCCGGAGATGGACCCGCTGGACCCGGCTTCGCAAGCGCAGCCGCCTCGACAACCGCAATAACTGAATACCGATAACGGAGCAACTTGATGAATAGTGTGAGACTGCCTGCCTGGCTGAGCGGACTCGGCAGCCGGGGCAATGCCCTGGCCGCGCCGATCCTGATCATCCTGCTGCTGGCAATGATGATCCTGCCGCTGCCGGCGTTCATCCTCGACCTGTTCTTCAGCTTCAATATCGCGCTGTCGGTGATCGTGCTGCTGACCGCGCTGTACACGGTCAAGCCGCTCGACTTCATGGCCTTCCCGGCGATCCTGCTGGTGTCCACGATGTTGCGCCTGTCGCTGAATGTGGCTTCTACCCGTATCGTGCTGACCGAAGGCCATACCGGCGGCGCCGCTGCCGGCAAGGTGATCGAAGCCTTCGGCCACTTCCTGATCGGCGGTAACTACACCGTCGGTATCGTGGTGTTCGTGATCCTTACCATCATCAACTTCACCGTCGTCACCAAGGGCGCGGGCCGTATCGCCGAAGTGGGCGCGCGCTTCGCCCTGGACGCGATGCCGGGCAAGCAGATGGCGATCGACGCCGACCTGAACGCCGGCATGATCGGCGAAGCCGAAGCGCGCAAGCGCCGCGCCGAAGTCGGCCAGGAAGCCGAGTTCTACGGCGCCATGGACGGCGCCTCGAAATACGTCAAGGGCGACGCCGTGGCCGGCATCATGGTCACCCTCATCAACGTCATCGGCGGCCTGATCGTCGGCGTGGTGATGCACGACATGGCGGTCGGCGACGCCGCGAAAACCTACACCCTGCTGGCCATCGGTGACGGCCTGGTCGCGCAGATCCCTTCGCTGGTGATCTCGATCGCGGCCGGCATGGTCGTCTCGCGCGTGGCCAACGACCAGGACATCGGCGGCCAGATGGTCGGCCAGCTGTTCGCCAAGCCGGAAGTGCTGTACATCACCGGCGCCATCATCGGCGGCCTGGGCCTGATTCCGGGCATGCCGAACCTGGTGTTCCTGCTGCTGGCCGGCATGCTCGTCGGCGGCGGCTACCTGCTGGCCAAGCGCAACAAGGACGCGCCGCAACGCGAAGCCGAAGCCGCGGCCGAAGAGGCGGCAGCGGGCGCCGCCAAGGCAGGCTCGGCCGAAACCGAAGAGGCGACCTGGCAGGACATCATGCCGGTCGACACCCTGGGCCTGGAAGTGGGCTACCGCCTGATCCCGCTGGTCGACAAGACCCAGGGCGGCGAACTGCTCAAGCGCATCAAGGGTATCCGCAAGAAATTTGCCCAGGAAGTCGGCTTCCTGGCGCCGCCGGTGCACATCCGCGACAACCTGGAACTGAAGCCGTCCGCCTACCGCATTACCCTGAAGGGCGTGGAAGTGGGCACCGGCGAAGCGGTCAACGGCCAGTTCCTGGCGATCAATCCGGGCATGGCCAGCGGCACGCTGCCGGGCCAGCAGACGGTCGACCCGGCCTTCGGCCTGCCCGCGGTCTGGATCGACGCCGGCATGCGCGACGAGGCGCAGAACCTGGGCTATACCGTGGTCGATGCCAGCACCGTGGTGGCAACCCACCTGAACCACCTGATCACGACCCACGCGTCGGAGCTGCTGGGCCGCATGGAAGTGCAGGCGCTGCTGGACCACCTGGGCAAGGAATCGCCGAAGCTGGTGGAAGACCTGGTGCCGAAGGTCGTCTCGCTCTCGACCCTGCAGAAGGTGCTGCAGAACCTGCTGCTCGAAGGCGTGCACATCCGCGACATGCGCACCATCATCGAGACCCTGTCGGAACACGCGCCCCAGACCCAGGACCCGAACGATTTGACGGCGCTGGTGCGCATCGCCCTGGGCCGCGCGATCGTGCAGCAGCTGTTCCCGGGCACCAACGAGCTGAGCGTGATGACCCTGGACAACCGCCTCGAGCGCCTGCTGATGCAGGCCCTGGGCGCCGGCGGCGACGGCACCGGCATCGAGCCGGGCCTGGCCGACACCATCGCCCAGCAGGCCCACCTGGCCTCGCAGCAGCAGGAAGCGATGGGGCACACGCCGGTGCTGCTGGTGCCGGGCCCGCTGCGCGTGCTGCTCTCGCGCTTCCTGCGCCGCGCGCTGCCGCAGTTGAAGGTGCTGTCGCATTCGGAGATTCCGGAGACGAAGACGATTCGGGTCACCAGCCTGGTGGGGGCGCAGTAAGACGCGGTGGCGCCCTGGCGCCGGTCTGCTTTGCTTGTGCACAAGGTGAGCTCCCGGTAACATGCCTCCACGGTGCCGATAGCGGTGGGGCAGTACCGATGTGCCCTTCCATTTGAAGCAGATTATGAGTTGTGGCGGCAGCAGGATGCGCTTTGCCCGGAGCAGCAAAGCACGGAGTAACGGATGATATTAGTAACGGGCGGGGCAGGATTCATTGGCGCGAATTTCGTGCTCGACTGGCTCTCGCAATCGGACGAATCCGTCCTGAATCTCGACAAGCTGACCTATGCCGGCAACCTCGGCAACCTGGCGGCCTTGCGCGGCAGGCCTGAACACCTGTTCGTCCGGGGCGACATCGGCGACCGCGCGCTGCTGGCCGGCCTGCTGCGGTCTCACCGGCCCCGCGCCATCGTCCATTTTGCAGCGGAAAGCCATGTCGACAGGAGCATCGACGGCCCAGAAGACTTCATCCGGACCAACGTGCTTGGCACCTTCCAGCTGCTCGAAGCGGCGCGGGCCTACCATGCGCAGCTGCCTGGGGAGAAGCGCGATGCGTTCCGCTTCCTGCATATTTCCACCGACGAGGTGTACGGCTCGCTGGAGGACGACAGCCCGCCATTCCGGGAGACGGACCGTTACGCGCCCAACAGCCCCTATTCGGCGAGCAAGGCGGCGAGCGACCACCTGGTGCGCGCCTACCATGCCACGTATGGCTTGCCGGTCCTGACCATCAACTGCTCGAACAATTACGGGCCCTTCCAGTTTCCGGAAAAGCTCATTCCCTTGTGTATCGAGCGCGCACTGGCGCACCAGCCGCTGCCCGTTTACGGGGATGGGCGGCAGGTGCGCGACTGGTTGTACGTGAAGGATCACTGCGCGGCGCTGCGCCAGGTGCTTGCCGCCGGCAAGGTTGGCGAGGTCTACAATATTGGCGGCAACAGCGAGCGCACCAACATCGACGTCGTCCAGGCGCTGTGCGGCATACTCGATGCACTCCATCCGCGCGCCGACGGGAAGTCGTATGACACGCAGATCCGCTTTGTGGCGGACCGCCCGGGACACGACAGGCGCTATGCCATCGATGCAGGCAAGCTGGCGTGCGCCACCGGATGGCAGCCGGCGGAAAACTTCGATACCGGTCTGCGCAAGACCGTGCAGTGGTATCTGGACAACTCCGCCTGGGTGGGCAGCGTGGCCGACGGCAGCTACCGCCAGTGGCGCCAGTTGTAGTGGGAAACGGCATGACGATCCTTCTCACCGGTCAAAACGGGCAGGTCGGCTTTGAATTGCAGCGCGCACTGATGCCGCTCGGCGAGGTGGTCGCGCCCGGCCGGTCGACGCTCGACCTGGCGGACGAGGGCGCCTTGCGCGCGCTGGTGCGCGAACTGCGGCCGGACATCATCGTCAACGCCGCGGCGTACACGGCGGTCGACCAGGCGGAGTCCGACCGCGCGGCGGCCCTTGCCATCAATGCCGGAGTCCCGCGCATTCTCGGCGAGGAGGCGGCGCGCCTGGGGGCGCTGGTGCTGCATTTCTCGACCGATTATGTATTCAACGGCGAACAGGACGAACCCTACACCGAACGCGATGCGCCGGACCCGCGCAATGTCTACGGCCTCGGCAAGTGGCAGGGCGAGCAGGCGCTGGCCCGCGCCTGCAGTCGCCACCTGATCCTGCGCACCAGCTGGGTGCTGGGCGCGCACGGGAACAATTTCGCCAAAACCGTGCTGGGCCTGGCGAGGGAGCGCGCCGACTTCGGGGTGGTGGCCGACCAATACGGCGCGCCCACCTCCGCCGCCCTGGTGGCGGACATCTCCGCCCACCTGTTGCGCCAGTACCGGCGGGATCGTGGCGTCGACTTCGGCACCTGGCATGTCGCGGCCGCCGGCATGACGACCTGGTACGACTACGCGCGTTTCGTGCTGGCCGAGGCCCAGGCGGCCGGCATCCCCCTGAAAGCGGGGCCGGATGCGGTGCAGGCGATCGGCACCGCGGACTACCCGACGGCGGCAAGGCGGCCGCGCAGTTCGCGTCTCGACACCACACGTTTTTGCACGACATTCGGATTGCGCTTGCCGCCATGGGAAGAGGGCGTCCGGCAGGTGCTGGAACAGATTTTCGAAAGTGCACGATGGTCGCAGTGAAACGCAAGGGGATGATCCTGGCTGGAGGGAGCGGTACGCGCCTGTATCCGATTACCCATGCGGTCAGCAAGCAGTTGATGCCGGTGTACGACAAGCCGATGATCTATTATCCGCTCAGCGTCCTGATGCTGAGCGGCATACGCGAGGTCCTGGTCATCACGACCCCGCACGATTTGCCGCTGTTCTCGCACCTGCTCGGCGACGGCAGCCGTTGGGGCATGGATATCCGCTATGCCGCGCAGCCGAGTCCCGACGGCATTGCCCAGGCTTATCTCCTCGGCAGGACCTTCCTCGACGGAGCGCCGAGCGCCTTGGTATTGGGAGACAATATTTTCTACGGCCATGACCTGGCCAGGCTGCTTGCAGCCGCCGATGCGCGTACCGACTCCGCCACCATCTTTGCCTGCCATGTCAGCCATCCGGAACGCTATGGCGTGATCGATTTCGACCAGCAGCGGCGCCCCCTCGGCATCGAGGAAAAGCCCGCGCGGCCGAAGTCGGCCTATGCCGTTACCGGGCTCTATTTCTACGATGGCCAGGCCTGCGACCTGGCGAAGGAGCTGCGTCCCTCGGCACGGGGCGAGCTCGAGATCACCGATCTGAACCGGCGCTACCTCGAGCTGGGTCGCCTCGACGTGGAAATCATGGGTCGCGGCTTTGCCTGGCTGGACACCGGCACCCACGACAGCCTGCTGGAGGCGGCAAGCTTCATCGCCACCTTGCAGAAGCGCCAGGGATTGCAGGTCGCGTGCCCGGAGGAGATTGCTTATCGCCAGGGCTGGATCGATGCGGCAAGCCTCGCCGCGCTCGCCGAGCCGCTGGCCATGAATGGCTATGGGCGTTACCTGCTCAGTCTCCTGGATTGACCGGACATGCGACTCGACCTTACTCCGACGGCCATTCCCGAGGTGCTGATCCTGGTTCCACAAGTGTTCCAGGATGCGCGCGGCTCCTTTGTCGAAAGTTTCAACGCGCGTGACTTCGCCGCAGCGACCGGAGTCGATGCTGTTTTTGTGCAAGACAATCACAGCCTGTCGCAGCAGGGCGTGCTGCGCGGTCTCCACTATCAGATCAGGCATCCGCAAGGGAAACTGATCCGTGTCATCGAGGGCAGTGTCTTCGATGTAGCAGTCGACCTGCGCCGTTCTTCGCCGACCTTCGGACAATGGGTCGGCGAGGTGTTGAGCGCAGAAAACGGCCGCCAGATGTGGATTCCCCCGGGCTTTGCGCACGGTTTCGTGGTCCTCGGCGAGCGTGCCCAGTGTCTGTATAAAACGACCGATTACTGGTATCCGCAGTACGAGCGCACCCTGCTGTGGAACGATCCGGCCATCGGTATCGACTGGCAGATTGCGTTCACGCCGCACCTGGCGAGCAAGGATGCGAACGGCCAACCGCTCAGTGCGCTGGAAACCTTCGACTGATCGCGGGCGCCCTGGCTTCCCTCCTGCCGGACCAGCATGCGGCCGTCGGACCTCAGGCGGCAAAAAAACGTCCCCGCAGAATTAGCCCCATTTCCCCATCCTTTTCGGTAGATGGTTGCTTCACGGCATCGTCAATAATCTCATCCGTAGACAGGCGAACCATGCCTGCAATGAACAGACCAGAAGCAGTGCGGAGAAAAAGATGAATGTGAAGAAATTTACAGCGGCAACTTCCCGTGAGGCCTTGCGCAAGGTGCGCGATGCGCTCGGGCCTGACGCCGTCATCCTCTCGAACCGGCCCGTCGACGGCGTGGTCGAGATCCTCGCGCTCGACAACGACGACGTCGCCTCGCTGGCTTCGCCCGCCGCCGAATCCGACATGGCTGCGCCCCAGCCGCGCCTGGACCACCTGCACGCCTTCGAGCCGGAAGCCCCAAGCTTCGTGAACCGCCGCGCCGCAGGTCCGGCAGCCGCACCGGCCCCGACGCCGGAACACGTTTTCGCCCCGCGCCGCGCGCCGCAGATGGAGCCGGAATTCGAAGCCGCTTTCACTTCGCGCCGCGCAACCGCAGCGCCCGCCGAGCCGGCTTTCGACATGGCCGCCATGACGCAGATGATGCAGGCCGCGATTGCCCAGGCCCGCGAATCGGCCGCCGCCGAGATGAACGGCATGATGAGCGAGATCCGCGCCATGCGCGGCATGATGGAAAGCCAGCTGGCCGAGCTGTCCTGGGGCAGCACCCAGCAGCGCGAGCCGCAGAAGGCCGCCGTGCTGCGCGAGATGCTGGCGGCCGGTTTCTCGGCCTCGCTGTCGCGCTACCTGATCGACAAGATGCCGGCCAATAAGGATGCGGCCGAGGCGATGCGCTGGATCAAGACCGTGCTGGCCCGCAATCTGACCACCATGGCCGACGAGGACTCCCTGCTCGACAAGGGCGGCGTGTTCGCCCTGGTCGGCCCGACCGGCGTCGGCAAGACCACCACCACCGCCAAGCTGGCGGCGCGCTGCGTGATGCGCCACGGCCCCGAGAAGCTCGCCTTGATCACCACCGACGCCTACCGTATCGGCGGCCACGAGCAGCTGCGCATCTACGGCAAGATCCTGGGTGTGATGGTGCACTCGGTGAAGGACGAAGCCGACCTGCGCATTGCCCTCAAAGAGCTGAAGAACAAGCACACCGTGCTGATCGACACCATCGGCATGTCGCAGCGCGACCAGATGGTCACCGAGCAGGTGGCGATGCTGGCCGGCGCCGGCGCCGACGTGAAGCGCCTGCTGTGCCTGAACGCGACCTCGACCAACGAGACCCTGAACGAAGTGGTGCGCGCCTACCAGGGCAGCGGCCTGCACGGCTGCATCATGACCAAGCTCGACGAAGCCGCCTCGATCGGCAACGTGCTTGACGTCGTGATCCGCCAAAAACTGAATCTGCACTACATCTCGAACGGCCAGCGCGTGCCGGAAGACCTGCACCTGGCCGACCGCGCCATGCTGGTCGACCGCGCCTTCCGCGGCCGCCGCGATGCCGGCAACCAGTTCGACGACGCCGACCTGCCGCTGGTGATGGCGCATACCGGCAACGTCGCCAACGACAGCAGCCTGCGCGGGGTGCGCCTTGGCTAGTTTCGACTTCGACCAGGCCGAAGGCCTGCGCCGGATGCTGGCCGGCCCCAAGCCGCGGGTCGTGACTTTTCTCTCGGCCACGGCGGGCGACGACAAGGCCGCGATGCTGGTGAACCTGGGCGCCTCGCTGGCCCGGTCCGGCAACGACGTGATGATCGTCGATGCCTGCCAGCGTGAATTTGGGGTGGCGCGCCACCTGGAGATGGAACGCCACGTCAGTTTGATGCAGGTGGCGCGCCAGGAGTGCGCGCTGAACCAGGTGATCCAGCATGCACCGCAAGGCTTCCAGGTCGCCACGTTGTGGCGCGATCGCATCGCTCCACAACGTGGCAGTGACGATCTTCGCCGCCTGGCGAAAGCCTTCGAGGTCCTGGTGAAAGGACAGGGCGGCATCGTCATCGTCGACGGCGAACTGAACCGCGAAGGCGGCTTCGCCGTGCCCATGCTGGCCGACTCGGAAATCGTGGTGCAGGTCTCGACCAGCGCCACCTCGATCACCAATGCCTATGCGCTGATCAAGCGCCTGGCCCAGGAATTCGGGCGCCGTCCTTTCGGCATCCTGGTCACCGGCGCCACCGAGGCGGAGGCGAAGGTGGTTTACGATAATATGGCGTCGGCGGCAAGTCGTTACCTGGCAGTAACGTTGAGCTCGATGGGCTCGGTGCCGGCGGACGAATACCTGCACCGCGCAGCGCGTCTCGGGCGCGCCGTGGTCGATGCCTTCCCGCTGGCCGGGGCCTCGGTGGCGTTTCGCCGGCTCGCCGGACGTTTTGCATTGCCGGGCATGGCCGGGCTGGGGCGCCACGGTGGCGCGCGTTCTTAAGAAAAAGCACAAGCATGTATACCGTCAAAGGGAAAGCGGACAAGAATCACTTGCTCACCCAGCACCAGCCGCTGGTCAAGCGTCTTGCCCACCAGATGAAGGCCAAGCTGCCGCCCTCGGTCGAGGTGGACGACCTGATCCAGGCCGGCATGATGGGCCTCCTGGACGCCATCAACCGCTACGAAGACAACCACGGGGCCCAGTTCGAGACCTATGCCGTGCTGCGCATCCGCGGCGCGATGGTCGACGAATTGCGCGCCAACGACTGGATGCCGCGCAGCACCCGCCAGAACATGAAGAAAGTGGAGACCGCCATGACCACGCTGCAGCAACGCCTGGGCCGCCCGCCGAGCGAATCGGAAGTCGCCAAATCGCTCGACCTGTCGCTCGAGGACTACCAGGAAATGCTGTTCGAAGGCGGCGGCCACCAGCTGGTCTATTACGAGGACTTCCACGAGGACGACGGCAACGACAGCTTCCTCGACCGCTATGCCGTCGATGATTCCGATCCGCTGCGCGCGCTGCTCGACACCGACTTCCGCTCGGCCGTGATCGAGGCGATCGACAACCTGCCGCCGCGCGAGAAGATCCTGATGGGCCTGTACTACGAGGAAGAGCTGAACCTGAAGGAAATCGGCGCTGTCCTTGGCGTGTCGGAGTCGCGCGTGTCGCAGCTGCACACGCAAGCGGTGGCGCGCCTGCGTGCGTCGCTGCGGGAGAGACTGTGGACTTCGCCAGCCTGATCGGCCTGGCGCTGGCGCTGGCCGGCCTGTTCGTCGGGCATACGCTCGACGGCGGCCGCTTCGCCTCGCTGTTCCAGCCGGCGGCCTTTGCCATCGTCGTCGTCGGCACCTTCGGCGCGGTGCTGCTGCAATCCGAAGCGCGCAGCTTCCGGCGCGGCATGCGCATGCTGCGCTGGGTCTTCTTCCCGCCGCGCAGCCAGCGCCAGCCGCTGGCCAGTGCGATTGCCCTGTGGAGCCTGTCGGCGCGGCGCGACGGGCTCTTGTCGCTCGAGCAGTACATGGGCACCAAGGACCCCTTCATCCAGAAGGGCCTGCGCCTGGTGGTGGACGGCATCCAGCCCGAGAAACTGCGCAACCTGCTGGAAACCGAGATCAACGCCTTCGAGTTCGCCGAGCGCCAGGCGGCGCGCATCTGGGAATCGGCCGCCGGCTATGCCCCGACCATCGGCATCCTGGGCGCGGTGCTGGGCCTGATCCACGTGATGGAAAACCTGTCCGATCCGTCGCGGCTCGGTTCGGGCATCGCGGTCGCTTTCGTGTCGACCGTCTACGGCGTGGGGCTGGCCAACCTGTTCTTTCTCCCGGTCGGCAACAAGCTGAAGGCCATCGTCGCCGACCAGGTGGCGCAATACGAGATCCTGACCGAGGTCTTCCACGACCTGGCCAGCGGCAACCACACCCGCGTGGTCGAAGAGCGCGTGGCCAGCCTGCTGGCGAAGCGCTGAGCCATGGCGCGCAAACGCTACGACGACACCGCCAGCGAGAGCCACGACCGCTGGCTGGTTTCCTACGCCGACTTCATCACGCTGCTGTTCGCTTTTTTCGTGGTGATGTACGCGATCTCGGTGGTCAACGAGGGCAAGTACAAGGTGCTGTCGGACGCGCTGGGCAGCGCCTTCGGCGGCAATCCGCAGACCCCGCAGGCGAGCAGTGCGCTCGAGCCGCTGCCGCTCACCCCCATCATTGCGCGCAAGCGCATGGAAGCGGCCAAGCGCGAGCGGGAGCGCATGAACACGCTGGCGCGCGACCTGAGCGCCTCGCTGGCGCCGCTGATCGCCTCCGGCAAGGTGCGCGTGGTGCAAACCGCGCGCGGCGTGAGCGTGGAGATCAGCGAAAGCGTGCTGTTCGCCCAGGGCCAGGCGGCGCTGGGCGAAGAGTCGCGCGCCACGCTGGGCGCCATTGCCGGCCTCCTGAAGAACGATCCGCATGCGATCGAGGTCGAGGGTCATACCGACAATGTCCCGATCGCCAATCCTTCCTTCCCCTCGAACTGGGAACTCTCGGCCGTGCGCGCGAGCAGCGTGGTGCGCCTGTTTATCGAGAACGGCATCGCCCCGGCGCGCCTGGACGCGCTGCGCCAGGATTACCTGCAAAAGGCCGGCAAGCTGTGGCAGGACTTCATGCTGGGCCGTACGCCCGAGCTGCATGACCGCCGCTTCTCGGGTTCCGACTGGACCGCGAATCCGTTCTCGGCCTTCTCGGCCGCTTCCTACCTGCTCAACGCCGACTTCATGATGGCGCTGGCCGACGCCGTCGAGGCCCCGCCGCGCGAGCGCCAGAAGATCCGTTTCGCGGTGCAGCAGATGGTCGACGCGATGTCGCCGGCGAACTTCCTCGCGACCAATCCGGAAGCCCAGAAGAAAATGCTGGAGACCAAGGGTGAAAGCCTGCAGCACGGCCTGCAGAACATGCTGGCCGACATGCAGAAGGGCCGCATCTCGCAGTCCGACGAGTCGGCCTTCGAGGTCGGCAGGAACGTTGCCACCACGCCGGGCCAGGTCGTGTACGAGAACGAACTGTTCCAGCTCATCCAGTACAGCCCGGCCACCCCGACCGTGCGCGAAGTGCCGCTGCTGATGATCCCGCCCTGCATCAACAAGTTCTACATCCTCGACCTGCAGCCGGAAAACTCCGTGGTGCGCTACGTGGTCGAGCAGGGCAATACCGTGTTCATGGTGTCCTGGCGCAACCCGGACCAGAGCATGGGCACGCTGGGCTGGGACGATTACGTGGAACGCGGCGCCATCGAGGCGCTCGACGTGGTGCGCGAGATCACCGGGCAGCCCAGGGCCCACGTGTTCGGCTTCTGCGTCGGCGGCACGATTGCCGCCACGGCGCTGGCGGTCCTGGCCGCGCGCGGCCAGCAGCCGGCGGCCAGCCTGAGCCTGCTCACGACCCTGCTCGACTTCAGCGACACCGGCGTGCTCGAAGTGTTCGTGGACGAGGCCCAGGTTGCGCTGCGCGAGCAGACCCTGGCGAAGGGCGGCATCATGCCGGGCCGCGACCTGGCGACCACCTTCTCGGCCCTGCGTCCGAACGACCTGGTATGGAACTACGTCCAGCAGAACTACCTGAAGGGGAAGACGCCACCGGCCTTCGACCTGCTGTACTGGAACGCCGACAGCACCAACCTGCCGGGGCCGATGTTCTGCTGGTACCTGCGCAACACCTATCTCGAGAACAAGCTCAAGCAGCCGGGCAAGCTGAGCGTCTGCGGCGTGCCGGTCGACCTCGGCAGCATCGACTGCCCGGTCTTCATCTACGGTTCGAAGGAAGACCACATCGTGCCCTGGCAGGCGGCGTTTGCCTCGATGAACCTGCTCAACCCCAGGAAGGCCAAGGCGAACCGCTTCGTGCTGGGCGCGTCCGGCCACATCGCCGGCGTGATCAACCCTGCCTCGAAGGGCAAGCGCAGCTATTGGGTGAACGAGAAGAACGGCCGCACCCGCCCGCGCACGCCGGAAGACTGGTTCGCCGGCGCCGTCGAGCACAAGGGCAGCTGGTGGCCGGAGTGGGCGAAATTCCTGCTCGAGAACGGCGGCAAGGAAGTGCCGGCCCCGGCCCAGCCGGGCAACGGGCAATACCTGCCGTCCGAGCCGGCACCGGGTCGCTATGTCAAGGCCCGGGCCGATTAAGGCGTGTGGGTATTGCTTATAAATAAATTGAGTGGTAAAACCTTCAATTGCTGCACCTGCACCGGAATTCGGTGAATTCCGGTCCTGCAAGCAACACGGAGACAGCAGGAGCCATCGTTACCGGCTGTATGCTCATGATGAAAGCGCGGCCCATGAAGCCATGCGCAACCAATGGAACTTGAGATGAGTAGTGCAAAAAACAGTACTGAACGCCTGATCAAGAAATACCCGAACCGTCGCCTCTACGACACCCAGACCAGTTCCTACATCACCCTGACGGACGTGAAGCAGCTGGTCCTCGACGCCGACGAGTTCACGGTGGTCGACGCCAAGACCAACGAAGACCTGACCCGCAGCATCCTGCTGCAGATCATCCTCGAAGAGGAAGCGAACGGCGTTCCGATGTTCTCGAGCTCGGTGCTGGCCCAGATCATCCGCTACTACGGCCACGCGATGCAGGGCATGATGGGCTCCTACCTGGAAAAGAACGTCCAGGCCTTCACCGACATCCAGAACAAGTTCACGAGCAACGCCGCCGGCGCCCTGGAGGGCAAGCCCTTCAGCCCGGAGATGTGGACCCAGTTCATGAACGTCCAGGGCCCGATGATGCAGGGCATGATGAACAACTACATCGACCAGAGCAAGAACCTGTTCATGCAGATGCAGGAGCAGATGCAGAACCAGAGCAAGGCGATGTTCGCGGCCTTTCCCTTCCCGGGCATGAATCCGCCGGACAAGAAGTAACGCGGCGGGTATCGGGGTTGTAGGGTGGGCACCTGTGCCCACGCTGTCTCACCGCGGGCTATCCGGCGCCCGCGAACAACACCATCGAAGCAAGAGGGCCGGCAAAAGGGCTCCGCAGTTTTCCACGAAGCCCGCTTCGGGTACAATCGCGGATTGCCCAGAATTTTTTGCCGTCCTCCTCCATGACTGAACTCCGTCGCAATCCTCTTCCCACCAGTATCGATGCCCTCACTGTCGCCTCCGGCGCCCAAGTGGCCCCGAAGGTCGGTTTCGTCTCGCTCGGCTGCCCGAAGGCGCTGGTCGACTCCGAGCAGATCCTGACCCAGCTGCGTGCGGAAGGCTACCAGACCGCCAAGTCCTATGACGGCGCCGACCTCGTGATCGTCAACACCTGCGGCTTCATCGACGCCGCGGTGCAGGAGTCGCTGGACGCGATCGGCGAGGCGCTGGCCGAGAACGGCAAGGTCATCGTCACCGGCTGCCTCGGCGCGAAGAAGGACGCCTCGGGCGAGGACATCATCACCAAGGTGCACCCGAAGGTGCTGGCCGTGACCGGCCCGCACGCCGTGGCCGAGGTCATGAATTCGGTCCACACCCACCTGCCCAAGCCGCACGATCCTTTCGTCGACCTGGTCCCCGACCATGGCGTCAAGCTCACCCCCAAGCACTACGCCTACCTGAAGATTTCCGAAGGCTGCAACCACCGTTGCAGCTTCTGCATCATCCCGTCGATGCGCGGCGACCTGGTGTCGCGTCCGATCCATGAAGTGCTGATCGAGGCCGAGAACCTGTTCAAGGCCGGCGTCAAGGAACTGCTGGTGATCTCGCAGGACACCTCGGCCTATGGCGTGGACGTGAAATTCCGCACCGGCTTCTGGAACGGCCGCCCGATCAAGACCCACATGACGCAACTGGTGGAGGCCCTGGGCCAGCTGGCGCGCCAGTACGACGCCTGGGTGCGCCTGCACTATGTCTATCCTTACCCGCACGTCGACCAGGCGATCCCGCTGATGGGCGACGGCCACGTCCTGCCTTACCTGGACATCCCGCTGCAGCACGCCCATCCGGACGTCCTCAAGCGCATGAAGCGTCCGGCCAGCGGCGAGAAGAACCTGGACCGCATTCTGGCCTGGCGCAAGATGAACCCGGACCTGACCATCCGCTCCACCTTCATCGCCGGCTTCCCGGGCGAAACCGAGGCCGAGTTCGAATACCTGCTGGACTTCCTGAAGGAAGCGCAGATCGACCGCCTGGGCTGCTTCGCCTATTCGCCGGTGGAAGGCGCCACCGCCAACGAGCTGGCCAATCCGGTGCCGGAAGAAGTGCGCGAAGAACGCCGTGCGCGCGTCATGCTGCTGCAGGAAGAAATCTCGGCCAAGCGCCTGCAGGCCAAGGTCGGCAAGACCATCCGCGTGCTGGTCGACGAAGTCAACGCCCGCGAAGCGATCGGCCGCTCGGCAGCCGACGCCCCGGAAATCGACGGCGTCGTCCACATCAAGCGCTCGCTGGTGCCGGGCAAGGCCAAGCTGGCCGTCGGCCAGTTCGCCGACGTGGTCGTCACCAAGGCCGACGCCCACGACCTGTGGGCGACCGTGGCGTAATATAGGTGTTGACGTTGTAGGGTGGGCTCTTGAGCCCACGCTGTATAGCACCCTGGCAATGCCGGCAGCTGTTAGCACCACAGCGCCGGCATTGTCGTTTTCAGCTAGCCGAATCTTCACTGTACAAAGGGCCCCCATGACCAAGAAGTCCCTCCAGACCACCCTGATCCACAGCGACTATACGCCCCCGGCAGGCTTCGACGCCTACCCGCCCGGCATCCACCGCGCCTCCACGGTCCTGTTCGAGAACGTCGCCGCCTTGCGCTCGGGCAACTGGAAGAACAAGACCGCCTACACCTACGGCCTGCACGGCACCCCGACCACCTTCACGCTGGAAGCGCGCCTGGCCGAGATCGAGGGCGGCGCGCACTGTTTGCTGGCACCCTCGGGCCTGTCGGCGATCGCGATGGTCGACTTCGCCTTCCTGAAGAGCGGCGACGACGTGCTGTTGCCCGATAACGTCTACAACCCGAACCGCGAGCTGGGCCGCTGGCTGTCGCAGGATTTCGGCATCAGCGCGCGCTACTACGATCCCCTGGTCGGCGCCGGCATCGCCGAACTGATCCAGCCGAACACGAAGCTGATCTGGACCGAGGCCCCGGGCTCGGTGTCGATGGAAGTGCCGGACCTGCGCGCCATCTGCGACGCCGCCCACGCCCGCGGTGTGCTGGTGGCGCTCGACAATACCTGGGCCGCCGGCCTGGCGCTGCGCGGTTTCGACGTCGGCGTCGACATCGTCATGCACGCCCTGACCAAGTACCAGTCGGGCGGCTCGGACCTGCTGATGGGCGCGGTCATCACGCGCGATCGGGCAGTGCACGACAAGCTCGCGACCGCCCACATGCGCCTGGGCCTGGGCGTGAGCCCGGACGATGCCTACTTGGTGATGCGCGGTCTGCCGACCATGAAGCTGCGCTTCGAGGCCCACGACCGGGCCGCGCGCAAGGTTGCAGGCTGGCTCAAGAGCCGTCCCGAGATCGTGCGCGTGCTGCACCCCGCCTTCGAAGAGTGCCCGGGCCACGAATACTGGCAGCGCGACTTCACGGGCGCGGGCGGGCTGTTCTCGGTGATCTTCGACGCACGCTATACCGAGGCCCAGACCGACCGCTTCGTCGATTCGCTGGAACTGTTTGGCCTTGGCTACAGCTGGGGCGGCGCCAACAGCTTGGCCGTGCCTTATCGCATGGGAGCGATCCGCCGCAACTGGCAGGAGAAGGGCACGCTGGTGCGCTTCAATATCGGGCTGGAAGAGCCGGCCGACCTGATTGCCGATATCGCGCAGGCGCTCGGCAAGCTGGGATAACCGCCAGCGCATGGAACGAGGATGCCACCGCATGCGGTGGCATTTTTTTTATCATTCCGATCGGCTTCGCACCGCGCTGCGTGGGGCCAGCGCAACGGAACGCGCAGCCTGACGCCGCTTCCATTCCCTTGTTGTGGTTTCGCATTTCCGTACGGCAACTGAAGTGATACAACTTTTCCCGATAGAAAGATAGGTTGCACGAATAGCAACCACGAATGATTCAAACATACGGGAAAAGCGATCGATGTCGATCATGGATGCGGTACGGCGGGAAGAAGTGCTCTGGGTGCTCGGCAGCCTGTGCGGCCTGTACCGCATGCCCTTCGACAGCGCCCTGGTGGCCCAGCAGTTTCCGCCGCCCTACAGCGTCGCCACCTTCCATGAGATGGCGCGCTCGCTGGGAATCAAGACCGGCGCCTGCGCCGTCGCCGGCCTCGATTGGCAGGCGCTGCCGCTGCCGGCCGTCGCCTTCGAGCGCGCCAGCCAGGAAGAGGGCGAGGGTGACGAGGGCACCGCAGCGCTGACGCCGCTCCTGATCCTGAAAACCGACGGCAAGGTGCTGAGCTTCTTCCGCGCCGGCTCGCAGGTGGCCGAATCCATGCCCGTCGTGGAAGCGCCGGCCCGGCTGGCTCCGGAACTGCTGCTGTTGGCCCGGGCGCCCAGCGCCGGGGCGGAGAACGACGAGGCGATCGCCGGCTTCGTCCAGGAAAAGAAGCCTTTCGGTTTCCGCTGGTTCGTTCCCGAACTGCTCAAGCACAAGTCGATCTGGCGCGACGTGCTGCTGGCCTCGCTGGCGATCCAGCTGGTCGGCCTGGCCACGCCGCTGTTCACCCAGGTCATCATCGACAAGGTGGTCGTCCACCAGACCAAAAACACCCTGGCCGTGCTCGGCATCGGCCTGCTGATGTTCATGGTCTTCACCTCGGCCATGACCTGGCTGCGCCAGTATCTGGTCCTGCATACCGGCAACCGCATCGACGCCGTGCTCGGCAGCGAGGTGTTCCGCCACATGCTGCGCCTGCCCCTGGCCTATTTCGAGCAGCGCCCGACCGGCACCCTGGTGGCGCGCCTGCACGGCGTCGAAACCATCCGCGAGTTCCTGTCCGGCGCGGCCGTGACCCTGATCCTCGACCTGCCTTTCCTGCTGATCTTCCTGGCAGTCATGTTCAGCTACAGCTGGCAGCTGTCGCTGATCGCCCTCGGCCTGCTGGGCGTGATCGCCCTCATGAGCGTCTTCGTCAGCCCGCTGTTTCGCGAGCGCCTCAACAAGCAGTTCATGCTGGGCGCGCGCAACCAGGCCTTCCTTACTGAATACCTGGCGGGCATGGGCACGGTCAAGTCGCTGCAGATGGAGCCCGACGTCGACCGCCGCTACGGCGACCTGCTGTCCCAGTATCTGGCGGCCGGTTTCTCGACGAGGCAGGTGGGCAACACCTATAACGTGGCGACCAACGCGATCGAACAGGTGATGACGCTGGCGATCCTGCTGGTCGGCGCCATGCTGGTGATGCAGAACGACGGTTTCACGGTCGGCATGCTGGTCGCGTTCCAGATGTTCGCAGGACGCATGAGCCAGCCGATGCTGCGCCTGACCGGGCTGTGGCAGGAATTCCAGCAGGCGAACATCGCCGTCAGGCGCCTCGGCGACATGATGGACATGCCGGCCGAACCGTATGCGCTGCCCCCGAGCCGCGAAGCGAAGGGGCAGGGCGCGCTCGACCTGGTGGGCGTTTCCTTCCGCTATTCCGAGCAGCATCCCTGGCTCTACCGCAACCTGAACCTGTCCTTCAAGCCGGGCCGCCTGAGCGTCCTGATGGGGCCTTCCGGCTGCGGCAAGAGTACCTTGGCCAAGCTGATGCTGGGTTTCTACCAGCCAGGCGACGGCGCCATCCACCTCGACGGGCGCGACATCCGCTTCCTCGCCGCCAACGAGCTGCGCCAGGTCTTCGGCGTCGTTCCCCAGGAAACCGTGCTGTTTTCCGGCACGGTCTACGACAACCTGGTGATGGCCTGCCCCCACGCGGGCTTCGACGAGGTGATCGCCGCCTGCAAGGCTGCAGAAATCCACGATACGATCGAGAAGCTGCCCAAGGGCTACCAGACCGAAATCGGCGAACGCGGCACCGGCCTGTCCGGCGGCCAGCGCCAGCGCATTGCCATCGCGCGCGCCTTGCTGCGCCGGCCCGACATCCTGATTTTCGATGAAGCCGTCTCCAACCTCGACCAGCACGCCGCCGAGCAGTTCGCCCGCACCGTGAACGCGCTCAAGGGGAAGGTCACGATGGTCTTCATCACCCACCAGATCCCGCGCGGCCTGCAGGTCGACGAAGTGTTCAGCTTCGACAAGCCGGTCCAGGGTCGCCACCAATCCGCTGCAAAGATGCAAGTCGTGCAGCCCCCCGCCACGGCCCCCGCTGCCTGAGCCCGTGATTCTCCTGTTCCCGAAGTAAATAAGAGGAAACGTAATGACCACCATTAACTCGTCCGTCACCACCACGCTGCCGTACAACGTCGACACGCTGAACCTGACCGGCACCGGCGACATCAACGGCACCGGCAATGCGCTCGCCAATACGATCAACGGCAACAGCGGCGCCAACGTGCTCGACGGCGGCAGCGGCGCGGACACCCTCGCGGGCGGCCAGGGCAACGACAGCTACGTGGTCGACAACGTGGGCGACAAGGTGGTCGAGAACGCGGACGAGGGCAGCGACACGGTGTTTTCAAGCGTCAGCTACACGCTGCCCGAGAACGTCGAGAACCTGACCCTGACCGGCGCCGGCTACATCAACGGCACCGGGAACGGGCTCGATAACGTCATCACCGGCAACGCCGGCTACAACACGCTGTCCGGCCTGGACGGCGACGACACGCTCATCGGCAATGCCGGCAGCGACGTGCTCGACGGCGGCAGCGGCAACGACAGCATGCAGGGCGGCACCGGCGACGACACCTATGTGGTCGACGCCGCCGGCGACAGCGTGGTCGAAGGCGCGAACGCCGGCACCGACACGGTGCGCTCGGGCATCAGCTATGCGCTCGGCGAGAACCTCGAGCACCTGGTGCTGACCGGCGCCGGCGACCTCGACGGCAGCGGCAACGCGGCCAACAACAACATCACCGGCAACGCCGGCGCCAACACGCTCGCCGCCGGCGCAGGCAACGACAATGTCAGCGCCGATGCGGGCGACGACCTCGTGTACGGCGGCGACGGCAACGACGTCCTCAACGGCGAAGCGGGCGACGACCGCCTGTACGGCGAGCTCGGCAACGACACCCTGAACGGCGGCCACGGCGCCGACACCATGGAAGGCGGCAGCGGCGACGACGTCTACGTCGTCGACGACGCCGGCGACCTCGTCGCCGAAGCCGCGGGCGAGGGCCTGGACACCGTCCAGTCGAGCATCGGCTACACCCTGACAAGCAACGTCGAGAACCTGGTGCTGACCGGCACGGCCGCCATCGGCGCCACCGGCAACGAGCTCGACAACACCATCAACGGCAACGCCGGCGCCAACGTCCTGGCCGGCCTGGACGGCAACGACAGCCTCTACGGCAACGGCGGCGACGACAGCCTGTTCGGCGGCGCCGGCAAGGACCTGCTCGACGGCGGCGCCGGGGCCGACAGCCTGCGCGGCGGCAGCGGCGACGACACCTATATCGTCGACAACACGGCCGACCTGGTGGTCGAAGAGCAAGGCGAGGGCAGCGACCAGGTCCTGGCGAGCGTCAACCACACCTTGAGCGGCAACGTCGAGAACCTGACCCTGACCGGCGCCGCCATCAGCGGCAGCGGTAACGAGCTCGACAACGTCCTGAGCGGCAACGTCCAGAACAATACGCTGTTCGGGCTGGACGGCGACGATGTCCTGCTCGGCAACGGCGGCAACGACTTCCTCGACGGCGGCAATGGCGCCGACGACATGCAGGGCGGCATCGGCGACGACACCTACGTCATCGACCAGGCGGGCGACCGGGTGTTCGAGGCGACTTCCTCAGGCAACGACACCGTGCGTTCCGGCATCACCTACACCCTGACCGACAACGTCGAGAACCTGGTCCTGACCGGCGTGGATAAGCTGAGCGGCACCGGCAACGCCCTGAACAACACCATCACCGGCAACGGCGGCGACAACACCATCGACGCCGGCGCCGGCAACGACGTCGTCCATGCCGGCGACGGCCAGGACCTGGTGCGCGGCGGCGACGGCAACGACACGCTCAACGGCGAGCTCGGCGACGACCGCCTGTTCGGCGAGCTCGGGAACGACACCCTGAATGGCGGCCTGGGCGCAGACAGCATGGAAGGCGGCAGCGGCGACGACGTCTACGTGGTCGACGACCTCGGCGACCGCGTGATCGAGGCGGCCGGCGCCGGCCTGGACACCACGCAGTCCGGCATTACCTGGACGCTGACCGACAACGTCGAGAACCTGACCCTGACCGGCACCGCCGGCATCGACGGCACCGGCAACGAACTGGACAACCTCATCACCGGCAACAAGGGCGCCAACGTCCTCGACGGCCTGGCCGGCAACGACACCATCAACGCGGGCGACGCCGACGACACGCTGATCGGCGGCGAAGGCGACGACACCCTGAATGGCGAGCTCGGCAACGACCGCCTGCAGGGCGACAGCGGCAACGACCTGCTCAACGGCGGCGCAGGTGTCGACACCATGCTCGGCGGCAGCGGCGACGACGTCTATGTCGTCGACAACACGGGCGACCTGGTAGTCGAACTGGCGGGCGAGGGCCGCGACACGGTGCAGTCCGGGGTCGACTTCACCCTGTCCGACAACGTCGAGAACCTGACCCTCACCGGTGTGGGCATCACGCGCGGCACCGGCAACGAACTCGAGAACCTCGTCACCGGCAACAACGCGGCCAATGCGCTGTTCGGCCTCGACGGCGACGACACCCTGGTCGGCAATGCCGGCTCGGACCTGCTCGACGGCGGCCGCGGCGCCGACCTGATGCAGGGCGGGGCCCACGACGACACCTATGTGGTCGACAACGCCGGCGACCGCGTCGAGGAACTGGCCGGCGCCGGCACCGACACCGTGCATTCGAGCATCGACTACACGCTGACCAGCAACGTCGAGAACCTGGTCCTGACCGGCCTTGAAGACCTGATCGGCAACGGCAACGCGCTGAACAACGTCATTACCGGCAACAGCGGCAACAATACCGCGGACGGCGGCGACGGCAACGATACCATCAACGCGGGCGCGGGCATGGACCGCATCAGCGGCGGCAACGGCAACGACCTGCTCAATGGCGAAGCGGGCGACGACCAGCTTTACGGCGACGCCGGCAACGACGTCCTGAACGGCGGCGCCGGCGCCGATACCATGCTCGGCGGGCTGGGCGACGACACCTTCGTGGTTGACGACGACGGCGACCTGGTGGTCGAAGTGGCGGGCGAAGGCAAGGACCTGGTGCAGTCGAGCATCACCTACACGCTGACCGACAACGTCGAGAACCTGACCCTGACCGGCACGGCCGACATCGACGGCACCGGCAACGAGCTGGATAACATCATCAACGGCAACACCGGCGCCAACGTCCTCGACGGCAAGGCCGGCAACGATACCCTGAACGGCAACGCCGGCAACGACACGCTGTTCGGCGGCGAAGGCATGGATGCGCTCAACGGCGACGCCGGCGACGACCTGCTCTCGGGCGACGCGGGCAACGACGTCCTCAACGGCGGCATCGGCGCCGACCGCATGCTGGGCGGAAGCGGCGACGACACCTACGTGGTCGACAACGCGGGCGACCTGGTCGTCGAGAACGAAGGGGAGGGCGCGGACACCGTCCAGTCCTCGATCAGTTACGTCCTGACCGGCAATGTAGAGAACCTGGTGCTGACCGGCACCAGCGCCATCAACGGCAGCGGCAGCGCGCTCGATAACGTCATCACTGGCAACAACGGCAATAACGTGCTCGATGGCGGCGCCGGCAACGACACCCTGGTCGCCAACAACGGCGACGACGTCCTGAACGGCGGCACGGGCCTTGATACCATGCAGGGCGGCCTGGGCAACGACACCTACGTGGTCGACGACGCGGGCGACGCCGTCGTCGAGGCGGCGGGCGCCGGCACCGACACCGTGCAGTCCTCGATCGACTACAGCCTGGGCGCGAATGTCGAGAACCTGGTCCTGACCGGCAGCGCCGACCTGCAGGGCAGCGGCAATGCGCTGGCCAACAGCATCACCGGCAACGCCGGCAACAACTTCATCGACGGCGGCGCCGGCAACGACACCATGGCCGGGGGTGGCGGCGACGACACCTACATCGTCGACGCCACCGCCGACGTCATCAACGAGGCGGCCAATGGCGGCGTCGACATCGCCTACGCCAGCGCCAACTACACCCTGTCGGCCAACGTCGAGAACCTGGTCCTGACCGGCGCCGCCGCCATCAACGGCACCGGCAACGCCCAGGACAACAGCATCACCGGCAACGACGCCAACAATGTCCTGAGCGGCATGGCCGGCAACGACATCCTGAGCGGCGGCGCAGGCAACGACACGCTCGACGGCGGCAGCGGCGACGACATCATGGCTGGCGGCGCCGGTAACGACACCTACGTGGTCGACAGCCTGGGCGACGTGGTGAGCGAACAGGCCGGCGAAGGCGTCGACACCGTGCAGTCGAGCATCAGCCTGGGCCTGGGCGAACACCTCGAGAACCTTACCTTGATCGGTGGCGCACACATCAGCGCCACCGGCAATGCCCTGGACAACGTCATCACCGGCAACAGCGGCAACAACGTGCTGGATGGCCAGGACGGCAACGATACGCTCATCGGCGGCGCGGGCAACGACACCCTGGTCGGCGGCGCAGGCGCGGACAGCCTGCAGGGCGGCGCGGGCGACGACACCTACTACGTCGACGCGCAGGATACGGTGGTCGAGGCGCCTGGGGCCGGCACCGACACCGTGTATTCCGGCGCGAGCTACACGCTCGGCGCCAACCTCGAGAACCTGGTCCTGACCGGC
>DEKZ01000085.1 GCA_002354135.1 Massilia sp. UBA2709 | reverse complement strand
CGAGGAAGACGGCGCAAGCCGCCGCCAGCGCCGCGGCCGCTGCCGGCAGGATGGGCAGGTGGGGCGCACACAGGAGTGCGCCAAGGATGCCGGCCTGGAGCAGCCGGCTGCGCAGCGTGGCCCCGAAGGCGACCGGCCGGGCGGTCGCGATCGTCAATGCGCCCAACAGCAGCAGGTAGATCCAGAAGCGGCCGTCGGCGCCGGCCGCGCCGGCAGAGTTGCCGGAGCCTGCGGCGATCCAGGCTGCCATCCCGAACGGCAGCAGGAAGACGCGCAATCCGAGCCCGAGGATCGCCAGGTCGACCAGACCCGCCGTGCGCGGGTGCAGCGGCAGGCTGCGGACGTACCTGGCCAGCGTCCCGCCGCGAATGAAGCCGCGATGGATGCTCACCCAGGCGGCAACGAGCGCCATCCATGCCCCGGCGCAGGCCAGGTCGGCCAGCCACGAGCCCGGAGCGCGCCAGTAGTGCAGCAGCGGCTCGCCGAGCAGGCTCGGACGTTCTCTCAGCAGGATGCCGAACAGCGCGAGGGCGACGAGGAGCGCCTGGCCGTAACGCCTGTACAGGGCCATGGATTGCTGCCTGAAGGCGGCGCGCCGGAGACGGTAGAGCGTGAGGAAGGCGGAATGGCCACGCGCCAAGTGCGGCACTCCATCGCTGGGAACCGCCTGCATGCGAGCAGGGAGCTGCGTTTCGCCGCCTGGGGCCGGCATTGCGGGGTTCGCATGGTCTGGCGATGCATCGCGCATGTTCGGCAGGTCGAAGTAACGATGTCTTTTCATTATTGCATATTGGAATCAGCAACGGCCCGGCTTCCGGCCGCGCGATGGGGCGGCGCCGGCATTCGCCCTGCTACAATTTCCGCTCCATCTCACGAGGAATGAAAAGCATGGGCTATGACGTTCAAATTCTGCGCACCGTCGCGGGAAGATCGCAGCCGATTTCCAGCAGCGAAGTCGATCGGGCGCTGCGGGAAATGAACGGCCGCCTCGCCTTCCTGCCCGGCAGCGACAACACGCAGCTCTACATGCCCACCCTCGACGACGAGCGCGAAGTCATCGTCTGCGAAGACGGGGAACTGTGGGCGAAGAATCCCGGCGAGCCCCTGGTCGAGGCCATGATCGAGCTGGCCAGGCATCTCGGCGCCCGCGTGCGCAACGACGACTTCGAGACCTTGCGCAGCCTCACCGACAGCTACCTGCATCCGGACGACCGGGCCGAGCGTGACGCCGCCATCGCGGCCGCCAGCCGGACACGCACAATGCCCCGCGGGCGCAAGGTGGCCACCGGTGTCAAGCTGCTGTTCCTGGGCGTCGTGCTGGTCACCGCCCTGGTCCGCCACTTCCAGGGCGCAAGCTGACCAACCGGCCACGCGCCGCCCACTATTTCATTTCGTTAATCTTCTGTAGAATGCCGCCGCCCTGGCGCGTGCCGGCCGAGCCTGGTACACCCCAAACTTGGCCGAAATGCAAGCAACAGATGGTATGATGCCTCCTTTAACGATTCCCGAGTAGCCGAAGCAAGGTGCGACTATCCTCCATTAAATTGTCGGGATTTAAGTCTTTCGTCGATCCAACCAATTTCCAGGTGCCTGGTCAGCTGGTCGGCGTGGTCGGTCCGAATGGCTGCGGCAAGTCGAACATCATCGATGCCGTGCGCTGGGTGCTGGGCGAATCGAAAGCATCGGAATTGCGCGGCGAATCGATGCAGGACGTGATCTTCAACGGCTCCACGCACCGCAAGCCCTCGGGCCGGGCCTCGGTCGAACTGGTGTTCGACAACAGCATGGGCAAGGCGGCCGGCCAGTGGGGCCAGTACGCCGAGATCGCGGTGAAGCGCACCCTCACGCGCGACGGCACCTCCACCTATTACATCAATGGCCAGCCGGTGCGCCGGCGCGACATCCAGGACATCTTCCTCGGCACCGGCCTTGGCCCGCGCGCCTACGCCATCATCGGCCAGGGCATGATCGCGCGCATCATCGAGTCGCGCCCGGAAGAGCTGCGCGTCTTCCTCGAAGAAGCGGCCGGCGTCTCGAAGTACAAGGAACGCCGCCGCGAGACCGAGAACCGGCTGTCCGATACCCGCGAGAACCTGCTGCGCGTGGAAGACATCCTGCGCGAACTGAACGCCAACCTGGAAAAGCTCGAAGCCCAGGCGGCGGTGGCGAACCGCTTCCACCAGCTGCAGGCGGACCAGGAAGAAAAGCAGAAGCTGCTCTGGCTGCTGCGCAAGAACGAAGCCGAGCTTGAACAGAAGCGCTACTTCCGCGAGATGGAAGAAGCCCAGAACAGCCTGGAAGAACAGACCGCGAAGCTGCGCAACGTCGAGCTGGAGCTCGAGCACCTGCGCCAGCACCACTTCGCCGTCGGCGACCGCCTGCACACGGCGCAGGGTGCGCTGTACCAGACCAATTCCGAGATCGGCAGCCTGGAAGCGCAGATCAAGTTCGTGATCGAGTCGCGCACCCGCCTGCAGAACCAGCTCGCCGCGCTCACGGCCCAACGCGATCAGTGGCTGGCCCAGGCCGCCGAGTACGAGGAGCAGATTGAGGAAGCCGGTTTCCACGTCGAGGAGCTGGCCGCGCGCGCCGAAGGGGCGCAGATCGCGGTCGAAGCGGCCGGCGAGCGCCTGCCGGAACTCGATGCGGCATGGCGCGAAGCCCAGCGCAAGGCCGACGAGTCGCGCGCGCGCATCATGCAGGTGCAGCAGCGCATCGAGCTGTCGGCGGCGCACGGACGCAATGCCGCGAACATCCTGAACAGCCTGGCGAGCCGGCGCGAGCGCCTGCAGCAGGAAAAGAACAGCCTGAACCCGCCCGACAGCACCCAGCTGGCGAACCTGCGCCTGCAGCTCGAGGAAAAGCAGCAGGCGCTGGAAGAGCAGAGCATGCTGCTGGAAGAGGCGGGGGAGCAGCAGGAGCAGGTGGAAAACGAGCGGCGCGAAGCGCATGCCCAGGTCCAGCGCGAGACCGCGTCCAACGCCCAGCTGGAAGCGCGCCTGTCGGCCCTGAAGGGGATGCAGGAGCGCGTCCAGACCCAGGGCAAGGTCCAGCCCTGGCTGCAGAAGCACGAGCTGGGCGGGCTGCCGCGCCTGTGGCAGCAGGTGCAGGTCGAGGAGGGCTGGGAAACCGCGCTCGAGGCCGTGCTGCGCGAGCGCACGGGCGCGCTCGAAGTGTCGAACATCGACTGGACCCGCGCTTTCCTGAACGACGCGCCGCCGGCACGGCTGGCCATGTACTCGCCGGCCCCGGCCGCGCCGG
>DEKZ01000255.1:10554-15766 GCA_002354135.1 Massilia sp. UBA2709 | reverse complement strand
TCGGCGTCGATGGCGCCGGCGTCGCCGGGGTCGGCCGGGTCGCCCGGGGCGATGCCGGGCACCAGTTGCACGATCTGGGCGCGCCGGCGTGTCCTGCGCAGCCGGCTGTTGGCTTCGTTGACGACGATGCGGGTCAGCCAGGTGGCGGGACTGGCCTCGCCCCGGAAGCTGGCGGCATTGCGGTAGGCGAGCAGGTAGGATTCCTGCACGACGTCTTCGGCTTCGGCATCGTCCCTGACGATGCTGCGCGCCGTCCGGTACAGGGCTTGGTTGTGCCGCCGCATGAGCACTTCGAAAGCGGCGTGGCTGCCCGCCGCGACCTGGGCAAGCAGCCCGGCGTCGGTGGCGTTCTTCAGTTCGGGCCGGCTGGCTGTTTCCATGGGCGCTCCTTTCATTTCACGACCAGCACGCCCTGCATCGTGCGGTGCAGGGTACAAAGGTAGGCGTAGCGGCCGGGCTTGCCCGCCTTGAAGGTCCATTGGCCTTGCGGCGCAATCGGCGCCGACGCGAATCCCGGGCCAGTCGAGGCCACGGTATGCGGGAAGGGATCCTTGTTGCGCCAGACGATGGTATCGCCGGCTTTCGCTTCGATCGTTGCCGGCACAAACCGCATGCCGTCGATGATCACCGTATGGATGGTGGCGGTCGCGGGCGCTGCGCCGGCGCACAAGGCCAGCAGGCCGGCGCCCAGGCGCGCCCCCAGGCCGGCAGCTCGCTTCTTCCCGGCGGCCCGGGAACGCGGCGGGCGCAGCGGAACGATGCGCTTCATGCCCGCTCCCTACTTCATGGAGGCGCGCAGCTGCTTCGCGTGCTCGAGGTGGGCGACAAAGGCCGGGCGCACCTTGACGAGGGTCTCCTTCAATTCCGCGTTGCGCGCGTTCGGGATCAGGGCCTTGTCGAGCGCGTCGATCACGGCCTGGTGATACGCGACCTCGTGCGCCACATAGGCCTGGTCGAAGTGCTTGCCTTTCATGTCCTTGAGCCTGGCGATATTTTCCGCGCCGCCTCGCTTCAGGCTGGCCGCGATCTCGCTGTCTTGCGGCGTGACGTTCAGCTTTTTCACCAGGGCGCTCGCCTGTTGATTGACGCCGGTATGGTCGGTCACCATCTGGGTGGCGAATGCCTTGACCTCGGGATTCGTCGTCATCCTTTCCGCCAGCCTGCCGGCATCGATGTCGACGGTATTGGCCGCAACGACGATGCCGGCGATCTGGGCGTCGTTCGGCGCGGACTGGGCGAGGGCGACGCTTGCCGAGCAGGCGTACAGGCCGGCGATAGCGGCAAGACGCAAGCGGGACGAAATGGGCTTCATGTCTGTCTCCTTTGTCGTAGGGCTTGGCGGACAAGCCAGGGGCAGCGGCGCCCAGGGGGGACGCCGCTGCTGCTACGACATTGGATGCCGCGTCGAAGCCGCGCGTTGCATGCCATTGCGGCCCGCGGGTCCGTTCACGGATAACGAGGAGGAGTAAACAGGCCTCGGTGCGGCAGCAAAGGCGCCGGCGCGGCTCGCGCCCCGCCGGCCCATCGCCACGATGGTCCTGTTCGGTCCTTACTTGCCCGGGTCCTTCATGTTCGGGAACTGGTCGAATTCCACGTTGTAGGGCTGGCCGTTCACCTTCTCGACCTTGCGCACGTACACGGTCTGGATGACGTCGCGGGTGGCCGGGTCGATCGTGATCGGGCCGCGCGGGCTCTGGATCTTCATGCCCTTCAGGACCGCCATCGCCTTGTCGCCCTCGATCTTGCCGTTCAGCTTCTGGCTGACCTGGTAGATCGCGTTCATGCCGTCGTAGGCCGCGACCGCCATGAAGTTCGGGCGTCCGCCCTGCGGGTTGGCGGCGGCGAAACTCTTCAGGAAGGCCTCGTTCTCGGGCGACTTGTGGGCCGCCGAGTAGTGGAAGGTGGTGATCACGCCCAGGGTGTTGTCGCCCATCGCAGGCAGCACGTGGTCGTCGGTCAGGTCGCCGGTGGCGATCACCTTCACGCCGGCCGCCGCCAGGCCGCGCTCGCGGTAGCCCTTCATGAAGGCGATGCTTTGTTCGCCGGCCGGCACGAAGACGAAGACGGCGTCCGGCTTGGCGTCCTTGATGCGCTGGATGAAGGGCGCGAATTCCGGGTTGCGCAGCGGGACGCGGATTGCTTCGACGATCTTGCCGCCGTTTTTCACGAGGCGGTCGCTGAAGGCCTTCTCGGCATCGATGCCGGGGCCGTAGTCGGCCACCACGGTCGCGACGTTCCTGATGTTGTTCTTCAGGGCCCAGTCGCCCATCGGCGCCGAGATCTGCGGCAGGGTCATCGAGAAACGCGCGATGTAGTCCGACTTGGTGGTGATGACGGACGTGGCGGCGTTCATGATGATCATCGGCTTCTTGGCCTGCTGGGCGATCGGCGCCACGGCCAGCGCTTCCGGCGTCAGGCCGAAGCCGGCCAGGAAGTCGACCTTCTCGCGCACCACCAGTTCCTGGGCCAGCCGCTTGGCGATCTCCGGCGAGGGGCCGGTGGTGTCCTTGTAGATCAGCTGGATCTTCTTGCCGGCGACGCTGTCGCCGTGCTGGGCCATCCAGGCCTTGATCCCGCCCTGCATCTGCTTGCCGTAGTCGGCGAAGGGACCGGAGAAGGAGGCGATCACGCCCACCTTGATGGTGTCCTGGGCCTGGGCGGCGGGCAGGGCGAAGGCGCCGGCCACGGCGAGCGCCGCGATGGTCTTGAAAGTCATGCTTGTCTCCTGTTAATTGGTCTGGTGATCAGCCTCGATGCACCTGGGCGGCATCGTCTTGTTGTCGCAACCAGGTCGGCAATCGGCTCAAGCATATTGTTGACAAGGTTCCGTGACAACAATAGTATCGTTTTGGCGTTCGATTAACAACCTCTTGTTCGATAATCGAACGCCGCAATCCGAAGTTGAAAAAACCAGAAGTGAATAAACTCAAGGAGACAACATGAAGAACATCCTGTCCAGCGCAGCCGCGCTGGTGTGCGCCCTTGCCGCCACGTCGGCCCACGCCCAGACCTCGGTCCAGGTCTACGGTATCGTCGACAGCGGTATTGCCCACCTGACGAACGTCAACAACGCGGGCGATTCGAATACCAAGATCCCCTCGCTGACCAGCTCCTCTCCGTCGCGCATCGGCTTCAAGGGCAGCGAGGATCTCGGCGGTGGGCTGCAGGCGTTCTTCGTGCTCGAAAACGGGCTGGCGATGGATACCGGCACCCAGCAGCAGGGCGGCCGCCTGTTCGGCCGCGCCGCCAACGTCGGCCTGAAGGGCGACTGGGGCCAGCTGACGATCGGCCGCCAGCAGAACATGACCTACATCTCGGGCCTGAAAACCGACGTGCTGGGCCCGAACCTGTTCGCCATCGGCAGCATCGATCCCTACCTGCCGAACGCGCGCAGCGACAACGCCATCGGCTACATGGGCAACTTCAGCGGCTTCGTGGTCGGCGCGACCTGGAGCTTCGGCCGCGACGCATCCGCCACCGGCGGCCCCGCCGCCACCAACTGCGCCGGCGAAGTGGCGGGCAACTCCAAGGCCTGCCGCCAGTACACCGGCCTGGTCGGCTACGAAACCAAGCAGTGGGGCCTGAACGCCTCCTACGACCGCCTGTACGGCAACGTTGGCGCCGCCGGCGGCCTCACCAGCAGCAACAATGACGACATCCGCACCACCGTCAACGGTTACCTGATGATCGGCCCGACCAAGATCGGCGGCGGCCTGATCGACCGCGAAACGAATGCCGCCACCGGCACCACCGAATCGCTGCTGTGGTACCTGGGCGTGAGCCATCCGATCAACAACTTCGTCATCGACGTCCAGGCCGCGGCCCGCAACACGAAGAACTCGGACGACGACGTGACGATGCTGGTGGCGCGCCTGAACTACGCGCTGTCCAAGCGTACCGTGGTCTACACGGCGATCGGGCGCATGGACAACGACGGCAATTCGGCGGTGGCGCTGGATGCGGGCGGAACCGTGGGTGTGGGCAAGACGCAGAATGGTGTCATGCTCGGCCTGCGCCATCACTTCTGATCGGGCGGACTCGCGGACCTGCGGGTGTGCGTAGAACGGTGGGCACGGGGCGCCCACCCTACGTTATAGCGGCTGCCGAAGCCGTAGGGTGGGCGCCCCGTGCCCACCAAACGTCCGCGTCGCGCAAACGTTGATTCCTAAGGCAGCAGCACCGACAGTTCCTGGGCCCCGCGCAGCAGCACGGGCAGGAACTCCTGTTGCATCCGCTCGACGCTGACGCGGCCGGCCTGGGCGCCGACGTTCAGCGCCGCCAGCACCTGGCCGGAAGCGCCGCGCACCGGGACCGAGATCGAGCGCAGGCCCAGTTCCAGTTCCTCGTCGTTGATGGCGTAGCCGTTCTGGCGCACGCCCGCGAGGATCTCGCGCAGGCGCTTTTGCGAGGTCACGGTCTTGTCGGTGAGGGGGCGCAGTTTCGTCTTCGCGAAGTAGGCGTTCAGCTCCTCGGGCGGGAGGTGGGCCAGCATCACGCGCCCGAGCGAGGTGCAGTAGGCCGGCAGGCGGCTGCCCGTGTTCAGGGCCACCGACATGACCCGCGTGGCGGCGGCGCGCGCCACGTACAGCACCTCGCCATCGTCCAGCACCGCGAGCGAGCTCGATTCGCCCAGTTCGCGGCTGATGTTGTTCAGGTAGGGCTGGCTCGACACCGTCAGCGGCGTCGACGACAGGTAGGAATAGCCGAGCGTGAGCACCTTCGGGCGCAGGGAAAAATTGTTGTGCTCGGCGCCGACGTAGCCGAGCTGCTGCAGGGTGTACAGGCAGCGCCGCACGGCCGCGCGCGGGATGCCGGTCTTCTGGCTGATCTGGGCGATGGTCTGGGGCTTGCGCGAATCGCTGAAGGCGCGTACCACGGCCAGGCCGCGCGCCAGCGAGGTCATGAAACTGGGGTCGGTCAGGGCATCGATCTGCTCGGCGATGCTGAGGTCGCGCTCGTCGCTGCCGGCCTCGGTTTCCGGGCTGTCGGCCTCGTTTGTAGTGATCGCAGTATTTGTCATGGCGGGATTGTAATGCAGGGAAGCTCGCTTCGATTGGTCTTTTTTCTTGACCTTTCGGCCAGGGTGCCACTACACTTGGTTGGGCGGTAGTCAAACATCAGTGCGATTATCGAACAACGGCAACATCATTTCAAGTGCGCCGGCATGCCGTGCGCACGAAAAGGCGACAGACATGATCGACAAAACCTATGA
>DEKZ01000255.1:3355-10377 GCA_002354135.1 Massilia sp. UBA2709 | reverse complement strand
CATGGCGATGGCGGCCAAGGTGACCATCGCCCAGGTGAACGAGATCGTACCGCTGGGCGAACTCGACCCCGAGGTCATCGTCACCCCGGGCATTTTCGTCCAGCGCGTCGTGAAGGAGACCGTATGACCATTGAGCATCGTTTCACCCGCGACCAGATCGCCGAGCGCGTGGCCCAGGACATCCACGAGGGCGCTTATGTGAACCTCGGCATCGGACTGCCGACCAAGGTCGCGAATTACCTCCCGAGCGACCGCGAAGTCTTCCTGCACAGCGAGAACGGCCTGCTCGGCATGGGCCCGGCGCCCGCGCCCGGCGAAGAAGACGAGGACCTGATCAACGCCGGCAAGCAGCCGGTGACCCTGCTCACCGGGGGCAGCTACTTCCACCATGGCGATTCCTTCGCGATGATGCGCGGCGGCCACCTCGACATCTGCGTGCTGGGCGCCTTCCAGGTGTCGGAGAGGGGCGATCTCGCCAACTGGCACACCGGCGCCCCGGACGCGATTCCGGCCGTCGGCGGCGCGATGGACCTGGCCATTGGCGCCAAGCAGGTGTTCGTGATGATGGACCACCAGACCAAGACGGGCGAGAGCAAGATCGTGCGCGAATGCAGCTACCCGCTTACCGGCGTGGCTTGCGTGAACCGCATCTATACCGACCTGGCGGTGATCGACGTCACTGCCGACGGTTTGCGCGTGATCGAGATGGCGCCGGGTCTCACTTTCGAAGAACTGCAGGCTGTAACGGGCGCGCCCCTTTTGGCCGCCGAACAAGGAGGAAAAGCATGACTGACGCCTACATTTGCGACGCAATCCGCACCCCGATCGGCCGCTACGGCGGCGCGCTGAAGGACGTGCGCGCCGACGACCTCGGCGCCATCCCGCTGCGCGAACTGATGAAGCGCAATCCGGGCGTGGACTGGACCCAGGTCGACGACGTGATCTTCGGTTGCGCCAACCAGGCCGGCGAAGACAACCGCAACGTCGCCCACATGGCTTCGCTGCTGGCCGGCTTGCCTGCCGACGTGCCGGGCACCACCGTGAACCGACTGTGCGGCTCGGGCATGGATGCGGTCGGCATTGCCGCGCGCGCCATCAAGGCCGGCGAAACCCAACTCATGATTGCAGGCGGCGTCGAATCGATGACGCGCGCGCCTTTCGTGATGGGCAAGGCCGAGACCGCGTTCTCGCGCCAGGCCGAGATCTACGACACCACCATCGGCTGGCGCTTCCCAAACAAGCAGATGAAGCACCTGTACGGCACCGATTCGATGCCGGAGACGGCCGAGAACGTCGCGGTCGACTACAAGGTGTCGCGCGAGGACCAGGACCGCTTCGCGCTGGCCAGCCAGCAGAAGACGGCGCGCGCCTGGAACGAGGGCCTGTTCGCGGAAGAAATCGTCCCCGTGCTGATCCCGCAGAGCCGCCGCGCAGCGGGGGCGGGCGACCACATCCGCTTCGAACGCGACGAGCATCCGCGCGAGACCAGCATCGAGGCCCTCGCCAAGCTGAAAGGCGTCGTGCATCCGGAGGGCAGCGTCACCGCCGGCAATGCCTCGGGCGTGAACGACGGCGCCTGCGCGCTGCTGATCGCCAGCGGCGAGGCCGCGAAACAGTATGGCCTGACGCCGCGCGCCCGCATCGTCGGCATGGCCACCGCCGGCGTGCCGCCGCGCGTGATGGGCATCGGCCCGGCCCCGGCCTCGAAGAAGCTGCTCAAGCAATTGGGCATGACGATCGACCAGATGGACATCATCGAGCTCAACGAGGCATTCGCATCGCAGGCCCTGGCGGTGCTGCGCGAACTCGGCGTTGCCGATGACGATCCAAGGGTGAACCCCTACGGCGGCGGCATCGCGCTGGGCCATCCGCTGGGCATGAGCGGCGCCCGCCTGGTCACCACCGCCATGTACCAGCTGCACCGCACGGGTGGACGCTACGCCCTGTGCACCATGTGCATCGGCGTGGGGCAGGGCATCGCGATGGTCATCGAGCGCGTCTGAAGCGCCGGCCACACGATTCATAAGAAGAGAAGCAGGAGACATAACATGATTCATCAACACTTTGCGCGCGGGAGGTTGCCATGATCGGTAACTTCATTGGCGTGCTCTTCGACGGCGTCGCTTACGGCGCCCTCTTATTCCTCATCAGCGTCGGCCTGTCGGTCACGATGGGCATGATGAACTTCATTAACCTGGCCCACGGCGCCTTCGCCATGGTGGGCGGCTACGTCTGCGTGACCCTGCTCAGCAAGCTCGGGCTGCCTTTCCTGGCCACGCTGCCGCTGGCCTTCGTCGCGGCGGCGGTCGTCGGCCTGGTGCTCGAACGCACCCTGTACCGTCAGCTCTATAAAGCCACCCACCTGGACCAGGTGCTGTTCTCGATCGGCCTCACCTTCATGGCGGTGGCCGGCGCTACTTTTCTCTTCGGCCCGACCCAGCAGCCGGTGCACCTGCCGGACTGGCTGCGCGGCCAGGTCCACTTGCTGGGTCTCGACCTCGGTTCCTATCGCCTGTTCCTGATCGGCGTCGTGGTCCTGATCACGCTCGGCCTCTACCTGCTGATCGAGCGCACCCGCTTCGGCGCCCAGATCCGCGCCTCGGTCGACAACCAGACCGCGGCCGAAGGCCTGGGCATCAACGTCAGCCGCGTGTTCTCGCTGACCTTCGCGCTGGGCTCGGGCCTGGCGGGCCTCGGCGGCGGCCTGGGCATCGACGTGCTGGGCCTGGACCCGAGCTTCCCGATCAAGTACATGGTCTACTTCCTGCTGGTGGTCGCCGTCGGCGGCGCCGGTTCCATCAAGGGCCCGCTGATCGCGGCGCTCATCCTGGGCGTGTTCGACGTCGCGGGCAAATACTATGTGCCGGAAGTGGGCGCCTTCGTCATCTACACACTGATGGTCGTGCTCCTGATCCTGTTCCCCTTCGGCCTCGTACGGAGGAAAGCATGAACGCGTATTCCACTTCGGCCATCAAGGCCAAGGCCGCCGCCGGCTCGCCGGATGCGTCCGACACCGCACAGGCTGCCATGAACCACAGCGCGCTGCACCTGCCCAACGACCGCTGGAAGCTGATGGAGATCGTCTTCTGGCTGCTGCCGGTCGCATCCTACTTCTTCTTCCCGGACTACCTGGTGCTGGTCAGCCAGATCATGATCATCGGCCTGTTCGCGATGTCGCTCGACCTGATCCTGGGCTACGCCGGCATCGTCTCGCTCGGCCACGCGGCCTTCTTCGGGCTGGGCGCCTACACGGCCGGCCTGCTGTCGGTGCACGGCTGGGGCGAGCCGGTCTCGGGCCTGTTCGCCGCCGCCCTGGTGGCCGGCGTGTTCGGCTTCATCGTCAGCTTCCTCGTCGTGCGCGGGCAGGACCTGGCGCGCCTGATGGTCACGCTCGGCATCGGCCTGATGCTGTTCGAAGCGGCGAACAAGGCCGCCTTCATTACCGGGGGCGTCGACGGCCTGTCGGGCATGATGATGGAGCCGCTGTTCGGGACGTTTGAATTCGACTTGTACGGCAAGACCGCCTTCTGGTACAGCTTCGCCGTGCTCTTCATCCTGTTCGTGGCGATGCGGCGCCTGGTCAATTCGCCCTTCGGCCTGTCGCTGCGCGGCATCCGCGAGGGCGGGCGCCGCATGCCGGCCATTGGCGCCAACGTCGACCGCCGCCTGGTGGCCGTGTTCACCCTGGCCGCTGCGATCGCCGGCGTGGCCGGCGCGCTGCTGGCCCAGACCACGCAGTTCGTGGGCCTGGACGTGCTGGGCTTCCCGCGCTCGGCGGAACTCTTGATCATGCTGGTGCTGGGCGGCACGGGTCGCCTGTACGGCGCCCTGATCGGCGCGGCCGTGTTCATGGTGGCCCAGGATTACATCTCGGGCCTGGACCCGGCCTACTGGCAGTTCTATATCGGCCTGCTGCTGGTGCTGATCGTGCTGTTCGCACGCGGCGGCATCCTGGGCGGGCTGGAAAAGATTTTCGCGCGTTTCTTCGAACGCAAGGAGGCAGCATGACCGACACCCTGCGTACCGAAGGCCTCTCCAAGCAGTGGGGCGGCTTCAAGGCGAACACCGACATCTCGCTCACCTTCGAACCCGGCGCACGCCACGCGCTGATCGGCCCGAACGGCGCCGGCAAGACCACCTTCATCAACCTGCTGACCGGCGGCTTCCCGCCGAGCAGCGGCAAGGTCTGGCTGGGGGACGAGGACATCACGAAGCTGGCGCAGCACGAGCGCGTCAAGCGCGGCATGACGCGCACCTTCCAGATCAACACCCTGTTCGCCGGCATGACGGTGCTCGAATCGGTGATGCTGGCGATCTGCGAGCGGCGCGGCCTGCAGAAGGTGTGGTGGAAGACGGTGGCGAAGCACGCCGACGTGGTCGAGGAAGCGATGGCCCTGCTGGCCACGCTCAAGCTCACAAGGGAAGCCAACAGCATCACGCGCAGCATGGCCTACGGCAAACAGCGCCTGGTGGAGATCGCGCTGGCGCTGGCCACGAAACCGAAGATCCTGCTGCTGGACGAACCGGCTGCCGGCATCCCATCGGCCGAGAGCCGCGAGCTGTTCGAAGTCATCGCCGGCCTGCCGCGCGACGTGACCGTGCTCTTCATCGAGCACGACATGGGCCTGGTGTTCCGCTTCGCCGACCGCATCACCGTGCTGGTGGGCGGCAAGGTGCTGACCGAAGGCACGCCCGAGGAGATCGCGGCCGATCCGCGCGTGAAGGAAGTCTACCTGGGGGAGGCCGAACATGCCTGAACTGCTGGCTTTGGACAAGGTCACCGCCGGCTACGGCGAGTCGATCGTACTGGAAGACGTGTCGTTCACGATGAACGAGGGCGACAGCCTGGCGCTCCTGGGCCGCAACGGCGTCGGCAAGACCAGCCTCCTGGTGACGCTGATGGGCCTGACGCGCCTGCACAAGGGGAGTATCCGCTGGGCCGGCGGCGACATCGCGCGCGTGCCGACCTGGAAGCGCTCGCGCGTGGGCCTGGGCTGGGTGCCGCAGGAACGCCACATGTTCCCCTCGCTCACCGTCGAGGAGCACCTCACGGTGGTGGCGCGCCCGGGGCCGTGGAACCTGGCCAAGATCTACGAGATCTTCCCGCGCCTGCAGGAACGCCGCAACAACATGGGTAACCAGCTCTCGGGCGGCGAGCAGCAGATGCTGGCCATCGCCCGCGCCCTGATGACCAACCCGCGCATCCTGCTGCTGGACGAGCCGATGGAAGGCCTGGCGCCGATCATCGTGCAGGAGCTGGTGCGCGTGATCCGCCGCCTGGTGGCGGATGAAGGCATGTCGGTGATCGTGGTCGAGCAGCACGCCCGCCTGGCGCTGTCGCTGACCTCGCGTGCGATCGTGCTCGACCGCGGGCGCATCGTGCACGATTCCGACAGCGCCAGCTTGCTGGCCGATGGCGAGAAGCTGGATCGGCTGGTCGCCGTGGCCTGACGTAGGGTGGGCGCCCCGTGCCCACCAGAAGCCCGCATCGCGTTTGCTTTGCGTCGCGCCAACGCGGTGCGAACATTTGGTGGGCACGGGGCGCCCACCCTACGGTACGAATCCGCTTTCGCCGCACATCCATAAAAACAAGGAGACAACGTGTCAAATAAACTGAACACCACCCGCCGCACCATCCTGCTCGGCGCCGCCGTGCTGTCCGCCGGCCTGGCACCCGGCATCGCCAGCGCCGCCGAACCCCTGAAGGTCGGCCTCATCGTCCCGATGTCCGGCCCCTTCGCCTCGACCGGCAAGCAGGTCGATGCCGCCGTCAAGCTGTTCATGCAGCAGAACGGCAACACGGTCGCCGGCCGCCAGGTGCAGATCATCCTGAAGGACGACGGCGGCGTGTCGCCGGACGTCACCAAGCGCCTGGCCCAGGAACTGGTCGCGCGCGACAAGGTGCAGGTGCTGGCCGGCTTCGGCCTGACCCCGCTGGCCTTTGCCGCCGCGCCGGTGGCGACGCAAGCCAAGGTGCCGATGATCGTCATGAACGCGGCCACCTCGGTGATTCCGCAGCGCTCGCCCTACATCGTGCGCAGCGGCTTCACGCTGGCCCAGGTCACCGCGCCCATGGCCCAGTGGGCGGCGAAGAACAACATCAAGTCGGTGGTGACCTTCGTGTCCGACTACGGCCCCGGCATCGACGCCGAGAAGGTCTTCGTCAAGGACTTCACCAAGGCTGGCGGCAAGATCGTCGCCACCCTGCGTGCGCCGCTGCGCAACCCGGACTACGCGCCCTTCTTGGCGCGCGTGAAGGACGCCAAGCCCGACGCCGTCTTCGTCTTCGTGCCCTCGGGCGAGGGCGCCGCCGTGCTCAAGCAGTTCACCGACCGCGGCCTGGCCGCCGCCGGCGTCAAGCTGATCGCCACCGGCGACGTGCTCGACGACGACCTGATGCCGTCGATCGGCAACGCCGCGCTGGGCGTGGTCAGCAGCCACCACTATTCGGCGGCCCACCCGTCGCCGGAGAACAAGGCCTTCGTGGCCGCCTTCACCAAGGCCAACAAGGGCATGCGTCCGAACTTCCACGCCGTCGGCGCCTACGACGGCATGCAGTTGCTGTACGCGGCCCTGAAGAAGACCAATGGCGACAGCACCGGCCCGAAGCTGGTCGAAGCGATGAAGGGCATGGCCTGGAACAGCGTGCGCGGCCCGGTCAGCATCGACCCCGCCACCCGCGACATCGTGCAGACCGTGTACATCCGCAAGGCCGAGCAGGTCGACGGCGGCATCTACAACGTCGAGTTCGACAAGGTCGAGAAGTTCAAGGACCCGGGCGTGGAGTAAAAGGCAGGGGAGCCGGGGGCGCTTCGTCTCCGGCAGCCGTGGCCAGCCGACGTGGGTCTGGTTTTTCCCACCGCCAGTCCGCGGCGTAATCCGTAGGGTGGGCACCTGTGCCCACGCGGATCCAGCCCACCGATAGCGTCACAGGCAACAGCCCCACGTGCAGACGCAAACCGATCTGAGGTAACGACGCCGGGATTCACATGGTGAGACCGCGTGGGCACAGGTGCCCACCC
>DEKZ01000255.1:231-3305 GCA_002354135.1 Massilia sp. UBA2709 | reverse complement strand
GTAGGGTGGGCACTTGTGCCCACGCGGATTCAACATACAAATAACGGCACAGGCAACAGCCCCACGTGCGTGCGCAAGCGTCTTGCGATGATGGCGCAAATGCCCAGACGATGAGACCGCGTGGACACAGGTGTCCACCCTACAAAACCGGTCATTCGGCGGCGTAGGTCAGTTCACGCCTCCCGCGCCACCTTCAACGCCAGCGGCGCCCGGCTCTGCTCGTTATTCTCCCTGACCAGCTTCGCCAGCAGCGTCATGAACTGCGCCTGCTCCGCCTCGCTCAGCGGCGCCAGCAGCCGGTCGCGCAGCCGCTGCGCCCCCGGCACCAGCGCGCGCAGCAGCCGCGTGCCTTCGTCCGTGATGTTCAGCGCCCGCTGCCTTCGGTTATGCGGCAGCACCTTGCGCTCGAGCAGTCCCTTTTCCTCGAGCCGGGCGCAAACGGTGGCCCCGGTCGAGGTATCGACCGCCGCCAGCCCCGCCAGCGAGACCTGGTCGATGCCCGGATGCTCGGCCAGGCGGCTCAGGATGGCGTACTGCACGGGCGTGAGTTCGTCGCCCATCTCGTCGTAGAACAACGACACCGAAATCTGCTGCGCGCGACGCAGCAAGTGCCCCGGGTGTTCGTACAAATCGCGCATCGAGCCCTGGCTGTCGCGTGCTTTTTCTGTCGGCATATTTCTAATCGATATGTGGTGCGCTGCACCATCAAAAAAGTGTGAAAACAGAGTTTACTTTGTCCGGCAAACGCGTGATACTTTTTTAAACATTCAGTGTACTGAATATAAAACACATTAGCCACATCAGCTATATAAATCATAGGAGACAAGGATGTTCCCGAAAAACGCTTGGTACGTTGCCTGCACCCCCGACGAAATCGACGGCAAACCCCTGGGCCGCCAGATCTGCGGCGAGAAGATCGTGTTCTACCGCGGCCAGGGCGGCAAGGTGGCCGCGGTCGAGGACTTCTGTCCGCACCGCGGCGCGCCGCTCTCGCTGGGCTTTGTCCGCGACGGCAACCTGGTCTGCGGCTACCACGGCCTGGAAATGGGCTGCGAAGGCAAGGCCATCAGCATGCCGGGCCAGCGCGTGCGCGGTTTTCCCTGCATCCGCAGCTATGCGGTGGAAGAGCGCTACGGCTTCATTTGGGTCTGGCCCGGCGACAAGGCGCTCGCCGATCCGGCCACCATCCACCACCTCGAGTGGGCAGACAATCCGGAGTGGGCCTATGGCGGCGGCCTGTACCACATCAACTGCGACTACCGCCTGATGGTCGACAACCTGATGGACCTGACCCACGAGACCTATGTGCACGCGTCCTCGATCGGCCAGAAGGAGATCGACGAGGCGCCGGTGACCACCAGGCTCGAAGGCGAGCAGGTCGTGACCAGCCGCTTCATGGAGAACATCATGCCGCCGCCGTTCTGGCAGGCGGCCCTGCGCGGCAATGGCCTGGCCGACTACGTGCCGGTCGACCGCTGGCAGATCTGCCGCTTCAACGCGCCCAGCCACGTGATGATCGAAGTGGGCGTCGCGCACGCGGGCAAGGGCGGCTACCACGCCGCGCCCGAGCACAAGGCGTCCTCCATCGTGGTGGACTTCATCACGCCCGAGACCGAGACCTCCCACTGGTACTTCTGGGGGATGGCGCGCAACTTCAAGCCGCAAGACGCCGAGCTGACGAAGACCATCCGCGAAGGCCAGGGCAAGATCTTCAGCGAAGACCGCGAGATGCTGGAACTGCAGCAGCAGAACATCCTGCGCCACCCGGAGCGCAAGCTCCTGATGCTCAATATCGACGCCGGCGGCGTGCAGTCGCGCCGCATCATCGACCAGTGGCTGGCGCGCGAGCAGCAACAACAGCAGCCGCAACAACAGCAGGAGGCGACGGCATGAGCACGATCGAAGTCAAGGTGGCAAGCCGCACCTGCGAGGCCGACGGCATCTGCAGCTACGAGCTGGTGCGCACGGACGGGCAAGCCTTGCCGCCTTTCGAAGCCGGCGCTCACATCGACGTCCACCTGGCCGGCAACCTGGTGCGCCAGTATTCGCTCTGCAATGCGCCGGGCGAGACGCACCGCTACCTGATCGGCGTGCTGCGCGACACCGATTCGCGCGGCGGCTCCCAGGCCATGCACGACCACGTCGACCTGGGCTCGGTCCTGCAGATCAGCGCGCCGAAGAACCACTTCCCGCTGGTCGAGGCGAAGCGCACGCTGCTGCTGGCCGGCGGCATCGGCGTCACGCCCATCCTGGCGATGGCCGAGACCCTGGCGGCGAAAGGCGCCGCCTTCGAGATGCACTACTGCGCGCGTTCGCCGGACAAGGCGGCCTTCAAGGAGCGCCTGGCCGGCTGCGGCTTCGCCGCCCAGGTGCAGTTCCACTACGACAGCGGCGACGCCGCGCAAAAGCTCGACCTGCCCGCACTGCTGGCCAAACCGGAGGCCGACACCCACGTCTACGTCTGCGGCCCGCAGGGCTTCATCGACTACGTGCTGGGCACCGCGAAGGCCCAGGGTTGGCCGCAGGCCCAGCTGCACGTCGAATACTTCAGCGCGGCGGCGGTGGACACGAGCGGCGACCAGGCCTTCGACGTCAAGCTGGCGTCCAGCGGCAAGGTGGTCACCATCCCGGCCGGCAAGACCGTGATCAAGGTGCTGGAAGAGCAGGGCGTCGTAATTCCCTATTCCTGCGAGGAAGGCGTCTGCGGCACCTGCCTGACGCGCGTGCTCGAAGGCGTGCCGGACCACCGCGACATGTACCTGACCGAGGAGGAGCAGGCGGCGAACGACCAGTTCACGCCTTGCTGCTCGCGGTCCAAGACGCCGGTCCTGGTACTGGATCTTTGAGCGGCGCCACCGGAGCGGACCGTAGGGTGGGCACCCNNCCACGCGTTACGTGCGCGACCTTGCACCCGCTGCGGCAAAACGTCGCCCGCTGACGCATGCTATTGCAGCGGCGGAGCCGAACACGTGACGGTGCCGTTCTCTTGTGAGCGTTCGTAGCCATCGTCAAACGCTTACGAGCGATCCGCATCGGCTAGCGGAAGTGGACAAGCGCGTAACGCGTGGGCACGG
>DEKZ01000255.1:0-189 GCA_002354135.1 Massilia sp. UBA2709 | reverse complement strand
AGTGCCCACCCTACGGATGACGCAGCCGCGCCCACCCGACAAATCACGCCGGGCGGTTCTGCGTGCCGGCGCCGCGCGTGACGTGCAGCACGCGGCTCGGCGCACGCACCTTCGCGGTATGCCAGACGCCGCGCGGCACCACCACGGCGCCGGCGCCTTCCAGCTTCGCCGTGACGATCTCGCCGTCCT
>DEKZ01000042.1 GCA_002354135.1 Massilia sp. UBA2709 | reverse complement strand
CGCTGGCTCTACCAGGATCGCAACGATGCCGCATCGCTCGCGCTCATCGCCGGCGAAGCGAAACAGGCGCCGCGGGGCGACCAGGCCGTGAAGCCGCCGGCGCTTGCTGTGCAGGAGCCCGCGCCGGCGCCCGAGGCCGAGGCGCCTTTCTCGCCTGCCACGCCCGCCACCCCCGCAAGCCAGGCTGCTCCTGGCGTGCCGCCCCTCGTGATGCTGGAGCCCGATCCGCCTGCTGCCGGCAAGGGCAAGCAGCCATCCCCGTCGGCGGAAGGCGACGCAGCGCCGCCGACGGCGCCGCAGCCTGAACCGGTCGTGAAGAAAAAGCCCGCTTCGCCGTCACCGAAGCCCGCAAGCCGCACGGCGCGCGCGTCGTCCGACAAGGCGGCCGAGCCGGCAAAGAAAACCCGCAAACCCGAGCCCGCCATCCGGCCTGTGCGTGCATCCGCCGCCGGGAAGGAAAAGCCATCGGGGCAAGAGGACTCGCTCGCGGCAACGCTGAAGGCGTGCCGGGAACATGGCTATCACGCGACGCAGTGCATCAAGCGGGACTGCCGCGTGACCCAGTATGGTTTTGCCTGCCGGGGGCAGTGAGCGATCCGCCGCTCATCGACGGCGGCCGCGACCGGCGCCGGGACAGGCCCCGTTCTGATGAAGCCACATCCTGCCCGAACCTTGCCGCGCTTCATGCACAGGCCGCTCTTGCAGCGGCCTTTTTCATGCGCGCCGCGCCCGTGCCGCGGCGCCGGCGTGGCGTTCGCGTAACGCCACGCCACGCTTTTCACGCACCTTGCGCTGGCGCGAGGGAAGCGCGCCCGCGCGCTCTACCATAGGCGCCTTGCTCGACGAGCGATGAGCGACGAGCGATGAGCGACTGCGGCGTTCCCTCAGTTCAGCCCGCTGGCTGCGGCGCCGATCCTTCAACCTTGCGAAAGGAAATGCAATGATCTATCTGCTGGCGGCGATCCTGAGCGGTCACGCCCTGGGCCACATCGTCCCGACCGGGCGCACCGCCTACCTGTTGTGCCTGCCTGTCAGCGCCGCCGTGTACATCGTGGTCCGCCTCGTGATGATTTCCTTGAGCGACCTGGACCTGACGCAGGCGCCCATCGGGCTGATGCTGGTCGCCGGATTTTTCTATTCGCCCCTGGCCATGCTGGGCGTGTACCTGGCGCGCCGCAAGACCAGGCGCGGTTTCGACGACTAGCGGTAGAAGCTCGAGGGCGGGACCCCGAAGTGACGCCGGAACATCGCGGCGAACGCGCTCTGGCTCGCATAGCCGCAACTGAAGGCCACTTCGATACCCTTCCTGCCCTCGGCCAACTGCCTGAGCGCGGATAGGAGCCGGGCCTGCTCGCGCCACTGCGCGAACGTCAGTCCGGTTTCACGGGAGAAGAGGCGGTGCAGCGTGCGTTCGCCCATCCCGACCGTCCCAGCCCATTCCCGCGCGCTGGCGGGGCTGGCCGGCTGGTCGATCAGCGCCTGGCAGAGGCTCTTGAGCCGCGCGTCGCCCGGCATCGGCAAGTGCAGGGGAATCGCGCTCGAGACGCTGAGCTCGTCGATGAGCAGGCCGACGAGGCGTTCGTCGCGCGCGCACAGCGCCCGGTCCGGCGGGATGCGCACCGCTTCCACCATCAGCTCGCGCAGGAGGGGAGACACGTTGATGACGCAGGTTTGCACGGGAACGCCGGGCGCCGCGCGCGCATCGATGTAGGCCGTGCGCATCTCCACGTCGCCCGACATGATGACGTTGTGGCGCAGGCCCGCCACCATCCATAGCGCGCGGCTCGGGGGCACCACCCAGGAGCCGGCTTCCGAGTGCACGATCATCACGCCCTTGATGGCGTACAGGAGCTGGCCGCGCGGGTGGGAATGCCAGCCGGTGGCCATCCCCGCGGGGCAGGTGTTTTCCATGGCAACCAGGCGCCGCGGCAGGTCGTGGAAATCCTGGTGCTTGTTTGCTGGTTGCATCGCTGCTTGGGTCGACATGGCAGGAACTCTACACCTTTTGGCAGCCTGGCGCGAGACGGCCTGCTTTGCCGGCCCTACACTGGAGGGCTGCCATTGCGACCGCAGCTGTCGCCCCGGTTTTCACCCCAGTTTTCAAATGCTCGCCCCATGACCGCCAAAGCCTCCCTGGAAAGCACCGCCAGCGCCCCTGCGATTTCAACCCCGGAGCAAACGAAGGCCACCTTCTTCGCCGGCATCGTCGGCACGGCCGCCTTCGCCCACTTCCTGAACGACATGATCCAGGCGATGCTGCCCGCGATCTATCCGATGCTGAAAAGCCGGTTTTCGCTCAGCTTCAGCGAGATCGGCATGATCGCGCTGATGTACCAGATCACGGCCTCGCTGCTGCAGCCCTGGGTCGGTCTCTACACCGACAAGCACCCGAAGCCCTACCTGCTGCCTTGCGGGATGATGGTGACCCTGGCCGGCATCGCCCTGCTCGCGTTCGCGGGCAGTTATCCCATGCTGCTGCTGGCGTCGGCGGTCATCGGCGTCGGTTCGGCCACCTTCCATCCCGAAGCCTCGCGGGTCGCGCGCATGGCTTCGGGCGGGCGCTTCGGCACGGCGCAGTCGGCCTTCCAGGTCGGCGGCAATTCCGGCTCGGCGATCGGGCCGCTGCTGGCCGCGGCCATCGTGATCCCGCATGGGCAACCCGCGATTGCCTGGTTCATGGTCGCGGCGCTGGTGGCCATCGCCGTCCTGTTCCGCCTTACCGGTTGGACGCTGACCCACGGGCATGCCCAGCTGAAAGGCCTGGCGCGCACGCAGAAGGAGGGGCTGGGCCGCGCCGACGTCATCCGCGCGGTCGTGGTCATCTGTGTGTTGATGTTCGCGAAGTTCGTCTACATCGCCTCGTTCACCAACTACTTCACCTTCTACCTGATCCAGCGCTTCGCCCTGAGCGTCGAGCAGAGCCAGCTCTTCCTGTTCATCTTCCTGGCCTCGGTGGCCCTCGGCACCTTTGCGGGCGGCCCGGTGGGCGACCGCATCGGACGCAAGGCCGTGATCTGGATTTCCTTCCTCGGCGTCGCGCCCTTCGCCCTGGCCCTGCCGTATGCCAACCTGTTCTGGACGGCGGTGCTGGCCAGTATCGTCGGCCTGGTGATGTCGTCGGCCTTCTCGGCGCTGGTGGTCTACGCCCAGGAAGCCGTGCCGGGGCGTGTAGGGCTGGTGTCGGGCCTGATGTTCGGACTGATGTTCGGCATCGGCGGCATCGGCGCCGCCGGGCTGGGCGAGCTGGCGGACCGCTATGGGATCGTCTGGGTCTATGGCCTGGTGTCCTTCCTGCCCCTGCTTGGGCTGGCCACGGCGCTGCTGCCGAATCCGCGCAAATAATCCGCGCAAATAAGAAGCGCAAATACGCAAGCCTCGGGTTCAGCCGGCGCTGGCCTGCGCCGGCCCTGGGCGCAGCGGGCAATCCGCTCCCAGGTCGCCGAGCTTGCTTGCGAGCCCGGCGCGTAATTGCACCAGCCCGGCAATACGGGCGTCGATGTCGTCCAGCTTGCGTTCCAGCGCCGCGCGCAGCTCGTTCGCCGCGTTCGCGGGCTCCTGCAGCAGCGGCATGCCGGCTTCGATCTCGGCCAGGGTGAAGCCGAGCGCCTGCGCGCTGCGCAGGTAGCACAGCCATTCGACCGCTTCAGGCGGGTAGTCGCGGTAGCCGTTGGCGCGCCGCCGCGCCGCCAGCAGGCCGCGCTCCTCGTTGAAGCGCAGGGTATCGCGGCTCAGTCCGGTGGCCTCGGCCAGTTCTCCGATGCGCATGCTGTCTCCACAAAAATGCTTGACCCTGGAGTGTACTCCAGGGTTGACGATGTGGTTTTCATCATCCCATCAGGAGCCCAGTCATGCCTTCCATCCCCTTGCCGACCTATCTGCGCATCGTGCGCGCCAGCGCGTTCTACGACATCGTGATCACGGCGCCCCTTGCCACGCCCTGGACCCTGGCCTGGGTACACGGCTTGATGTCGCGCCTGAATGTGCAGCTGGGGGCTGCGCCGCTACCGGCCTTCGGGGCCTTCCACATGTTCATCGGCGGCCTGCTCGGCAGCATCGTGGTCGTGTGGTCGCTGCTGCGCCTGCGCCACGCCGACCGCCGCCTCGGCCGCTACGACGGGATGGGGCGCTTCCTGTTCTCGGGCTGGATGGCCTGGACCCTGGCGACGGCCGACGCGCCCGTGCTGTGGCTGCTGCTGGCGCCGGAGTTCGCCTGGGGCGTGGTGCAGTGGTGGCCGGTGCGGGGCGGGGCGGACGAGACCAGCCAGGACCCGCGCGAGCGCCTGGCCGCGGCCTGAGGCCCGGGATCTCAAGGCGGCGCCGGGCGCTGCCAGATCAGCTCGCCGTTGCGCAGCACCTCGCGCACGCGGTGGAAGGGGATCATGCGCGGTTCGCCGTCGCGCTGGACCACGTCGAAGGAAAAATGCTGGCCGCGCTCCAGGATCACGCGCTCGAAGGACACCCGCACGACCCGATCGAACACGCGGTCGTGATAGCCGATGACGAAATGGGCATTGCCGAAGTCGAGATCCCAGATGATGCGGTGCAGGATGTCCTGGATCGGCGTCATGCTAGCTCGGCAGGCGGGCGTCGTTGCACAGCATGGCCTGCAGCTTGTCCGGCGGCAGCGCCGGGCTGAAGTAATAGCCCTGCATCTGGTCGCATTCGTGCTCGCGCAGGAAGGACAGTTGTTCCAGGGTTTCCACGCCTTCGGCGATCACCTTCAGCTTCAGGCTGTGGCCCAGGGCGATGATGGCGCGGGTGATCACGGCGGGGCCGTCGTGCAGGCCGCCGCCGAGGAAGGAGCGGTCGATCTTGATGACGTCGACGGGGAACTTCTGCAACTGGCTCAGGCTCGAGTACCCGGTGCCGAAGTCGTCGATCGACAGGCGCACGCCCAGCGCCTTCAGTTCGGCCAGGGCTTCGGTCGCCTCGAGCGGGCGGTCCATCAGCTGGCTTTCCGTCACTTCCAGCTCCAGCATGCGCGGATCGACGCCGTGGCGCTGCAGCACCTGGGCCAGGTGGCGCGCGAACTGGCGCTGGCGCAGCTGGCGCGCGGACAGGTTGATCGAGATGACGAAATCCTTGATGCCCAGCGCGCTCAGGGTCTTCAGGGTGCCGCAGGCCTGGGCGAGCACCCATTCGCCCAGCGGCACGATGAGGCCGGTTTCCTCGGCCACGGGGATGAACTGCTCGGGCGAGATCAGGCCCTGCTCCGGGTGGCGCCAGCGCACCAGGGCCTCGGCGCCGATCACCTTGCCGCTGCGCAGGTCGACTTTCGGCTGGTAGTCGAGGGTCAGCTCGTCGTTGCGGATTGCCCGGCTCAGGCTGGCTTCGAGCAACAGGTGCTGGTGCACGATCTGGTTCAGCTCGGGGGAGTAGAACTGGCAATTATTCTTGCCGAGGCTCTTGGCGTGGTACATGGCGGCATCGGCCGCGCGCATCACGCGGTCGACGTTGTCGCCGTCGTGCGGGAACAGGCAGACGCCGATGCTGGTGCCGGGCACGATCTCCTTGCCGGCGGCCATGATCGGCGCGGCGACGCTGCGGCGCACGCGTTCGACCAGGTCGGCCACGTGAGCGGCGCTCGGCTGGTCCTTGATGACCAGCACGAACTCGTCGCCGCCGACGCGCGCGACCGTGTCGTCCTCGCGCACGCTGTCGCGCAGCCGGTTGGCGATCTCGCGCAGCACGACGTCGCCGGCCTCGTGGCCGAAGTTGTCGTTGATGTACTTGAAGTTGTCGAGGTCGAGGAAGGCCAGGGCGCCCAGCACCTCGTTGTGCACCGCGTGGTCGATCGCCCGTTTCAGTTCGTCCTGCAGCAGGGTGCGGTTGGCCAGACCGGTGAGCGGGTCGTGGTGGGCCAGGTGGTGCAGGCGCCGCTCGTAGTGCCGGGCCTCGGTGATGTCGCTGATGACGGCCACGAAGTGCGTCACCTCGCCGTCGAGATTGATCACCGGGTCGATGCGCAGGTCGTTCCAGAAGATCTCGCCGTTCTTGCGCCGGTTGCGCAGCACCACGCGCACGCTGGTCCGGTTCTCGAGCGCCTCGTGGATGCGCTCGTGTTCGTGCACGTCGCAGCCTTCGATGCGCATGAAGCGCGGGTCGCGGCCCTTGATTTCGGCCAGGGTATAGCCGGTCATCTGCTCGAAGGCCGGATTCACGTATTCGATCTGGTTCTGGCCGTCCGTCCAGCAGGTGATGATGATGGCGTTGACGCTGGAATAGATCGCCCGCTCGCGCACCCGCAGCCCTTGTTCGCTTTGCTTGCGCGCCGAGATGTCGAGCCCGGTGCCGAAGACGCAGGGCAGGCTGCCCAGGCTGGTGCGGGCGCAGTGGAACAGGAAGCTGGTGCGCTTGCCGTGCTTGCCGACCAGCTCTGCCTCGTGCGAGGAACCGCCCTGGTCGAAGGCGTCGAGGATCTTCTGCGTGATGGCCGGCCGGTCCTTCTCGTCGAAGAAGAATTTGACGTTACTGGTGGGCAGTTCCTCGCTCGACATTTCGAGCGCTTCTTCCAGCTGGTGGTTCCACAGCAGCAGGTGGCCGCTCTGGTCGATCACGTAGAACAGACAGGGCAGGCCCTCGATGATGTCGGCCACCGGCAAGTCCTGGATCACCGAATAGCGCGACGGCCCATGGCCGTTGCGGGGAATCATGATGACGCTGAAGCTGCCGGGCAGGTCGGAATCGTAGGATTGCGGCGCCACCGTGATGCGTACCGGCAGGCGCTGGCCGCTTGCGCAGATCAGGTAACCGGTGGAGTGGACATCGGCGCGCACCGCGATCGATACCGCGCGCCTGTCCGGATCGTCGAATTCAACGATCCGGTCCAGGGTCTGGTGGCGAATATCGGCCGCCGTGTAGCCGGCGAGCTTTTCGCAAGCCTTGTTCCAGCTGGTGATCATGCCATCGGCATCGACCACGAAAACCGCAAGCGGCAAAGGTGACAAATTCAACGTGCCCTCCGGGACCGTTGTGCGCACGCGTCCGGCGCGAGCGCGTGTTGGTCATTCATGATAGCGCAGCGGCTGGTCGAGTGCGAGACCTTGTTTCAGCGGTGCGCCGGGGTGGCGGGCTCAGCCGAGTGTCCGGAAAATGTTGACTCCAAATCACAAATCGCCCGACTATTTTTGACTGTGCGGCAATAATGATCGGGCAGCAGTTCAGGACGCCGGAGCGGGCGGAAGCGAGGCGGGCGGCGCCGGCGGCACCCGTTCGGCCGCGGCGCGCGGGGTCCTGCGCCCGGCCTCCCTGCCTTCGTTGAACAGGT
>DEKZ01000041.1:4255-4929 GCA_002354135.1 Massilia sp. UBA2709 | reverse complement strand
GAAACGCATGGTGGCCCCGGAACTGCCTGACGCCATCTGGAGCGCGATGGTGGCGCGCATGCTCGACGCCGGCCAGCTCGCGCGCAGCGGCGCCAGTTTGCGCCTGCCCTCGCACAGCGTCGCCTTGACGCCGGCGGAGGAAGCCATCGCCGCTCGCCTGCTGCCGGCAATCCAGGCCGGCCGCTACGATCCGCCCTGGGTGCGCGACCTGGCGAGCAAATACAAGCTGCCCGAGGACACGGTGCGCGCGCTGCTGCGCAAGCTCGCGCGCGCCGGGCAACTCAGCCAGGTGGTGCACGACCTGTTCTACCATCCCGCGCCGCTGGCCGAACTGGCACGCATCGTGGCCGAACTGCCGGATGCGCAGGCGGCGAATTTCCGCGACGCGACCGGTCTGGGACGCAAACGGGCGATCCAGATTCTGGAGTTTTTCGACCGCGTCGGCTATACTCGCCGGGTCCGCAATACCCACCTGCCGAGGCCGCAGGCCAGCTGGCCCGAACCGCAGGCAGTTTCAAGCGCACCCGCCGGCAGTTAGCGGCGCACACAAGGGCGGCTTTCACGCCGCCGACCCATGGAAGGCATTCTCATCCGGTGATGGGGCCGGGCTTCAAACCCGGTGGGGGGCGTCAGCCGCTCTCCTGTAAGTTCGACTCTTTCTGCCTTCCGCCAAT
>DEKZ01000041.1:0-4160 GCA_002354135.1 Massilia sp. UBA2709 | reverse complement strand
GGTGGGCGCCCCGTGCCCACGCGTAAACGACGAGCAGACGCGGCCTCTACTGAACGCCAACACGACGCAGGCGTCACGCGTGGGCACGGGGCGCCCACCCTACGGGTAAAGAAAAAGCCGGCGCCCCTCGCGGGAACGCCGGCTTTTGCGCATCTACCGGATGAAGCTTAGAAGCGCTGGTTGTAAGCCACGCCCAGCAGCTGCATGTGGGTCTTCCACTTGCCGCGGGTGGTTTCGCCGTTGCCGGTGCAGCCGACGGCGACCGGGTTGCAGTTGTTGGTGTAGCTGCCGTAGGCGTCCTTGAAGTCCAGGTAGCTGTAGGCCAAGTCGATCGACGAGGTCGGGCTCAGCTTCCAGTTGGCGCCGAAGGAAAGCTGGTTGCGGTCGGCGTCAGGCAGCGCGGCGTGGCGCAGTTCGGTGCTAGCAACCGGTGCATTGTCGTGGGCCAGGCCGCCGCGCAGGGTCACGTTGTCGTTCAGCTTGTAGCTGGCGCCGAGCGAGACGCGCACGGTGTTCTTCCATTGCTGGCGGATCACTTCGTCGCCTTCGTCGGTGCCGACGAATTCGATGTCGATGTTCTGCATGCGCGAGTTACGCGACCAGGTGATGTCGGCCATGCCGGCCCAGCGCGGGTCGAACTGGTGGAAGACTGACAGCGACAGGGTTTCCGGGGTGCGCAGCTCGACGCGCGCATCCGAATTCTGGCGGCGCGAGGCGCCCTGCAGCACGCCGTTGACCACGGCGTCGGAAGTCACGGTCGAGAAGTCCCAGACTGCGCTGCCGGTCAGCTCGTGCTTGATCGAGGAACGGTAGGCGATGCCGAAGCGGGTGTTTTCGTCGAGGGTGAACAGGTAGCCGAGGTTGAAGCCCACGCCCCAATCCTTGCCCTTCACGCTCGCATAGCCGTCGCCCGCACTGGCGAGCAGGGCCGGGTTGCCGCCGAGCGCCGCGATCTGGCGCGCCAGGACGGCGCCGGTGCCGCTGTGCTGGGCTGCCTGGATCGTGCCCGGCACGTCGACCGCCTGGGACAGGCTGGCCTTCATGTAGTCGATGTCGATGCCGAAGCCGAAGGCGTGCTGTTCGTTCAGCTTGAAGGCGATCGACGGATTCAGGGTCAGCGATTCGAGCTTGATGCTGGTGAGCGAGTAACGGCCGGCCCAGTCGCGGTCGTAGTCGAGGTCGGTGCCGAAGGGAACGAAGGCGCCGAAGCCGGCGGTCCAGCGGCTGTCCAGCTTGTGGCTGTAGTAGAGCGAAGGGGCGGCGACGGCGCTCGGCGCGTAGTCGTCCTGGCTGGCCTTGCCGCCGGTCGGGCCGCCGGTGAAGCGGGTCGAGCCGGCGTCCTGGTAGCTCGAGTGCGGCAGCACGGCGGTCACGCCGCCGACGAACTGGCGGCCTTCCAGGCGCGCCAGGCCCGCCGGATTGGCGAACACGGTGGAGGCGTCGGCGGCTTCGGCGCCGTTGGCTTCAGCGGTGCCTTGCGCCGAGACGCTCTGCGAGCCGAAGCGGTAGCCGGAAGCGCCGGCGGTTGCGGTAATGCCGGCCAGCGCCAGCGCGATCATGCATTGCAGGTGTTTCTGTTTCACGGTATGTCTTTCTGGTTTGTCTTCTTCAACGCTCCCCTCCGGATTTGTCCAAGAGCGTCTAACAAAGCCTTCAGGGCAAGGCGCGTCGTCGAAGACAGTACGAGCGTACGGCGAGACGAGGCAACGCCGCCATGAGGGCTTTGTTAGGCGCTCTTAGCAGAGGTTATGCGGCGCGAAGGATACACCAAACCAGAACTGTTCATCAGGACCGTGTCATTTTTACAGCCTCAGATGCCTGCGTCCTCGTAGGCGGCTTTCGCAGCCAGGAAGCGGCGCAGAGCCGTCTCGGGATCGAGACCGCCCATCACCAGGTTGACGACTTCCTTTTTGTCCGCAGACGTGACGCCCTTGCAAGCCTCGCGGTGCGCCGTGAAATAGGCATACCACGACACCTCGGCAGGCCGCTCCCTGCGCGGTTTCAGCCGCGCCGGCACGCGGTCCTGGGCCGCACGCACGTAGTCGGCAAGCCGGGACAGCGCCTGCGCCCAGTCGAAGGCGGCCGCGGCCTGCCGTTCGGCCTCGATATCCCCGGCGCAGGCGAAGGCCGGACGCCCGCTTGCCGGATGCACCGCCAGGCAGGCCAGGTTCGGCGCCCCCTGGGCCTTGCAGTACTCGGCCACGAAATGCAGCTTCATCGCGATGCCAAGCGGCTCGGCGCGGTCCATCGCCGCATCCTTGGGGTCGAGGAAACGCCCCAGTTCGAGCAGCGCGGGATAGGCGATGGACGCCACCCCGCTCTTGCTTACGTGGTGCACGAGGGCCTCGACCAGGCGCGCGCCGACCGCGATGTCGTTCAGCGTGCGCTGGCCGCTCATATCAAAATCGTCTGCCATCAAACATCCACTTACTTATCCACTCACTTAAAACCAGGCGTCCCGCATGTCGAGCGTCGTCGTGTCGATGCTCGCCAGCAGGTCGAGCTGGGGATCGACCTTTGCCAGTTCCCAGTTGAAGAAATAGCGGCAGGCCTGCAGCTTGCCGCGGTAGAAATCGTCTTCCGCGCTCTTGGCCGCGACGACCGCCTGCTCCAGCCACATCCACGCCACCACCACGTGGCCGACTGCCTCCAGGTAGAGGCTGGCGTTGGCCAGGGTCTTGTTCAGGTCACCGGCGCCATAGAGCTTCGCCGTGACCTCGCCGATGCGGCCCCACAGCGCCTCCAGCCGGCCGGCCCACGCGCCCAGGTCGGCGTTGTCCGCGCCCCGCGCCCTGGCGACGCTCGCGGCCACCTCCCCGCACACGGCCTTGAACAGCGCGCCGTCCTGGATGGCCACCTTCCGCCCCAGCAGGTCGAGGCCATGGATGCCGTGGGTGCCTTCGTGGATGGGGTTCAGCCGGTTATCGCGGTAGAACTGTTCGACATTGTATTCGCGCGTGTAGCCGTAGCCGCCGTGGACCTGGATCGCCAGGCTGTTCGCCTCGACGCACCACTGCGAGGGCCAGGACTTGGCGATAGGCGTCAGGAAGTCGAGCAGCATGCCGGCCCTGAGGCGCGTTTCCGACGTTTCGCCGGTGCGCTGCTCGTCGACCAGCCGCGCGCAGTAGAGGATCAGCGCCAGCGCGCCCTCGGTGTAGGCCTTCTGCGCCAGCAGCATGCGGCGCACGTCGGTGTGCTCGATGATCGCCACTTGCGGCTTGGCCGGGTCCTTCTCGGCCGGATGGCGGCCCTGGGGACGGTTGCGCGCATAGTGCAGGGCGTGAAGGTAGCCGGTGACGCCGAGCACGGTGGCGCCCAGGCCGACGCCGATGCGCGCCTCGTTCATCATGTGGAACATGTTGGCCAGGCCCTTGTGCGGCTCGCCGACCAGGTAGCCGATGGCGCCTGCGCGTCCGCCCGGCTGGTATTTGCCCTCGCCGAAGTTCAGCAGGCAATTGGTGGTGCCGCGGTTGCCCATCTTGTGGTTCAGGCCGGCCAGCGCGATGTCGTTGCGCTCGCCCAGGCTGCGGTCCTCGTTGACCAGGAATTTCGGCACGATGAACAGCGAGATGCCTTTCACGCCGGGGATCAGCTTGCCGTCCGGGCCCGGTATCTTGGCCAGCACCAGGTGCACGATGTTCTCGGCCAGTTCGTGCTCGCCGGCGGAGATCCACATCTTGTTGCCGCGCAGGCGGTACTGGCGCTCGCCATCAAGGCCGTCGACCGGATCGGGCTCGGCGCGGGTCGTGATGTCGGACAGGCTCGAGCCGGCCTGGGGCTCGGACAGGCACATGGTGCCGAAGAAGCGCCCGGCCAGCTGCGGACGCACGAAGCGCTCGACCTGGCGCGGCGTCGCCGTCTTCAGCAGGGTGTTGGCGTTGCCCATCGTGAGGAAGGTGTAGGCGGAGGTCGCCACGTTGGCCGCCGTGAACCAGGCCGCGATCGCCCGGTCCACCACATAGGGCAGCTGCATGCCCTCGTACTCGTAGTCCTGGGCTGCCGCCATGAAGCCGGCCGCGCAGAAGGCTTCCAGCGCCGTCTTCACCTCGGGGATGATGGTCACCTTCTCGCCGTCGAAATGCGGCTCCTGGCTGTCGCTCTTCTTGTTGTGTGGCGCGAACAGCTCGGTCGCGATGCGCGCGGCGCTGTCGATGGCCGCG
>DEKZ01000142.1:418-24175 GCA_002354135.1 Massilia sp. UBA2709 | reverse complement strand
CGGCGGCGCTCGGCCAGCAGGTGGGCGAGCACCTCGTGCAGGATGCCGGGCTCGACCGGGCGCTCCAGCCGCGCCAGGCCATGGTCGCTGCCGCCTATCTGCAGCGCCAGCGGCATGCTGCGCATGCTGCTCAGGCGTAGCAGCGCGGCCGGGTTCTCGCCGTCGACCAGGTAGATATCCGGCTCCTGCAGGCTGTCTTCGTGCAGGCAGACGTAGGCCGGCCCCGAACGTGGCGACTCGCACAGCATTGCGGAAATGCGGGAGGCCTCGGCGGGCTCGAATCCGAGCAGGCGTACGGCAACTGGAATTTTCTGTACCGGCATGATGATCGCCCCGGCGCGCGCCAGCCGGGGCCCCCACTGTTGTGCATTGAACTACGCGGCGGCGCCGACCTTGCAATGGATACTGTACACATGTACAGTATTAGTCTTGGCCGATGCGGTCCGTATGGCGGTCTCCACTGCCGCCCTGACGTAGCAAGCTTGCGTATCAATCTAGTCACGTTCCTGTGCGTTGGCAAGAACAATCGGTCACGCCATTCCTGCTTTTTCCTTCCGACAAGATATAGAATGCGCAGGCATTCGAAAAAACACTGATCAGCATGGCCACTAAGAAACCCGCAACCGATTACAGCGAATCATCCATCCGGGTCCTGAAAGGACTCGAACCCGTGAAGCAGCGTCCGGGCATGTACACCCGCACGGAAAACCCGCTGCACATCATCCAGGAAGTGATCGACAACGCCTCCGACGAGGCGCTGGGCGGCCACTGCAAGAACATCGGCGTGACGATCAATACCGACGGTTCGATCACCGTCGAGGACGACGGCCGCGGCATCCCGGTCGGCATGCACCCGGAAGAAGGCGTCTCCACCGTCGAGATCGTCTTCACCCGCCTGCACGCGGGCGGCAAGTTCGACAAGGGTTCGGGCGGCGCCTACGCCTTCTCGGGCGGCCTGCACGGCGTCGGCGTCTCGGTCACCAACGCGCTCTCGAAGCGCCTGGAAATCACCGTCTGGCGCAAGACCGAGGACGGCAACGGCATACACAACCTGGTGTTCGCCGATGGCGAAGTCATCGAGCCCCTGAGCTCCGCGCCGTTCGAGCGCGGCGGCAAGAAGAACGGCACCCGCGTCACCGCCTGGCCGGACGGCAAATACTTCGATTCCCCGAACATCCCGATGACGGAGCTGCAGCGCCTGCTCCGTTCCAAGGCCGTGCTGTTGCCGGGCGTCACCGTCACCCTCACCAACGCCAAGACCGGCGACGTCCAGACCTGGCGCTACGACGAAGGCCTGCGCGGCTACCTGACCGAAGCCCTGGCCTCGAGCTCGAACGGCGAGACCCTGATCCCCCTGTTCGAAGGCGCGCAGTACGCCGCCGCGAGCGACGAAGGCTTCGCCGAAGGCGAAGGCGCGGCCTGGGTCGTGGCCTGGACCGAGGAAGGCGCGATCGTGCGCGAGTCCTACGTCAACCTGATCCCGACCCCGAGCGGCGGCACCCACGAGTCCGGCCTGCGCGACGGCCTGTTCGGCGCCGTGAAAGGTTTCGTGGAACTGCACGGCCTGCTGCCGAAAGGCGTGAAACTGCTGCCGGAAGACGTGTTCGCACGCGTCTCGTTCGTGCTGTCGGCGAAGGTGCTGGACCCGCAGTTCCAGGGCCAGACCAAGGAGCGCCTGAACTCGCGCGACGCCGTGAAGCTCGTCTCGACCTTCACCAAGCCGCCGCTCGAACTGTGGCTGAACCAGCACGTCGAATACGGCAAGAAGCTGGCCGACCTCGTGATCAAGCAGGCGCAGTCGCGCATGCGTTCGCTGCAGAAGGTCGAGAAAAAGAAATCCTCTGGCGTGGCCGTGTTGCCGGGCAAACTGACCGACTGCGAATCCTCGGACATCACCCGCAACGAACTCTTCCTGGTCGAGGGCGACTCGGCGGGCGGTTCGGCCAAGATGGGCCGCGACAAGGAGTTCCAGGCCATCCTGCCGCTGCGCGGCAAGGTCCTGAACACCTGGGAAACCGACCGCGACCGCCTGTTCGCGAACAACGAGATCCACGACATCTCGGTCGCGATCGGCGTCGACCCGCACTCGCACGGCGATTCGCCCGATCTCACCGGCCTGCGCTACGGCAAGATCTGCATCCTGTCCGATGCGGACGTCGACGGCTCGCACATCCAGGTCCTGCTGCTGACCCTGTTCTTCAAGCACTTCCCTGCCCTGTTCAAGCACGGCCACATCTGCGTGGCGCGTCCGCCGCTCTACCGCGTCGACGTGCCGGCGCGCGGCAAGAAACCGCTGCAGAAGCTCTACGCCCTGGACGACGGCGAACTGCTGGCGATCGAGGACAAGCTCAAGAAGGAAGGCCTGAAGGAAGGCAGCTGGAGCATCTCCCGCTTCAAGGGCCTGGGCGAGATGAATGCCGAGCAGCTGTGGGAAACCACCATGAACCCGGACACGCGCCGCCTGCTGCCGGTGTCGCTGGGCGACTTCGACCACGGCGAATCCTCGGCCCGTTTCAACATGCTGATGGGCAAGGGTGAAGCGGCCGCACGCCGCGCATGGATCGAGGAACACGGTAACGAGACCGAAGCGGATATTTGATGGCTTTCGGGGTGTTTTGAGGCACGAAAGACCGCGTGGGCACAAGTGCCCACCCTACGTAGGGTGGGTTCTCGAACCCACCGCTACACCGCCTGAACAATCGAATCGCCCCGAGCCACGCGTCCCGCTCAACAAAAATCGAACACTGAATTATGTCTACCCAAGCAAGCCTCTTTGAACAAGCCAGCGAACCGGCCGACGACGTCGAAGCGCTGACCCTGTCCACCTTCGCCGAGCGCGCCTACCTCGACTACGCGGTCTCGGTCGTCAAGGGCCGCGCCCTGCCCGACGTCTCGGACGGCCAGAAGCCGGTCCAGCGCCGCATCCTGTACGCGATGAACGAACTGGGCCTGGGCGCCACCGCCAAGCCGCGCAAGTGCGCGGCCGTGGTCGGCGACGTGCTCGGCAAGCTGCACCCGCACGGCGACCAGTCGGTCTATGACGCCTTGGTGCGCATGGCCCAGGACTTCTCGCTGCGCTACCCGCTGATCGACGGCCAGGGCAACTTCGGCTCGCGCGACGGCGACGGCGCCGCGGCGATGCGCTACACCGAAGCCCGCCTGACCCCGATCTCGCGCCTGCTGCTCGACGAAATCGACATGGGCACGGTCGACTTCCAGCCGAACTACGACGGCACCACCAACGAGCCGCGCTCGCTGCCGGCGCGCCTGCCGATGGTGCTGCTCAACGGCGCCTCCGGCATTGCCGTGGGTCTCGCCACCGAGATCCCGTCGCACAACCTGCGCGAAGTGGCCGACGCCGCCGTCGCCATGATCCGCAACCCGAAGATCTCGAACGCCGAGCTGATGACCATCATCCCGGGTCCGGACTTCCCCGGTGGCGGCCAGATCATCACCCCCGCCTCCCAGATCGCCGACATGTACGCGACCGGCCGCGGCTCAATGAAGGTGCGCGCCCGCTGGAAGATCGAGGAACTGGCCCGCGGCCAGTGGCAGGCGGTCGTCACCGAACTGCCGCCGGGCACCTCGGCAGCGCGCGTGCAGCAGGAAATCGAGGAGCTGACCAACCCGAAGGTCAAGCTGGGCAAGAAGACCCTCACGCCCGAGCAGCTCGCCCTGAAGCAGACCATTCTCGGCGCGCTCGACACGATGCGCGACGAATCCGGCCGCGAGGCGCCAGTGCGCCTGGTGTTCGAGCCGAAGTCGAAGAACCAGGACCAGACCGAGTTCATGCTCCTGCTGCTGGCGCATACCTCGCTCGAGACCTCGGCGCCGATCAACCTGGTGATGATCGGCGGCGACGGCCGTCCGCGCCAGAAGGGCCTGACCGACATCATCCAGGAATGGATCGACTACCGTTTCGTCACCGTGCGCCGCCGTACCGAGTTCAAGCTGGGCAAGGTCAACGACCGCATCCACATCCTGGAAGGCCGCGAGATCGTCCTGCTGAACATCGACGAGGTGATCGCCATCATCCGTAATTCGGACGAGCCGAAGGCGGCCCTGATCGAGCGCTTCCGCCTGTCCGAGCGCCAGGCCGAGGACATCCTCGAGATCCGCCTGCGCCAGCTGGCGCGCCTGGAAGCGATCAAGATCCAGCAGGAGCTGGCCGAACTGCGCAATGAAAAGGAAAAGCTGGAAGACATCCTGGCCAATCCCTCGACCATGAAGCGCACCATCATCCGCGAGATCGAAGCCGATGCAAAACAGTTCGGCGACGCGCGCCGCACGCTGATCGAAGAAGCGCAGAAGGCCGTGGCCGAGCAGAAGATCGTCGACGAGCCGGTGACGGTCATCATCTCGGAAAAAGGCTGGGTGCGCGCGCGTACCGGCATCGGCCACGATCCGGCGCAGTTCACCTTCAAGCCGGGCGACAGCCTGGGCAATGCCTTCGAGTGCCGCACGGTCGACACCCTGCTGGGCATCGGCGACAACGGCAAGGTGTATTCGGTGCCGGTGGCGGCGCTCCCTGGGGCGCGCGGCGACGGCGTGCCGATCACGACCCTGGTCGACCTGTCGGGCGGCGTGCGCCTCCTGCACTACTTCGCCGGCAATGGCGACACCCGCTTGCTGCTGTCGACGACGAACGGCTTCGGCTTCATCACCAAGGCCGGCGACATGATCAGCCGACTGAAGGGCGGCAAGTCCTTCATCACCCTGGACGTCGGCGCCGTGCCGCTGGCGCCGCGCATCGTGCTTGATAACGCCGGCGCGGTGGCCTGCCTGTCCGAAAAGGGCCGCGTGCTGGTGTTCGGCATCGACGAGATGAAGGTGCTGACCAACGGCGGACGCGGCGTGACGCTGATGGACCTGGAGCCGAAGGAAAAGCTGCTGGCGGCGCAACCGATCAGCCAGAAAGGCGTGAACGTGATCGGCACCTGGGCCGGCTCCAAGCCGCGCGTGGTCGAGCTGTATGCCTCGGGCCTGGAGCCGCACTTCGGCAAGCGCGCCAAGAAGGGCAAGCCGCTGTCGGCCAAGCTCAAGGCGAGCGACCTGGCGATGCGGGCGACGGGCGAGTAAGCTCGTTTGTCGTAGCGTGAATTGAACAAAGCCGGCGCGATGTCGGCTTTGTTGTTTTTGGGTGTGCGTGGGTTGCGGGATCGCGTTGCGTTTCGATTGCAGTGCCGCCGTACCGTGTGGGTTCAAGAACCCACCCTACGGGTCGCAGGTGGCTTGATGCTTTTCGATTGCGGATAAGCCCTATTGCGTGGACTCGGGAGTCCACCCTACGAAAACCAAGGCTGTTGTAGGGTGGACCGGGCCGCGTAGGACCTGTGTCCACGCGGTACAGAGTGTCCGACATCGAAAAGCGTCAGGTTTTCCGTAGGGTGGGTTCTCGAACCCACGCGTTCGCCCCCATCCGAACTCGCTGTCAGCGTTACACCAATAAAAAATGCCGGCACCCACGCCGGCATTTCTTCATCCGATCAAAGAATTACTTCTCAGCCGCAGCCTTGTGCACGTCAGCCATCGCCTCGGCGCGCACCTGTTCGGTCTTGGCAGCCGCGGTCGCCTTGTCGGCAGCCGCATCCACCTGCACCTTCAGCGATTTTTCATCGGCCTTGATCATTTTCTTCTCGGCCTTCAGGTTCGCTTCCGACACTTTTTCCTCGGCCTTGGCCAGCGCCTTGGCGCGGTCTTCCGGGTCGGCCTTGGTCACTTTCTCGGCGGCGTCGGCATGCGCCTTCACGGCCTTGGCGTGGGCCTTGGCTTTCTTTTCCTGGGCGTCGGCGACGGCCTTGGTGGCTTTTTCGTCGGCCTTGGCCGCAGCCTTGGCTTCCTTCGCTTCGGCCTTGGCGATGTCGGCTTCGGCCTTCGCTTCGGCTTTCACCACGGCTTCGGTATTGGCCGGGGTGACGGTGGTCTGGGCGTAGGCGCTGGTGGCAACAAAACCGGCGATCAGGGTGGCGAGCAGTTTGTTCATGGCGTGTCCTTTCGGTTGTATGGTGGGGTTGCAGGTCTATGCCTGCGTTTGTGTTTTTGTTAACTACGCCACCAGAATAGGCCCCCACCACACCAGGGTCTGTTCGCCATCACACAAACCCCTGCTGAGTTGAAACAAGGTGTTTCAGCGCCCTCCCGGCCTGGACAGCGGCCCCGCGTACAGGTCGATGATGTCGCTGATGCCGTCCCGGCACACCGGGCAGAACTGCTCGCTGCGGTCGAACATGATGCACTGCATTGCCGGGCGGTAGTAACCCGTCGCTTCGTAATTCGCCCCCTCGAACGCCCCGATCGCGTGGCGGTACTGCTGCTTTTCGAACAAGGCCCTGGTACGCGCCAGGTCTTCGCGGAACAGCGCATTCATTTCGCTTTCCGGACGATTCTTTTCGCGCAGCGCCGCGCGCTTCTTCTGGTAGGCGCGCGACGCTTTCTCATACTCGGCCTTGGGCCAGGGCGTCGGCAAAGGCGTGCCGGCTGTTACATGTTGTTTCCATTTGATGTGGTCCGGATCGCGCAAGGCGGTCACGTTCGGCTCCCACGGTTCCATGCGCGTGCTTGCGGCTTGGTAGGCGACCGGCGAGGTGTAGTACTCGTCCGCCAGCCCCGCGAAATGGTGGCCGAACTCGTGCACGAACAGGTAATTGGCCCAGTCGTTGCTTGCCGCCGCCGTGCTGAACTGCCCGAAAATGCCGCCGCCGCCATAGGTCTCGTTGTTCACCAGGATCTCGATGAACTCATAGGGCGCGTGCTGGGCGATGTCGCGCAGCGCACGGTTGTCGAGGGTGAGCACATAACGCTCGCTGCCGAAGATGTCGTAGCGCGTACCCAGGCTCGATGCATGATGCACGCCGGTGGACGGACGCGTGATGCCCGATTCCTGGGTGGGCACGGCCAGCGCCCAGACGTTGAAGTCGTTCGCACGCTCCTTGAAGGGCGACACCGTGAACAGGTGGCTCGAAAGGCGGCGCGCGTCGGCCTCGAACTTGGGCAGGTCCTGCGCGGTGTAGCCGTCGCCCAGGATCAGCAGGTCGACCTTTTGCGGCGAGGGGCCGCTGACGCGGATGGGAATCGGTTTCGCCGGCGCGGGCGGCTGCTGCTTCACCACGTCCTGGGCGTCGGCGTCGACCTCCACGCTCCACACCACCGAGAAGGCGTTGCGCTCGTCGCGCTTGAGGATGCGCACGCGCACCGGGCGATCAAACTTAGGGAAGCGCACCGACTCGCTGAAGCTGCGGCTGAGCTTGTTCGCCTCCTCCGTCGTGCGCCACTCGCCGAAGACGGTCGAGAAGCCGCGCGAATATAGCAAATCGCCGGTTTTCGCATCCACCACCTCGACCCGGTTCTGGCCGCGGTTGGTCTCGTCGAAGTTCTTCGCCATGTCGCCCGGCCAGGGCAGCGGCTCGATCAGCACGCGCTCGATGGCGTAGCTGTCGGACAGCGCGTTGCCGCTATGGGTGTAGTCGAGGCGGACCGTGGCGGGTTGCTGGGCAAAGGCGGCGCCCGTGGCGAGCGTCAGCGCTGCGGCAAGAAAGCGGAGCATGCGGTTTTCCTGTTGAGGTGGGAAAGGCATGCATTGTAATCCTGTCCATGGACAGGATGAACGCCGCTACTTGTACTGGTACAGCGGCCTTCTCACCACGATCGGCCGGATATCCAGCCGCACGTTATAGACCGAATAAGCCTCGGTCGCCGCCGACATGTAGCCCACGCTTTCGCCCGTGCGCGAGAACTTGAACTCGAAGCCGAGGTCGGGCTGCACCGAATTGGCGCTGTCGAGGGTGAGGCCGATGGCCTCGGGCTGGTCGCTGTCGATGAGCTTGCCCATGAGGTCGACCACAGTGCTGTTGCCGAGGATGTCGGCCGAGAACAGGGGTTCGCGGTAGTAGGGCCGGGCCGGGTCGAGGCGGCCGTCGGCCTTGTCCGGGGCGGGCGTAAACGTGTGGCTGGCGATGTTGAAGCGGTCGCCGTTGTCGAGGTAGCTCAGGCGCACGTTGCTGACGTTGAACGGGCCCTTCTGGGCATTGGCCGCCGACAAATCGACCACAAGCGCGCCCTTGTAGCCGATCACCTCGACGTCGCGGTTCGGGCTCACCACCATCGCCGTGTTCTCGTCGATGCCCAGGCCCAGTTTGTAGCCCTTCTGCAGCATCGCCGGCAGCATGCGCGCGAAGCGGCCACGCACCAGCAGGTGCTGGTCGACGAAGACGTCGTTGCCGATGAAGCCCAGGCCAGGCGTGATTTCCTGGCCGTCGGTCAGGCCGAGTTTCAACGTGGCCAGCACCGGCTTGGGATGGCCGAACATGGTGCTGCTCATGATGGCGGCGCCGGCGCTGGTGCCGGCGATCACGCCGCCGCGCCGGTACATGTCCCACAGGGCCTCGAGCACCAGGGTGTTGGAGCCGTCCGGCCGGCGCAGGGCGCGGGTGATGCGGGCCTGGTCGCCGCCGGCGAAATAGGCGCCGCCGGCGGCGCGTACCGCAGCGGCGAGTTCGGGATTGTCGGCGGCGGCCTGGTAGTCGGTGCCGGTGAGGCGCACGGCGACGGGAACGAAGAAGGCGTTGGCGCCGTACTTGTTGAGGCGTTCGACCAGGCTGGCGCCGGCTTTTTCAGGGTTGGCCGAGGCGGAAGCGAAGACCGCGATGCGCGCGCCCTTTCCGCCGGCGAGCTGGACAATGCGTTCCCAGACGGCGCCGTTATCCGGGCGCAGGGCGCCGCCGATGATGACCAGCGATCCCTTGGGCGGCGGCTCCGCGGCGTGCACGGGCATGCTCGCCAGCAAGGCCAGGGTCAACGCGACAGGAACAGCGAAGCGGAACATGCGGCGCTCCTTCTCGGACAGGACAAGCGTAAGCCTGATTCGAGAAGGATGTCGCCATGTTGAGACCGCTCAGGAGAGGTAGATGTTGGGGAAATAGCGCTCCATCAGTGTCTCCGGCTTGCTCAGCGGGGTGAAGCCGAAACGCGCGTAGAGGCTGTGGGCGTCGCTTGTTGCAAGGGTGAAACGCCGCAGCCGCTGCAGGCTCGGATGCCGCAGCACCGCCGCCACCAGCTGCTTGCCGTAGCCGTGGCCGCGGTATTCGGGCGACACGAAGACGTCGACCATGTTGGCGAAGGTCGCGAAGTCGGTGATCACGCGCGCGAAGCCGATCTGGCGCCCGTCCAGGTAGGCGCCGAAGCAGAGCGAATTCTCGATCGCGCGCTCGACGATCGGGCGCGCGATCCCGACTGCCCAGCTCGACTGTTCGCTCAGGAAGCGGTAGATCATCGGGATGTCGAGCCGCGACTGGTCGGTACTGACCTGGAAGCTGGAGTCGTTGGTAGTCATCTGCCTGGTAAGTCTGGCGAAAAAACCAATTCTAGCGCCGTTTGCACAATCGACAAGTTCCGATTGCGCGCGTGCTCGCGGTCCGCTCAACGGCTTTGCAGGTAGCGCTCCGGCAGGGTCAGGTTGGCGTCTTCGGCACGCCAGACGAGGTTGGCGATCCACCAGCGCTTGCCGTCATGGTAGAGCTGGATGCTGTTGATGCCGCGCAGGAAGGGCTTGGCGTCGTGCGGCGCGCGCAGCAGCTCGTAGGTACTGAACACGTGCACGAGCTGGCCGAAGGTCTCGGTGCTGCGGGCGATTTCGCGCTCGTAGAAGCCGTTGGTATTGAAGGCGCTCATGTTACGGCTGATGTAATCCTCGACCGTCATGGAACGCAGGGCGAAGCCGCCGCCCGATTGCGGGACGATGGTCGACAGCCTGGCGTCGGGCGCGAACAGGGCGCGCATGCGGTTCCAGTTGCGCGGCGCGCCGGCCGGGCCGGAAATGACTTCGTAGAGTGCGCCAACCGTGGAATCGACCGAGGCGCCGTCGGCTTCCTTGCTTGTGGCCGGCTGGGCCGGCGCAGTCTGCACCGGCTGGGCCGCGGCCGGAACCGGCGGCTGGTGCTGGGCGGCGGCGGCGCTTGCGCACAGGGCGGCAAAGGCGAACGGGAAGCAACGTGCGATCATGTTTTTCTCCTGGGCGATGCGTTAGCAATCGCATCATCAGCGATTTCGGCCGGCGTGTCATCCGCCCACCGCCCCGGCGGATGGCCCGCGTCGCGGTTTATAATCGAATAAATCAACCGGAACTTCCCCCATGACTGCACAACTCTCCAAGAAAGCCGAAGCCTGGTCGGCGCGTTTCTCCGAACCCGTTTCCGACCTCGTCAAGCGCTACACCGCCTCCGTGTTCTTCGATAAACGCCTGGCCCTGTTCGACATCCAGGGTTCGCTCGCCCACGCCGAGATGCTGGCCGCGCAAGGCATCATCAGCCAGGAGGACCGTCTTGAAATCGAGCGCGGCATGGCGCAGATCAAGGGAGAAATCGAGGCCGGCAGCTTCGAATGGCTGCTCGACCTGGAAGACGTGCACCTGAACATCGAGAAGCGCCTGACCGAACTGGTCGGCGACGCCGGCAAGCGCCTGCACACGGGCCGCTCGCGCAACGACCAGGTCGCCACCGACATCCGCCTGTACGTGCGCGCCGCCATCGACGACATCGTTGCCCTGCTGAACGGCCTGCGCGGCGCCCTGACTGACCTGGCGGAACGCCACTTCGACACCATCATGCCGGGCTTCACCCACCTGCAGGTGGCCCAGCCGATCACCTTCGGCCACCACATGCTGGCCTACGTGGAAATGTTCGGCCGCGATGCCGAGCGCATGGTCGACGCGCGCCGCCGCGTGAACCGCCTGCCGCTGGGCGCCGCCGCCCTGGCCGGCACCACCTTCCCGATCGACCGCCTGCGCGTGGCCAAGACCCTCGGCTTCGAGGACGTCTGCCACAACTCGCTGGACGCCGTTTCCGACCGCGACTTCGCGATCGAGTTCACCGCCGCCGCCTCGCTGATCATGATGCACGTCTCGCGCATGTCGGAAGAGCTGGTCATGTGGATGAGCCCGCGCGTCGGCTTCATCGACATCGCCGACCGCTTCTGCACCGGCTCGTCGATCATGCCGCAGAAAAAGAACCCGGACGTGCCGGAACTGGCGCGCGGCAAGACCGGCCGTGTCTACGGTCACCTCGCTTCCCTGCTGACCCTGATGAAAGGCCAGCCGCTGGCCTACAACAAGGACAACCAGGAAGACAAGGAGCCGCTGTTCGACACCGTCGACACCGTGCTCGACACCCTGCGCATCTTCACCGACATGGCCGCCGGCATCACCGTCAAGCCGGAAAACATGCGCGCCGCCGCCCTGCAGGGCTACGCCACCGCGACCGACCTGGCCGACTACCTGGTCAAGAAGGGCCTGCCCTTCCGCGATGCCCACGAAGCCGTGGCCCATGCCGTGCGCGCCTGCGACGATGCGAAATGCGACCTGGCCGACATGTCGCTCGAGACCCTGCGCGGCTTCTCGCCGCTGATCGAGGAAGACGTGTTCGCCGTGCTGACCCTGGAAGGCTCCGTTGCCGCGCGCGACCACGTGGGCGGCACCGCACCGAACCAGGTGCGCAAGGCGATCGAGCGCGTGCGCGGCCAGCTCGCGGAATAAAATGTTAATGATGTAAAGAGGGCGGCATGGGGGCAGCAACGCCCGCCATGCCGCCCTTTCTTTTTACCCGCCGCGCTTGTCCCGGCCGCGCTGCTTCGCTTCCTTCATCAGCGTTTTCCACTTCCCGCGCGCGGCGATCCGCTCCAGCGGCGTCTGCTCCGCTCGGCGCGACTCGCGCAGCAGCTTGTGGTAGTTGCGCAGGCGGTCCGCATCGACTTCACCCCGTACCGCACACCCCGGTTCGCTCTCGTGGCTGCAGTCGCGGAACTGGCAGCGCCCGGCCAGCGCGGCGATATCGTCGAAGGAAAGCGCCAAAGCTTCCTCGTCGGCGTCCGGCTGCCACGCGCGCAGTCCCGGCGTGTCGATGATGCAGGCGCCGCCCGGGCAGCGGCGCAGCGAGCGCGCCGTGGTCGTGTGGCGACCGCGGTCGTCCCCATGCCGGGTGCCGCCCGTCGCCTGCTCGCTGCCGGTGAGCGCATTGGTCAGCGTCGACTTGCCCACGCCCGAAGAACCCAGCAGCACCAGGGTCTGTCCGGCGCCCAGCCAGGGCGCCAGCACGCCGTCGTCGCGCTGCCCGGCCGGATGCAGCGCCACCACCGGGACGTCGGCCGGAATCCGCTGGCGCAGCTGGGCGATCTTGTCCGCGGCGTCGGCGCCGATGTCCTCCTTGGTCAGCACCATCACCGGCGCCACCGCGCAGGCACGCACAAGGGCAATGTAGCGTTCCATGCGGCGCGGATTGAAGTCGTTATCGAGCCCCATCAGCAGGAGCGCCGTATCGACGTTGTTTGCCAGGACCTGCCGGCCCGCGGGCGTGCGGCGCGTCAGGCGGGTGATGGGCGCCAGGACGGTATCGACCCAGTGCTCGCCGCCGCTGGCGGTGACGAGCACCCAGTCGCCGACAACGGCGGGCTCGGTGTGGCGCGAATGGTGCGTATGGCGTGCGCTGAACGCCGCGTGGCCATCGGTCAGGGTCATCCAGTCGCGCTGGACGGCGGTGACGCGGGCAAGGCGCTGCTGCGGCAGGCTTGCTGCGAGTTGCGAAACGAAGTGCTGCTTGAATCCGATCCCCTGCAGGGTCGGGAAGTCGATCTCGATCATGACGATTTTTTTCCAGTTCGATGAGCGCAACAGGCGTGCGCAGGCGCTGCGCGTCAAAGGCGCAGCGTGTCGAAGAATGGAAGGTCGGCGCTGACGCGCCCGCGACATCGTCGTGACGAACGAGCGGTGTGGGAGCGGGTCAGGCGGCCGACCGGAGGACGGTATCAGGCTGGTTCATGCTGCGTCTCCCGGGTCGTGTGAATGAGCCCCCATTCTGGCGAGGCATTGCCGGAACGTCAAGCTTCCCCGTTCCGGTCCGGGAGTTTTTGTTGCCGCCTCCGCCGTTCGATGTCAGCATGCATGCTCGACAACGACGCCGCCCACGCATGGACACCCAGCTCTGGCTGATCTGCTTCCTCACCTTCGTCATCCACCTGATCGGCACGCTGGCCTATTCGGTCCGCATCGCCGGCGTCCGAACGCGGCGCATCGCCGTCTCGTTTGCCCTGTTCAGCATCCTGGTGCTGGTCTCGCGCACCTCGAATTCCTTCCTCGGACCTTTCCTGGCCAAGCGGGTCGAATCGAACCTGGCCGGCACGCTTGCCACCAACCTGCTGGCCGACTTCCGCTGGCTGTTGATTTCCGCCTCGCTGGCGACGGTCGCCGGCGCCGTCCTCATCCCGACTTTCCAGCGCGTCTTCTGCCGCGCCGTCGAGCACTTCCAGGTCCACCGTTCGGTGCCGAAGCTGATCCTGCACGGCTTTTTCAAGGGCGGCCTGTCCTTCGTGAAAGACGCCGCCACGCTGCCCGCGGCCTCGCACGTCGGCAGCCTGCGCAGCACGGCCAGCGTGTCGTGGTCCATCACCCTGCTCAACGTCGGCGCCAGCGCGCTCTGGACCGTGGGCGTGTTCGCCGCCCTGTACGCGGGTGCGCTCGACCCGGCGGTGCGCGTGACCTCGAGCACACTGTCGTCGATCATCAACGGCGGCGCGACCATCATGATGGCGGTGTTCATCGACCCGCACCTGTCGGGCATGACCGATGACGTGGTCGAAGGGCGGCTCAGCGAGGCCGAGTTTCGCGGGGCCATCGTCTGGCTGGTCGGCAGCCGCCTGGCCGGCACCTTGCTGGCCCAGCTCCTGTTCGTACCCTCGGCACAGTTGATCGTCTTTGTCGCGCAGGTGCTGTAAGTTGAACCGCCAACAGAAGGCCTACGGTGTTGGCGCTAGACTCCTTGCACACCATATCGCAGGGACATCACATGCAGCGCTACAAGAACCGCAGCGGCGAATCCGGCGTCGTTGCCTACGACATCGGCAAGCGCTCGATCACGGTCGAGTTCAGAGGCGGCGACCGCTACCTCTACACCGACCAGAGCGCCGGCGCGGACAACATTACCGAAATGCAGCGCCTGGCCACCCAGGGCAGCGGCCTGTCGACCTATATCAGCCAGGTGGTGCGCGAGCGCTATGCGCGCAAGCTGGACTAGGGCCCAGGCGTCCGCCACGATGCGCGTTGGACGACTACACTAACCGGCTGATCCGCACTACCGAGAAAGCCCAGCAAGTGAACAAGACCACCCTCCCCGACCGCGCCTACGCCGCCTTCCTGTTCGACATGGACGGCACCCTGCTCACCTCGATCCGGTCCGCCGAGCGCGTCTGGAGCGCCTGGGCGGAACGCCACGGCCTCGACGTCGAGACCTTCCTGCCGACCCTGCACGGCAAGCGCACCCACGACACCATCCGCCAGCTCGGCCTGCCCGGCGTCGATCCGATTGCGGAAGCCGCCTGGATCACGGCGGCCGAGATCGAGGACGTGGCCGATATCGATGCCATCGAGGGCGCCGCCGCCTTTATCGCCAGCCTGCCGCCCGCATGCTGGGGCATCGTGACCTCGGCGCCGCGCGCCTTGGCCAAGGCGCGCCTTGCCGCCGCCGGCCTGCCTTCGCACAGGCTGCTGGTGGCGGCCGAGGATGTCGAGCACGGCAAGCCGGCGCCCGACCCTTTTCTCCTGGGCGCGCGCAAGCTCGATGTGGCGCCGGCCGATTGCCTGGTGTTCGAAGACACGCTGACCGGCCTGAAGTCGGCAGCCAGCGCCGGCATGGACAGCATCGTCGTCACCGTCACCCACACGCATCCGCTGGAAATTACCGTGCCCGCCGTGCTCGACTACGCCGACCTGCGGGCCGAGGCCGGGCCGGAAGGCCTGCGCGTGCTGCGCAAGCGCGGCTGAATCAGCCGGCCCGACCCAGCGCCTCCGGCATCGCAATCGGAGCCGCAACCGGCGCCAGCACCTCGTTGCTGCCCCCGTTGCGCGCCGGCGCCTTGTGCACCATCGTGTAGGCGTAGTCCACACCCATGCCGTAGGCGCCCGAGTGCTCGGTGACGATCCTGATCACGGCGTCATAGGTGTCGCGGCGCGCCCAGTCGCGCTGCCATTCCAGCAGCACCTGCTGCCAGGTCACCGGCACCACGCCGGCCTGCACCATGCGCTGCATGGCGAAGTCGTGCGCTTCCTTCGTGGTGCCGCCCGAGGCGTCGGCCACCATGTAGATCTCGTACTCGCCTTCCAGCATGGCGCACAGGGCGAAAGTCGTGTTGCACACCTCGGTCCACAGGCCGGCGACGATGACCTTCTTGCGGCCGTTGGCCTTCAAGGCATCGCGCACCTTCTGGTCGTCCCAGGAATTCATCGAGGTGCGCTCGAGGATGGGGTGGTCCGGGAACACGTCCAGGATTTCGGGGTAGGTGCGGCCCGAGAAGGATTCGGTCTCGACGGTGGTGATGATGGTCGGGATGTCGAAGACTTTCGCTGCCTTGGCCAGGCCCACCACGTTGTTCTTCAAGGTCTGGCGGTCAATCGACTGCACGCCGAAAGCCATCTGCGGCTGGTGGTCGATGATGATCAGCTGCGAGTTTTCCGGGGTCAGGACTTCGAGTTTGGCGTCGTTCATGGTGTTCTCCTTTGGTACCGCTCTGTATCGCCTGATGCCTGCTGCGATGTAGGCATTATGCGTAGCTAGAATTGACATGAAAAACGGAGAATTTGCCGATATAGCATCGACATTTTCGAATATCGAAAAGCAACGCCGCCTGGCCCATGCCGACGGCATGAAAAACCATGTTTGAGTTGGATGATGAGATGAAGATTCCCGCCGTATCCTTGCCCCTGGTCTTGCTGCCGGGCTATATGCTGGACGAGACCTTGTGGGACGAGGTCGTTCCACTGTTGCATTGGGAGGCGCCGGTGCATCGCCTGCCCCTGGGACCGGGGACGACGACGGAAGAGATTGCGCGCGGCGTGGCGCAGGCTGCGCCGGAGCGCTTCGTGCTGGTCGGTTTTTCCCTCGGCGGGTATCTCGCCCGCAAAGTGGCCGAGCTGTTTCCGGAGCGGGTGGCGGCGCTGGTGCTGGTGGCCAGCTCGCTCGAGGTCGACAGCGCCGAACGCGCCAAGGCCAAGCAGGATGCGATCAGGGCGCTCGATCCTGCCACCTTCCGCGGCCTGAGCATGGGCGCGATTGCGCAGTCGCTGCATCCGGACCGGCGCGGCGACCGGGAGCTGGTGACGCGGATCAGGGAGATGGGGCGGCGGCTCGGTTACGAAGCGATGGTGCTGCAGTCGGGGCTGCAGCGTGACGGGATTGCGGCCGCCAGCTTGCATTGCCCGACGCTGGTGATCGGGGCGGCGCAGGATCCGCTACGCGGTGCACGGGAAACCCGCGAGCTGGCCGCGGCCATTCCCGGCGCACGTCTCGACGTCATCGAACAGTCCGGCCACATGCTGCCGCTGGAGCAGCCGGAAGCGCTGGCCAGGGCAATCGAGGCGTTTCTCTACGGGCAAAGGAACTCGTTGTGACTTCCCGTCGTGCCGGCGGTAAAGCCAGCATTTTTCACACAGCCAAACCCTGTTTCACATGGTGAATTCTGCCGCCGCCCAACCCTGCCATAAAATTCCGTTTTACAGAATAGCTTTGCACATCATGAAACAGGCTATCCAGCTTGTTGAATTTAAAGGGGAAAATATCTCATCAAGTCTTATATAAGATAGAAGATAGACCGCCGAATCGCGTCTATGATGAACTCATCCGCTCACGATTCGCCGCGCAGCACCGCTGGCGGCGAACGCAGGAGATTTCGATTCTTTCTTATGGAGTTCATCATGTCCCAGTACCAGAACGATATCCAGGCCATCACCAGTCTCAAGCAACAGCACGGCAATGGCTGGCATGCGATCAACCCCGAATCCGCAGCCCGCATGCGTGCGCAGAACCGTTTCCAGACCGGCCTCGACATCGCCCGCTACACCGCCGGGATCATGCGCCGCGACATGGCGAACTACGACGCCGACCCGTCCAAATACACCCAGTCGCTGGGATGCTGGCATGGCTTCATCGGCCAGCAAAAGATGATCTCCATTAAAAAGCACTTCAACAATACCGAGCGCCGCTACCTGTACCTGTCGGGCTGGATGATTGCCGCGCTGCGTTCGGAATTCGGTCCACTGCCCGACCAGTCGATGCACGAAAAGACTGCCGTGCCCGCTTTGATCCGCGAGCTGTACACCTTCCTGCGCCAGGCCGATGCGCGCGAACTGGGCGGCCTGTTCCGCCAGCTCGACGCCGCGGAAGGCGCAGCGCGCGCCGCGATCCAGGACAAGATCGATCAGTTCGTCACCCACGTCGTGCCGATCATCGCCGACATCGATGCCGGTTTCGGCAATGCCGAGGCCACCTACCTGCTGGCCAAGCAGATGATCGAAGCGGGCGCCTGCTGCATCCAGATCGAAAACCAGGTCTCGGACGAGAAGCAGTGCGGCCACCAGGACGGCAAGGTCACCGTGCCGCACGAGGACTTCCTGGCCAAGATCCGCGCCGTGCGCTACGCCTTCCTCGAACTGGGCGTGGACGATGGCCTCATCGTGGCGCGTACCGATTCGCTGGGCGCGGGCCTGACCAAGCAGATCGCCTACACCCGCGAGCCGGGCGACCTGGGCGACCAGTACAACAGCTTCCTCGATTGCGAGGAAGTCGACTCTAGCGCGCTCGGCAACGGAGACGTGGTCATCAAGCGCGACGGCAAGCTGCTGCGTCCGAAGCGCCTGCCCAGCAACCTGTTCCAGTTCCGCGAAGGCACCGGCGAGGCGCGCTGCGTACTCGACTGCATCACCTCGCTCCAGAACGGCGCCGACCTGCTGTGGATCGAGACGGAAAAGCCGCACATCGCCCAGATCGGCGGCATGGTGAAGGAAATCCGCAAGGTGATCCCGAATGCGAAGCTGGTCTACAACAACAGCCCGTCGTTCAACTGGACCCTGAACTTCCGCCAGCAGGTCTTCGACAGCATGAAGGCCGAGGGCGCCGATGTGTCGCGCTACGAGCGCTCGCAGCTGATGAGCGCCGAATACGACGACTCGGAACTGGCGCGCGAAGCCGACGAACGCATCCGCACCTTCCAGGCCGACGCGGCGCGCGAAGCCGGCATCTTCCATCACCTGATCACGCTGCCCACCTACCATACCGCCGCGCTGTCGACGGATAACCTGGCCAAGGACTACTTCGGCGAGCAGGGCATGCTGGGTTACGTGGCCGGCGTGCAGCGCAAGGAGATCCGCCAGGGCATCGCCTGCGTCAAGCACCAGAACATGTCGGGCTCGGACCTGGGCGACGACCACAAGGAATACTTCAGCGGCGAAGCAGCGCTGAAGGCTTCCGGAAAACTCAACACCATGAACCAGTTCTGAGGACATGCGCACGCACAGGCTCGCCACGGCGAGCCTGTGCCGCCCGATCGGCTGGGCCGCACATCGGGCATCGCATCATCCATATCGAGGAACCCACATGAACAGCATGCAAAACGAAGGCCGCGACACGCTTGCGCTTGCCGGCGCAGGCGGGCCGCCGTGGAACTGCCCGGTCCATGCGACCGGCCACGACCGGAACCAATGCCACCATGTCTCCGACGGTGACCGGCCGGTTCGTACATCGGTGGGTACGCCGGCCGCTTTGCCGGCCGCATATCCGGCCTACTGGGCCGATCTTCTTGCCGGCCTGCCGGCGCGCGGTGATGCGCGAACGGTCGGACGGGTTGGCATCATCGGCGCCAATGCCACTAGCCTGGGCATCGCGGTGAGCCTGCTCGATGCCGACGTCCCGGTGACGCTCTTCGAGCGCGAGCGCGCGTCGCTCGACAAGGTCATCGGGCTTGCCCGGTCGGGTTACCGGACCGCGGTCGCGAACGGCGAGCTTGGGCCGGACGGGCGCGACAGGCGCATGGCGCTGCTGGCAGGCACGGTCAATTTTCACCATTTGAAAGACTGCGACCTGATTGTCGACGCAACCTGTACCGACAGGGCAGGCAAAGAGCAGTTGTTTCGCCAGCTGGACCAGGTTGCCAAGCCAGGCGCCGTCCTGGCGACCCTGGCTTCGGATGCCGGCGTCGACCATATCGCCGGGTGCACACGGCGTGCGGGCGATGTGCTCGGCTTACATGTCTCGGGTTCTTCGAATACACGGGGGATATGGCAGATCGTGCCCGGGAAGGACACTTCCGGTGCGAGCTTGGCAACAGTGATCGCACTCGCCCGGAAACTTCATCTGGTCGCCGCGGTCCCTGGCAGCGATCAGGTACTGGAATAGTCTGGCTCGTGGCAGCCACGGTCACGTAGGCAGCCGCTTCCCGGCCAGGAGGCCCGGCCGCACCCGGTGGTCCAATATGCCTCGATCAGGCATCGAGGTGCGGCACGGCTCTTATTCGTGCCGATACGTCCGCGGCTCGAGCGTATGCTCTTCCAGCGGCGGAGCCGGCGCCACGGCGCCCATGGACTGCGCCGACTCCCGCTTCGGATACGGCGTGCCGTCCTTGTGCGTATAGCTGTCGGTCGCGCCGTCGTACATCAGGTCGATGTCCGGATAGGTGGCGCGGTCGGCGGGAATGTTCGGTCCGACCGCCAGGAACAGCGCATTGCCCCAGCTACGGTTGACCAGGTGATGGCCGTTCGGCTTGCCCGCCGGGAAGGCCGCGCAGTCGCCCGCACGCATCAGGGTTTCGCCCTCGTCGGTGACCAGGGTGAGTTCACCCGACACCACCATGACGAACTCGTCCTCGTGGCTATGCCAGTGGCGCTGCGAGGACGCGGCGCCGGGTTTGAGCTCGACCAGGTTGACGCCGAACTGGGTCAGGCCGCCGGCCTCGCCCAGCGCCTGCCGGCTGCGTCCGCTGACGGCTTCGGCAAAGGGATCGGGATACTTGGTGCCGGTCAGCACGGGAATGATGCTCAGGTCTAGCCGCGACATGCTCTCTCCTTAGGACAAAGTTTGTGCGGCTGACGTGATGACCGGCGGGTGGTCGCCTTCAGCCGCGTTTCTGCACCAGCGTCAGGATATCGTAACTTGCCACCAGTTCGTCGTTCTGGTTGGTGACCTGCACGTCCCAGGCCACCACGCCCTGGCCGCGGCCCTGTTCGTCGGTCCGGTTGCGGTCGACCTTGCGCTTGCAGGTGAGGCGCGCGCGGATGGTGTCGCCGATCGCCACCGGCGCAACAAACCGCAGGTTGTCCAGGCCGTAGTTGGCCAGCACCGGACCCGGCGCCGGCGACACGAACAAACCGGCCGCGGCCGACAGCACGAAGTAGCCGTGGGCGATGCGCTTGCCGAACTGGGTGTCCCTGGCCGCGATCTCGTCGAAGTGCATGTAGAAGTAGTCGCCAGAGATGCCGCCGAAGTTGACGATGTCCGCTTCGCTCACGGTGCGGCGGTGGGTCAGCAGCGAATGGCCGATTTCCAGGTCCTCGAACCAGCGACGGAAAGGATGGATCTCGCTTTCCTTCACCGCGCCGCCGCGCACGTATTCGCCGGTGACGGCAGTCAGCATGGTCGGCGAGCCCTGCACCGCCGCGCGCTGCAGGAAGTGTTTGACGGCGCGGATGCCGCCCAGCTCTTCGCCGCCGCCGGCGCGGCCAGGACCACCGTGCTTCAGTTGCGGCAGCGGCGAGCCGTGGCCGGTGCTGTCCACGGCCGCTTCGCGGTCGAGGATGTGCACGCGGCCGTGCGAGGCGGCCGCGATCGGCACGGCGTACGCGGCGATCGCCGGGTCCTTGGTCGCCAGCGTCGTCACCAGGCTGCCGCGGCCGCGCGCGGCCAGCATCAGCGCCTCGTCGATGTCGCGGTAGGTCATCATGGTGCTGACCGGGCCGAAGGCCTCGATGTCGTGCACGGCGTCGTTGATGGACGCGTTGCGGCACAGGAGCAGGGTCGGCGAGAAGAAGGCGCCATTCGCGCAGCCTTCGCCGACCGGATTGAAGCCGTGGTGGGCGCCGAACAGGACTTCGTTGCCGCGCGCGAGCATCTCGACGCGCTCGCTGACGTCGCGGTGCTGGTCTTTTGATGCCAGCGCGCCCATGCGCACGCCTTCCAGCTTCGGATTGCCAACCACGATCCTGGCCAGGCGCTCGCGCAGGCGCTCGCCCAGCGCGTCGACGTGCTGCTCGGGGACGATGATGCGGCGGATCGCCGTGCACTTCTGGCCGGCCTTGCCGGTCATCTCGCGCGCGACTTCCTTCACGAAGAGGTCGAACTCGGGGTCGTCCGGGGTCACGTCCGGCGCCAGGATGGCGGCGTTCAGCGAATCGGCTTCGGCCGTGAACGGGACCGACTCGCGGATCAGATTGGCGTTGGCGCGCAGCTTGGCGGCGGTGTCGGCCGAGCCGGTGAAGGTGACGGCGTCGAAGCCGGTCAGGCGGTCGAGCAGGTCGCCGGTCGAACCGATCACGAGCTGCAGCGCGCCTTCCGGCAGCAGGCCGGATTCGTGCATCATCCTGACGACCGCGTGGGTCAGGTAGCTGGTCGCGGTGGCCGGCTTGCCGATGCAGGGCATGGCGGCCAGGAAGCTGGGCGCGAACTTTTCGAGCAGGCCCCAGATCGGGAAGTTGAAGGCGTTGATGTGCACGGCCAGGCCACCCTTCGGGACCAGGATGTGGGTGCCGGCGAAGCCGCCGCGCTTGCCCAGGTTCAGCGCCGGGCCCTCATGCAGCACGTTCGACGAGGGCAGCTCGCGCGAACCCATGCTGGCGTAGGCGAACAGGGTGCCGATGCCGCCTTCGACGTCGACCCAGCTGTCCGGGCGGGTGGCGCCGGTCAGGTGCGAGATGTCGTAGAGTTCTTCCTTGCGCTCCATCAGGTAGAGCGCCAGGGCTTTCAGGCGCTGGGCGCGGGTCTGGAAGTCGAGCTTCATCAGGCCGGGAACGCCCGTCTTGCGGGCGTAGGTGACGGCTTCGTCGAAGTCGATCTTTTCGGCGTGGGTGTGGTAGACCAGCTGGCCGTCGAGGGCGCTGTGCAGGGGGGTGGCGGCTTCCTGGCCGATCCAGCGGCCGCCGATCCAGCTTTGCAGGGTGCTTGGGGTGTGCATGTTTGGTGTCTCCTCGGGATGACCGTGTTGTTTGCAGGCGTTCGGGCTGATCGTCAGTCTGAATCCGCGTGGGCTCGAGAGCCCACCCTACGGAAAACGTTCCGGACTCACGGGAGGACAAATCTTCCGACTCCCGGCCGTGCCAACGCGGCAATTTTCCTGTATTTCCTGACACGTTTGACGACGCCACGCGACATCCGCGCGCCATGGGAGCATGCGCGTCTTGACGCTCCCCGGCCGCTCGTGCAGAGTTGCGCCGTGGCACTGTCCTCGCGGCAGTGCAAGTGTCCGCTTTCATTTTTCTGCAGCCAATGCCCATCGATTTCCAGCCTCCCCCGCCGTCCACCGAACAGGTCCAGCCCGCCACCGCAACCATCACCGCGTCCTTCGACGAACAGTACGAGAAGGCACGCGCGCTGGCCAATTCCGGCCAGCCGGCGCTGGCCGTGGCGGCCTACGACACCCTGCTGGTGCGCTCGCCCGGCAACGTCGACGTGCTGCTGGGGCGCGGCATCGCCTACACCCGCCTGGACCGCTGGGCCGAAGCCCAGGCCGACCTCGAAGCGGCGGCCAAGGCGTCGCCGGACTATGCCGACGTCTGGCTGGCACTGGGCAATATGCACCAGTGGCACGACCAGCCGGAACAGGCGATCGCCGCCTACAGCCGCCTGGTCGCGCTGCGTCCGGACGACGCCTCGGGCTGGATGGCCCGCGCACGGGCTTACCGCGCCGCCGGCCTGCTCGCCGAAGCACGCGCCGACCTGGCGCAAGCCCGCGCCGCCGGCGGCAACGCGGCCGAGATCGACGCCTTCGATGCTGCGCTGGTTGCAGCAGTCACACCGCAGCCGCGCGCCGGCAATCCCGAAGCGGCCCTGGCCGCCGGCTATACCTGGGCGGCCAGCCTGTCGGGCAGCTGGCTTGATGTCGGCAGCGGCCCGCGCTGGAACGACCAGACCGCCAGCGTGCGCCGCTACATGCAGCGCGGCTCGATCGGCTTCGAGACCCTGCGCGCCCACCGTTTCGACCAGAGCGGCTACGCCTGGGCGCTCGATGCCTACACCGACCTGTGGCCGGGCGCCTACGCCAACCTGCGCTACCAGCGCGCGCCCGCGGCCCGCCTCTTCCCCGAGAATGCGGGCCGGATCGAGGTCTACCAGTCGCTCGGCGGCGGCTGGGAAGTCTCGCTCAGCGACGACGTGCTCGGCTTCGATTCGCGCGTGAACATCTACGGCGCGACCCTCGGCAAGTACGTCGGCAACTGGTACATCCAGCTGCGCCATCAGAACATCGTGTCGGAAGGCTCGCACAGCAGCGGCGACCGCCTCATGGCGCGCTACTACTATGCCGGCGACGCCGACAGCTATATCGAGGCCACGGCCAACCGCGGCCGCAGCGACGATCCGCTGTCGCTGGCCGGCGGCCGTGCGCGCTCGGGCGGCGGCAGCCTGACCTGGGTGCGCTACTGGTCGCGCGACTGGGGCACCAAGGTCGGCGCCAACTTCTCCCGTGACAGCGGCGATGCGCGCGAGCGCGGCGTCTCGGTCGGCCTGTACCGCCGGTGGTAAGCGTGCGGCCTCGCGTCGTCGAACGCCTGGGGCGCGCGCTCGCCTTTCCCTTCGAGGCCCTGCCGGCCCTGGTGCTGGCCTGGCTCTGCCTGCGCATCGCCGAGGCGATCCACGCCAGCGGCGCCGGCGTGCCGCAATCGAGCCTGTTCGGCGCGAGCCTGGGCAACGACCTGCTGTCGCTGCTGCGCTTCTGCTTTGTCTTCCTGCTCGGCGCCCTGCCGCT
>DEKZ01000142.1:0-265 GCA_002354135.1 Massilia sp. UBA2709 | reverse complement strand
CTCGGCGCGCTCTGGAGCCTGCTGTTGCTCGCGCACGCGGCGCTGCTGCAGTACCACTGGATCTCGGGCGTGCCGCTCGGGGCCGATTTGTTCGCCTATTCAGCCAACGAAGTCAGATCGACCGTATCCGGCGGCTTCCGGCTCAGCCCCCTGCTGGCTGTGGCCGCGCCCGCCGCGCTGGCCCTGCTGTGGCTGGCGCTGGCGATGACGCTGCGCGGCTGGTGGCCGCGCGTCTCCGGCCGCACCGCCCGCATCGCCCTGGCCG
>DEKZ01000144.1 GCA_002354135.1 Massilia sp. UBA2709 | reverse complement strand
TCGCGCAGTGGCACTGGGCGCCGGGTTCGCGGCGTGGGGCGGAACATGGTGCGGGACCGGGTTCGACGCAGGGTTCGGCACAGGATTCGGGACCGGGTTCGGCGCAGGGTTCGCCAAATGCAGGGCCTCATCCGGAACAATGCCAGGCTCATGCCTGGACTCGACTGGCGAAGCGGGCAGCGCGTGCCGGGGCGCGGCCGGGGGAGCGGCAGGNNNNTCATGCTGTTGCGCTGGCGCGACGAACTGCGCCTCCAGGGCGGCGAGCTCCTCGATGACCTTGTTCAGCTCGAGTGGCGCCGCTTCTTCCGCAGGCGTGGCCGGAAGGAGCGGCTCCTCCGCAGGCTTCTGCCGCCACACGCCAGGAGCCGACCGCGGCTTGGCAGGCTGCGCCTTCCCAGCAGGCGCAAGGTCTTGCACCGCAGTCCCTGCTGCCGCATTTCCGGCTGGTTTGGAAGGCGTCAGGGATATTGTCGCGCTTTGACCGATGTCTTCAAGCAGTTGCGTCTTCATGATGTGCTACCCACTTCTCAGTTCCAAGGGTAGAGCTTAGCGACTTTTGAAAATCATGTTAGCGCGGTTGCTAGAACGTCAAGCGGGCATGCCGGGGACGTATTGCAGGGGGCGATGGAAGTACGGGCCATGGCAGGCGCCGCGGGATTGCCGGACGCCTCATGTCGGATCAAGGCCCCTGTCGGTTCGCCCGCCACTCCGGTATCATGCNNCCCCCCCGCCCTCCCCCCCCGCCCCCCCGGTATCATGCGGGGATGAACGAAATTTCCTCCCTTCCGTTTGTCATTGGTGTCGCTGGCGGAAGCGGCAGTGGCAAGTCAACGGTGACCCAGCAGGTGCTGGCGTCCTTCGGCGCCGAGATGGTCTCGGTCGTGATGCAGGACGATTACTACCGCGACCAGTCCGACCTCACCCCGGAAGTGCGCCGCAAGCAGAATTACGACCATCCCCAGGCCTTCGACTGGCCCCTGCTGGTGGAGCACGTGCGCGCCCTGCGCAATGGCGAAGCGATCGAGATGCCGGAGTACGACTTCACGATCGACAACCGCTCCGACAAGACCATCCCGGTCAAGCCGGCCCCGGTCATCGTGATCGAAGGCCTGTTCGCCCTGTACGACGCGGATTTGCGCAACATGATGTCGCTGAAGATCTTCGTCGACACCGCCGCCGACGTGCGCTTCATCCGCCGCATGCAAAGGGATATCGCCGAACGCGGCCGCACGACCGAGAGCATCGTCAGCCAGTACCTGGAAACGGTGCGCCCGATGCACAAGCAGTTCATCGAGCCGACCAAGCGTCACGCCGACGTCATCCTGCCGCACGGCGCGAACGGGCCGGCGGTCGATGTGATTACCACCAAGGTGGCAAGCGTCATCGGGCAGCTGAAGCAGCCCTGATCCCAGGGCGCGGCAAGGCATCGCCTGCTACGGTGGGTTCGAGAATCCACCCTACGAATACGTGGGGTCCGCGGCCGCAGCCGATGGCGGCCGCGTTCAGCCGATGTAGTTGAACAGCGACAGCCCCGACATCGTCTTGAACGACTTCTGGGCCGCTTCCAGCGTGGTCTGCTGGCTCGCGTATTGCGAGATCGCCTTCACGATGTCGAGGTCCTGCAGCTTGGACAGGGTCGACGAATACTGCAGGCCCAGGTCGGCGCCCGACTCGTCCAGGTAGTCGAGTTCCTTCATGCGCGAGCCGACCGAGGCGCGCACCGTCAGCATGTTGTCGAGCGAGGACTTGAGGCCTTCGCTGGCAGTGCTGAGCTTGTTGTTCAGCGTCGCCAGGCTGTTGGTGTCGTCGCCCGATTCGCGCAGGGCCGCGACCAGGTTGGTCATGGTGGTGAAGATCGATTCCTTCTGGCTCGGCTTGACTTCGAACTTGTCGCCGTCGGCCGGGGCGCCGGTGATCGTGAACGAGGTACCGTCGAAAGCGATCTGCTTGCCGGCGACGTAAGGCTCGTCGGCCAGCACCACGTTCTTCGGAGTCGTGCTCTCGTCGGTCACGCTGTAGGTGGTCACGGCCGGGCTGCCGGTCACCTTGAATTCCAGTGTGTAGTTGTGGCCGGTGAGCTTGCTGGCGTCGGTGACCGAGCCGGAGGTGGCGACCGCCCCACCCTTGTTGCCGTCGACCATGACGGTCTGGGTGCTGCCGTTGCCGGTGCGGTTGTTCTCGAAGATCGCGCTGCCCGAGTCGCTGATCGCGATCGCGCGCGAGGAGCCGACCTGCAGCTTGCGCTGGCCCTGGTCGCCCTGGTAGGTGGCGCCGCTGTCGGTCTGGATGAAGGGGACGGTGCTGCCCTTGTAGCCCGAGAACAGGTAGCCGCCGGTGCCGTCGGCGGTGTTCGCCACGCCCAGCAGGTCCTGCATGCGTCCTTCGATCTCGGTGGCGATCATCAGGCGTTGTTCCCTCGACAGCGCCCCGCCGCCGGCCTGCACCACCAGGGTCTGCACGTCCATGACCAGGTCGACGCCGTCGTCGAGCGCGCTTTCGACCAGGCCCAGCGAGCTGTTCGCGTTCGCGCGGTTGGTCGCGTACTGGGTGTTGAGCGACTGCGACTGCGTCACTTCCAGCGCGCGCGCCGAAGCGATCGGGTCGTCGGCCGCGGTCAGCATGCGCCTGTTGGTCGACAGCTGGTTCTGGGTCTTCGCCATCTGCGACTGCAGCGTGTTGAGCTGCGTGGTGGCGTTCTCGAAAATGCTTCGGGTGCTGATGCGCATGTCTTATTCTCCGCTCGCCGGCGCTTAGCGGCCGATCGACAGCAGCGTGTCGAAAATGGTGTTGGCGGTCTGCATGACCCTGCCTGCCGCCTGGTAGGCCTGCTGGTACTTCAGCAGGTTGGTCGCTTCCTCGTCCAGGTTCACGCCCGACACGTCCAGCGCCGCGCCCTGCACCTGCTTGAGCAGGGCTTCGTTGGCGCTGGCGTTGACCTGCACTTCACGCGTCTTGTTGCCGACCGAGCTGACGGTCTGGGCGAAGGCCGACTGGAAGGTCGCGCTGGAGCCGTTGAAGATGTTCTTGGTCTGCAGGGCGCCCAGGGCCTGGATGTTGCGGGTGTCGGCGGTGCCGGCGGTGTTGGCGCTGATGGTGAAGCTGTCGCCGCCCTGCGGCACGCCGCTCATGGTCACGTTCACGCCGTTGAAGCTGTAGCTGGCGTTGGCCTGGAAGGGCGCGCTGCCGCCGGTGTAGGTGGTGGTCTTGCCGTTCAGGGTCATGGTCACCGTGGCGCCGGTCGGGAAGCCCGAGAGGTTGCCGCTGTCCTTGTCGTAGCTGAGCGTCACCGGCAGCGTGGGCTTGTCGGTGAAGTAGCCTTCCGAGACGCTGCCGGCGCTGATCTGGCCCGTGCCCTTGTTCGCGACCGGGGCGGCGGTGGCGATCGGGGTGCCGGCCGCGATCTGGCTCACGTCCGACAGCGCCACCTGCAAGCCCGAGGCGCCATAGGCGGTCGGGCGCACCAGGTAGTTGTCGCCCGAAGCGGCATTGCCCGAGATCGTAAAGGCGACGCCGTCCTTCTCGAACGTGGTGCCGGCCGGGTCGTAGGGCTCGATCTTGGTCTTCTGGCGGTCGGACAGGCGCGTGATGTAGAAATCGGTGCCGTCGGACTCGATCTTGTAGTCGCTGTCGGTCAGCTTGGTCGGGTCGGTCACGACCGCGCCGACCTTGGCGGTGCTGGTGGACGCGTTGTCGACCGCCGCGGCGACATAGGCCGGGGCCTGCACGAAGAAATCCTGGCCCTGCTGGCCGGCGCCGTCGATGCCGAGCTTGTGCTGGGCGTTGAAGGTGAAGGCCATGCCGATCGCCAGGCGGCCGATCTGGTTCTGCACGCGGTCCAGGGTATTCGTGCGGAATTCCAGCAGGCCGCCCAGTTCGCCGCCGGCGAGCGCGCTTTCCGGCAGCGCCACCACCTTGTCGCCGGTGGCGTAGCCCACCGTCAGGCGGGTCTGGTCGGTCGGCGACTTGATGGTCGCCAGCTGGAAGGCCTGCTGGCCCACGACCAGCGGCTGGCCGGTGCCGATCGAGACGTTCAGCGCATTGTTGCTGCCGGCCGTGACGGTCGCCTTGACGTGCTTGTTCAGCTCCATCACGAGCTGGTCGCGCTGGTCCAGCAGGTCGTTCGGCTGGCGTCCTTCGATCGAACCGTAGGAGCCGATCTTCGCATTGAGCTCGGAGATCTGCCTGGCGTAGGTGTTGATCAGGTTGACGTTGGTTTCGATCTCGGTGTTCACGCCGGCATCGATTTCCTCGAGGCGGGCGTCGATCTGCTGGAAGCTGCCGGCCAGGGTCTCGGCCGAGGACAGCAGGGCCTGGCGCGACGGGATCGAAGCGCCGTTGCCGGTCACGTCCTGCACCGCCGAGAAGAAGTTCTGGAGCGCCGGCGACAGGCCCGAGGTGGTGTCGGCCAGCAGGTTGTCGATCTGGCTGATCTGGTTGTAGTAGGCGTCCAGCGAGTTCTTCGACGCGGTCGCGGTGCGGACCTGGTTGTTCAGGAACTCGTCGCTGTAGCGCTTGATCTCGGCGATCTTGGTGCCGGTGCCGACAAATCCGTAGCCATGCTCCATCGCCGTGGCATTGGCCTGCACCACGCCCTGGCGGCTGTAGCCGTCCACGTTGGCGTTGGTGATGTTGTGGCCGGTCGTAGCCAGCGCGGTCTGCGCCGCGTACAGGCCACTTTTACCGATGCTGAGGAGGTTTCCGGACATGTCGTTTTCTCTATCTGTTGTTATGTTCTACGGCAGGTCTTGCCAAAACTTGAATTTTCCCGCCGTCGCTTCGGATATTCGTTATGCCAGGGAGTTCTTGATAATCTTTGACAATTTCGTGCCGTAGTGCGGATCGGTCGCATAGCCGGCGCGCTGCAGGCCGTGCGCGAAGGCCGAGGCGTCGCCCGCGCTGTTGATGACTTTTTCGTAACGCGGATTGTTCGCCAGCATGCGCGCGTAGTCCTTGAACGAATCGGCCGGCGTGTCGTAGGCGCGGAACTTCTCGACCTTCTGGTGCGCGCGGCCGTTGATGTATTCGGTCGTCACGGCGGTCGCGACCTTGCCCTTCCAGCCCGGGCCGGCCTTGATGCCGAACAGGTTGTTGGCGTTGCTGCCGTCGGCATTGCGGATCATGCGCCGGCCCCAGCCGGTTTCCAGGGCCGCCTGGCCCAGCATGAACTTGGCCGGCACGCCGGTGACCTCTTCCGCCGCGGCCGCATGGGCGCCGAGCTTTTCCTGGAAGGCGCGCACGTGGGCCGGCTGCACGCGGCCGGCGCCGTTGATGCCCTGGGTCTGCAGGCCGGCGTCCAGGCCTTCCTTGAGCGGGCCGACCTTGCCCTTGAGCGGGATGTCGAGCGCCTCGGCCATGCCGTTGCGGCCGATGGTGGCCGACGACATGCCGTCCGAACCGATCGCCAGCGCCTTGGCGTCGGTCTGGGCCGACAACTGGCGCACCAGCACGTCGGCCAGGCCCATGCCGCGCTTGGCCAGGTTCTGGCTCAACTGCTGGTCCAGCATCGAGGTGAACATCTTGGTCTGCTGGTTGTCCATCACGCCTTCCTGGGGCGTGGCTTCGCGCATGGTCTTCATCATCTGGTTGATGAAGAGGGCCTCGAACTGGGTCGCCGCGCCGCGCGTGGCGTCGCTCGAGCCGGCCTTGGCCGACTGCTTCAGCTTGCCCAGCTCCTGGACGTCGAGCGCGAACTTGCTGCTCAGGTCTTGCTTGGAAGGGATCATGCGGGCACCCTCAGATGATTTCGAGTTCGGCGCGCAGCGAACCGGCCGCCTTCAGCGCCTGCAGGATGGCCAGCAGGTCCTGCGGGGTCGCGCCGATCGAATTCATGGCCTTCACGACTTCCGCCAGCGAGGCGCCGCCCTTCACCAGCAGCACCTTGCCCGGGTCCTTCTTGACTTCCACGGTCGGGGTCGTCGTGACCACGGTCTGGCCGCGCGAACCCGGCGCCGGCTGGCTGACGTTCTGGTCGGCGCCGATGGTCACCGACAGGTTGCCGTGCGAGATCGCGCAGGTGTCGAGAGTGACGGCCTGGTTCATCACCACCGAGCCGGTGCGCGCGTTCAGGATTACCTTGGCGGCGGCCGCGGCCGGCTTGACGTCGATGTTTTCCAGCAGGCCGATGAAGCTCACGCGCGCATCCGACGAGGCCGGGGTGCGCACGCGGATCACGCGCCCGTCGAGGGCGGTGGCGGTGCCGGCGCCGAACTGGTCGTTCACGGCGGCCACCACGCGGCTGGCGGTGGCGAAATCGGTGTTGTTCAGTTCCAGGCGGATCTGGTTGTTCTCGCCCAGGTTCGAGGGCACGGCGCGCTCGACGGTGGCGCCTGCCGAGATCTTACCCACCGACAGGTGGTTGACCTGCACCTGCGCGCCACCCGCGGAGGCGCCCACGCCGCCCACCAGCACGTTGCCTTGCGCCATGGCGTAGACCTGGCCATCGGCGCCGTGCAGCGGCGTCATCAGCAGCGTGCCGCCGCGCAGGCTCTTCGCGTTGCCGATCGAGGACACGGTGATGTCGATGGTCTGGCCCGGCTGGGCGAAGGCCGGCAGCGAGGTCGTGACCATCACGGCCGCGATGTTCTTCAATTGCAGCTGGCCGGTCGGCGGCAGGTTCACGCCCTTCTGCTGCAGCATGGCGACGATGGACTGCACGGTGAACGGGGTCTGGCTGGTCTGGTCGCCGGTGCCGTCCAGGCCCACGACCAGGCCGTAGCCCGACAGCTGGTTCTGGCGCACGCCGGCGATGCTGGCCATGTCCTTCAGGCGCTCGGCCTGGGCCATCGGTGCGGCAATCATCGCGGCGCAGAGCGCCAGCAGCGGGAAGGTAAAACGCATGTTCACTCCGAAAATCAGAACGGCAGCAGCGACTGGAAGAAGCGCGACATCATCGAGTTCACCTCGGCGCGGTCGATGCGGCTATTGGTGCGGTACTCGACGCGCGCGTCGGCCACCACGGTCGACGAGACGACATTGCCCGACTGGATGGTGTCGGGGCTGACCATGCCCGAGAAACGGATGAACTCGATGCCCTTGTTCATGGCCACTTGCTTCTCGCCGGCGACGATCAGGTTGCCGTTCGAGAGCACCTCGGTGACGGTCACGCCGATGGTGCCGGTGAAGGCATTGCTGGCGCTCTGGTTGTCGCCGTCGGCGAACTTGATCGCGCCTTCGGTGCCGACGTTCGCGCCCAGCTTCGACTGCAGCGGGCCCGGCAGGCCGAAGCTGGCGCTGCCCGACTTGTTGCCCGAGCTGGCGCCGCTCTTGTTGGCCGAGGTCTTCTCGACGATGTTGATGGTCAGCAGGTCGCCGACCTGGCGCGCGCGGCGGTCTTCGAACATCGGGCGGTAGCGCGCGGCGTTGTAGATGGCGCCATCGGTGGGCGGCGCGACTTCGGCCAGGGCCGGACGCGCGCTGCGCGTTTCCTGCACGATCGAGCTCGGGGTGGCGGCGCAGCCGGCGAGGACCAGGCCTGCAGCGGCGATGAAAGCGAGTTTGGTCATGGTTAGGCGAAAGCGATTACAGCTGGGACAGTTTCTGCAGCATCTGGTCGGAGGTCGTGATCGCCTTCGAGTTGATCTCGTAGGCGCGCTGGGTCTGGATCATGTTGACCATTTCCTCGACCACGTTGACGTTCGAGGTCTCGACATAGCCCTGCATCAGCACGCCGGCGCCGTTGGTGCCCGGGGTATTCGCGTTCGGGTTGCCCGAGGCGGTGGTCTCGAGATACAGGTTCTCGCCCTTCGACTCCAGGCCGGCCGGATTCACGAAGGTCATCAATTGCAGGTTGCCGATCTGGGTGGTGGCGGTGCTGCCGGCCACCTTCACCGACACGGTACCGTCGCGGCCGACGGTGATCGTCTCGGCGTTGGCGGGAACGGTGATCGGCGGCTGGACCGGGTAGCCGCTGGAGGTGACCAGGGTGCCGTTGGCGTCGGTCTGGAAGGAGCCGTCGCGGGTATAGGCCTGGGTACCGTCCGGCAGCAGCACCGGGAAGAAGCCCGAGCCGTTGACCATCACGTCCTTCGAGTTGCCGGTCTGCTGGGGATTACCCTGGGTGAAGATGCGTTCGGTCGAGACGGCGCGCACACCGGTGCCGAGCTGCAGGCCGGAAGGCAGGTTGGTTTGCTGCGAGGATTGGGCACCGGGCTGGCGCACGGTCTGGTACAGCAGGTCCTCGAACACCGCACGCGAACGCTTGAAGCCGTTGGTGCTGACGTTGGCGAGGTTGTTGGTGATGACGTCGAGGTTGGTTTGCTGCGCTTCGAGGCCGGTCTTGGCGATAAACAGCGAACGAATCATGGGTTTCTCCTATTGGCGGCAGCCGGAAGCCGCCATGCACAATAGAATTATGCTGGAGAAACACTTAAGTCAAAGCAAGGATCTGACTGGCTTTCGCGGCGTTATTCTCGGCGTTCTTCATCAGGCTCATTTGCGTTTCGAAGCTGCGCGCGAGCCCGATCATGGTCACCATCGCGTCCACGGCATTGACGTTGCTGCCCTCCAGGGCGCCGCCGGCGACGCGGATCGCCGGGTCGGCCTGGGCGCTACTGCCGTCCTTCAGGCGGAACAGGCCGTCGTCGCCGCGGGTCAGGTCCTGGGTGGGCGGGTTCACCAGCTTCAGGCGGCCGAGGATGACCGGCGCGGCCGGACGCTCGGCGTTCGAGACCGTGGAGATGGTGCCGTCGCCGCCGATGGTGACCGTGACGTCCGGCGGAATCGTGATCGGACCGCCCTCGCCCAGGATGGTCTGGCCGCCGGTCGTGGTCAGCACGCCGTTCGGGCTCATCTGCAAGGCGCCGTTGCGGGTGTAGCTTTCGGTGCCGTCCGCGTTCTGCACCGCGATCCAGCCCGGGCCCTTGACCGCCACGTCGAGGTCGCGGCCGGTGATCTGCAGCGGACCGGACGAAAAATCGGCGCCGACCGTGTTGTTGACCACGAAGGTGCGGGTCGGCAGGCCTTCGCTTTGCACCGGCACGGCGCGGAAGGTGTCGAGCTGGGCGCGGAAACCCGTCGTGTTCAGGTTCGCCAGGTTGTTCGAGGTCGTCGCCTGCTGTTCCAGGATGTGCTTGGTGCCGGAGGCGGCGGTGTAGATCAAGCGGTCCATGATTGTTTTCCTTGTGTCGTGCCCGGTGTTGCGTTTCGATGTGCTGCGGTGCCATACCGCGTGGGCTCGAGAGCCCACCCTACGAAAACCCGGCACATCAACATCGCCGATAACGCGGGGTTGTAGGGTGGGCTCTTGAGCCCACGCTGCCTCACCGCTCGAACAAACGCGGCTTTAACTACTTACCGATCAGCGCATGTTCACCAGCGTCTGCAACACCGAATCCTGCGTCTTGATGGTCTGGGCATTCGCCTGGTACACGCGCTGGGCGGTGATCATGTTGACCAGCTCTGCCGTCAGGTCGACGTTCGAGGTCTCGACCGCCGAGGACTGCAGCACGCCGAAGCTGCCCGAGTCCGGAATGCCGACCAGCGGCGTGCCCGATTCGGACGACTCGGCCCAGGCGTTGTTGCCGAGGGGCTCGAGACCGTTGGGATTGGTGAAGTTGGCCAGCACCACCTGCCCCAGCGGCTTGCTCTGGCCGTTGCTGTACTGGC
>DEKZ01000145.1:1922-7666 GCA_002354135.1 Massilia sp. UBA2709 | reverse complement strand
TGCTGGGCGACTTCAACATGCTGCCCGGCTCGCCCGAGTACGCGCGCCTGCTCGAGCCCTTCCACGACGGCACGCCGGCGCTGCGCGACGCCTGGAGCCTGACCCAGCCGGGGCGGCGCCATGCGCCGACCGTCGGCCTGCACGACGACAATCCGGACGCGGGCGCGCCCTTCACCTTCGATTTCGCTTTCGTCAGCGCGGGCCTGGCCGAGCGCGTCGGCAAGATGCGGGTCGACGCCGCCGAGACCGGCTCCGACCACCAGGCGCTGCTGCTCGAAATCGGATGAGCCTGCACCCGGCCGGGCTGCCGGGTAGAATGGCGCTTTGCCGGCGGGCCATGGCATCGCACCCATCGTGCGCCATGCCCGCGGCCGCTGCCAGAAGGAAACCGATTTGAACTGGGATTATCCGCAACCCTACACCTTGCCGCTCGTGCCGCGCCTCGAGGACATCGATGGACTGAACCACACGAACAACGCCGTCTACGTCCGCTGGTGCGAACAGGTCGGCTGGGCCCATTCCGAGTCGCTCGGCCTGAGCCTGGAGGACTACCGGCGCCTGGACCGCGCGATGGCGATCCGCCGCGGCGAGTACGAGTACATCCTGCCGACGCTGCTGGGCGAAGAACTGACGCTGGCTACCTGGCTGGTCGGCGGCGACGGCAAGCTGTCGATGGAGCGCCGCTTCCAGCTGGTGCGCAACAGCGACGGCGCGACCGTGCTGCGCGGGCGCTGGGAGCTGGTCTGCATCGACATCAGCGGCGGCCGGCCGCGCCGCATGCCGCCGGAGTTCCTGGAGGCCTACATGCCCCAGGTCGTCGCGGCGAACTGAGCCATGCACGGGCGTGCGTGAGCTACCTTGCGCACGCTCAAAAGGAAACTTGAGCAAAACGGGCCGGGCGGCGGGTGCGCCGGGCGACACTCTGTGAGTGCATGCGCCACAAGGATCCTTATGGTCAGTCCCGACAACCTCGCCGTCGCCCGTAGCGCCTGTCCGCTCGCCGCCCTGCTGTGCAGTGCCGCGTCCCTTCTGTTCCTGTTCGCGCTCGCGGGCTGCTCGCGCGAGGGCTCGTCCGAGCAGCTCGTGGTGCCCGAAGTCGTGCGCACCAACCTCTACGTGGCGCCCGGCGGCTCCGACGCCAATCCCGGCACCGAGGCCGAGCCATTCCGCACGATCAGCCGCGCGGCCCAGGTGGTCACGCCCGGCACCACCGTGTACGTGGCGCCCGGACAGTACACCGGGGGCTTTCGCACCGAGGTCAGCGGCAGCCCCGAAGCGCGCATCATCTTCCAGTCGAGCGAACGCCGCGGCGCGCGCATCGTCCCGCCGCTCGACTCGCGCACCACCAGCGCCTGGGACAACCGCGGCAGCCATGTCGACATCATCGGCTTCGAGATCGACGGCACCCAATACCAGAGCGGCAACAAGTGGCTGAACGGCATCTACAACGCCGGCTCGCACAACACCATCCGCCACAACCACGTACACCACGTCGGCGTCGACGTGCCCTGCGAAGGCGCGGGCGGCGCCGGCATCATCGTGGACAGCTACCACAAGGGCACCCAGTCCCAGGTCATCGGCAACAACGTGCACGACATCGGTCCCGCCGAGTGCAGCTTCCACCACGGAATCTACGTCGGCACCGAGGCACGCGTGCGCAGCAACCTGATCTACCGCATCGCCGGTGCCGGCATCCAGCTCTGGCACGACGCCAACCGCGTCGAGGTCACCGGCAACACCATCTCCACTTCCGGCGCCGGCATCGTGGTCGGCAGCGGCGACTACCACCACACCTCGGGCCCGAACGACTATACGGTGGTGGCAAACAACATCGTGTACGACAACAAACAAGGCATCCTGGAACTGGGCCAGACCGGCGAACACAACAGCTACCGCAACAACCTGGTCTTCCAGAACACCATTGCCGACTGGCGCCTGCCCGAGGGCCGCAAGCACGTCGGCACGATCGCGGCCGAACCGGCCTTCGTCGAATACAGCCGCACCGGCACCCCCGACTTCCGCCTGAGCCCCCGCTCACCGGCCATCGGCAAGGGCCTGCCGGGCGACACGCCCGAGCAGGATTACGAGGGCAAGCTGCGCAGCAAGGCGACGGGGTATGACATCGGGGCGTTTCAGCACTGAGGGTGCAGGTGCCGGGCATCCCGGCCGCCGCGCTAGCCGAAATACACGTAGGCAACGATACCAGCCGACGGCATGACGAGGATGGCCGACTCCTGCAGCCGCATGAAATAGGACCCGGGTTGCCGCAGCGCCCGGTCGATCGTAAGGTTCAGCTCGCGCGGCATGTTGGCGCAGCCCAATCCGAGTTGCCAGCGGTCCGCCAGCGTCAGTCCATCGCCAGTCTCGACGTAGGGCGTCTGCTGCCAGTGCAAGTCTTGCCGGCCCCCGAGGTCTTTTGCCGCCGCAGGAGCGGCGCTGTCCAGCGCGCGAATGCCCCGCGCCCGAATCCGTGCGCGCGCTCCCGCCCCGAGCTCGAATACGACAACCCCGCACCCTGACATGAAGCCGGACTGTCCATCGATGAAGACAAGGTCTCCGGCCTCGAGTTCTGGGGCCAGTTTCTGCCGGTACCAGACATTCCGCCAGTTCACATACGCCACAAATGGCGCGATGGGGATGGCTACGCACAACAGGAGTGCGCCAATGCCGATCAGTTTGTATCGGTTCAGAGAATGTCCCGCACCAGTTCGAACGGCCGGCACAGGCGCACGCCCTTGGGCGTCACCACGAAGGGGCGGTTGATCAGCACCGGATGCGCCAGCATGGCGTCCAGCAGCGCCTCGTCGGTCACGCCCGGCGCATCCAGGCCGAGCTCGGCGTACAGGCCTTCCTTGCTGCGGATCGCCTCGCGCGGCGCCAGGCCGGCCGCGGCCAGCATGGCCTGCAGCTCTGCGCGGGCCGGCGGATTGCTCAGGTACTCGATGACGCGTGGTTCATGGCCGGCGTCGCGAATCGCGGCCAGGGTGTTGCGCGAGGTGCCGCAGCGGGGATTGTGGTAGATCGTGATATCCATATCGATGAGCCTTGCTGAAAAGACAGCATGATACCGCAGCGATCGCGCAGCCATGGCGCTGCCCAACTCGCCGCCGCCATACAACAGCCGAGGCGGATTTGCTTGTCGCCCTTGCGCCGTCGCTATAGAATCCTCCGCTTGGTTTTCCGGGGAGTAAGTTTGCTTCCTTGCGAGAACAGCACAATACAAGGATAAAGGCCGGCTGAGTACTCGGCACACGGCACGACGGAGAAAACATGAGCGACCATCTGCTGCGCCCCGCGGCACTGCCCACCTGGGGACAGCGCACTTCCCTGCGCCTCCTGAACCTGATCGGCTGGAAGATGCACTACAAACCGCTGCCCGGCCCGCACGGCATCGCCGTCGTCTATCCGCACACCTCGAACTGGGACTTCTTCGTCGGCCTGCTCGGCAAGTGGGCGCTGGGCCTGCAATTCCGCTGGCTGGCCAAGGATTCGCTGTTCAAGGGCGTCCTCGGCCCGGTCATGCGCTACTGGGGCGGCATCGCCGTCGACCGCCGCGCGCCGATGGGCGCAACCCGCTCGCTGGCCCAGAACATGCTGCGCGAAGAATGGTGCTGGGTGGCGATCACGCCGGAAGGCACGCGCGGCTACCGTCCGCACTGGAAGAGCGGCTTCTATCACCTGGCGCTGGCCGCCGACGTGCCTGTGTTGCTGGTCTACATGGACTACAGCAAGAAGGTGCTGAGCGTGGTCGACACCGTGCGCCTGAGCGGCGACCAGGACGCCGACATGGCCGCGATCGCTGCGGTCTACGCCGGCAAGGAGGCGCTCTACCCCGAGCTGGCCGCGCCGATCAGGCTGGCGCCGCCGCATACCGGCCCCGACCGCAGGAAGAACGCCTGACACTCCCCATGGCGGCGTTGCATCGGCTCGCCGTACGCTCGTACTGTCTTCGCCGGTGCGCCGGGTGGCCGCCTCCCTCGCCATACGGCGTGTCGGGCGCTATCGGATTCCGGCCTCACGCCGCGAGCGCGCCCTTGCGCTCGCGCACGAACAGCGTCTTGTAGTAGATCGCCGTGGCGCGCCAGTCGCCGTCCGGCGTCGCGCAGTATTCCGGCAGTTCGCCGATCCGGGTATAGCCGAGCCGCTGGTAGAGCGCTTCGGCGCCCGACCCCGCCTCCGTATCCAGGAACAGCAGGCCGCGCCTGAGCGCCAGCGCCTGCACTTCCAGCGCCTCCATCAGGGCCGTGGCCGCGCCGCCGCGGCGGGCGCCGCTGTGCACCAGCAGCTTCTGCACTTCCGCGCGGTTCAGGCCGTTGGGCTTCTGGCACAGGTCGAGCTGGACCGTGCCGACCAATACATGGTCGCGCCAGGCCACCAGCAGCACGCGCGTGCCTCCCGCCACCGCGGCGCCCACGTCGCGCCAGTAGGCGTCGGCCGCCGCCTCGTCGATGGTGGCCATGAAGCCTACCGATGCCCCATGCGCGACCGCGTCGAGCAGCAATGCGCGCAACTGGGCCGCGTGCGCCGCCGCCCCGGCGGCGTCGAGCATTCGAATCTGCATCATCGTTTCCTCCGTTGTCGTCAACGGAGAGCCTGCAGGAATCGTGCCTGACTGTCCAGCCGTGTTGCCGCAACCATTGCACCAAAACGGTGCAGCCGTGGCGCCGGATGCACTAGAAACGGACCCCGACAGCGAGCGCCGCAACGTCGCGGTCGGCGACCTGGTTGTAGTCGCCGCCCCAGCCTGGCAGGTACTGCAGCTCGAACAGGTAGCGCTGGAGATATTCGAAGCGCAGCGCCAGGTTGGCCGTCTTGCGTCCTTCGTTGAGCAGGAAGTCGCCGGCCCAGCCTTTCACGTCGTGCGCGAACGTCAGGCTGGCGCTCGCGGCCAGGCCTGCCATGAGCACCGGGACACGCGCATCCAGCCGCAGCCGGTAACCCCAGGCGTTCGCGGTGGCATAGCCGCGCAGGCTGCATTGGCGGGCTGCGTTGCCGGTGGTGACGGTGCAGGCGCCGTTCACCGGACCGATGCCGAAGATGTCGGCGCGGCCGTAGCGCCGGACGGCCTGGTCCGGCAGGTCCGAGGCGTGCTTGCCCACCACCTCGGCCGTACCGGTGAAACGGACCCTGCCCCATTGCCATTCGCGCTGGGCGCCGAGCTGCAGCTGCGACATCGCGTACAGGTCGTAGCCGTGGAAGATGCCCCCGGGCGGCACCGCGTTGGCGTCGGCGCGCAGCAGGGCCGGCACAGTGGCGTTCAGGAAGGGCGGGAGCACGTCGCCCGGCGCCAGCATGAAGGGCTGGCGCGGCCGGTACGACGCTTCGCCATAGAAGCCGGCGCGCCCGCGCTTGTGCGCAAAGGTGAGCGCGGTAATCGCCAGGTCCTGCGGATACTCGGTGAAATAGGCCATGTTGCGCCCGTCCGGGTCGCCCGCGACCAGCGCCGGCCCGCCCGGGCGGGTGCTGCGCCGCAGGCTCGGCAAGGCCGTGCGCGCGTTGTAGCGCGCGTGGTAGAGCCCGAACTCCGTCGCCAGCGCTTGCGACTTCCAGGTCAGGCCGATGCCGTACTCGGGACCATTGACTCCTGGCGTGGGCAGGCGCTTCTGGTAGGCGCCGAGCGGAATGCGGGCGCGGTCGTTGACCATCGGCTGGCCCGACATCACCCGGTCGCAGCCTTCGGCCAGGTAGTCGCTCAGGGACCACAGGGTGCCGCACATGTCGAGCTCGGTCGGCTTGTGGCGGGG
>DEKZ01000145.1:0-1821 GCA_002354135.1 Massilia sp. UBA2709 | reverse complement strand
GCGCCTCCAGCCCGCCGGGCGTGATGCTGCGGTTGCCCCAGTCCAGCGACTGCTGCCCGAGGCGGGCGCTGTAGCGCAGCTTGTCGGCCTGGCCGGCATACTGCAGCCAGGCTTCGCCCAGGACCACGCCGGAAAAGCGCGACAGGCGGGCGGCGCCGGCGTCGGACAGCGGCGCGCCCGCCGCGTAGCCGTTGGCGACATTGCCCCAGGGGCGCTTGCGGTTTTCCAGCGCCTCGTCGCGCCAGGCCTTGACGCGCACCAGCGCCGACCACGGCCCCTCGCGCAGGCTGAGGTCGAGATAGGCCTTCAGGGCCAGCGAGGCCAGGTCGCCGCGGGCGTAGTTCAGGTTGGCGTCGTCGGCATTGCCGCCGCTGCCGTAGCCCACCAGGCCGATCGCGGCGGCATTCAGGCCGGTCAGCAGTTGCGGGTCCTGGGCCTGGGTGCGGGCCACGGCGCCGAAGTTCACGCGCCCGCTGACCTTGGTTTCGACCGCCTGCGCCGCGGGGGAGCTGCCCAGCGCCAGCGCCAGCGCCGGTCCCAGCACGGCGGCACAAGGTGTCAGGTGGATGGAAAAGCGCTTGGAATGGTCCTGCCCGGCCCTGGACCGGGACGATGCGAGCGGCGCCATGGCATGGCCCGGCTCAGCAGGAACGGCGGGACAGCACGCGCTTCCAGAACACCAGCTCGAACAAGCCGGCGGCCGCGAAGAGCGCAATGGAATTCTCTGCCTGACCCGCAATCCAGAGGATCGTCGCCAGGAGCATACAGCCGAAGGTGATGTAGCGATGCATCCCAGCCTCCTTCAGTTTATTAATTATGAGTAAATACTGCCACAGCATTTGTGCTGTCGCAATATCTACGAATCACTTGTTGTTGGAAAGCTGGTCCCAGGCCATCGCCGTGCTCAGGAACACCCTGCCCTTCAGTTGCGGCAGCAAATCGCTCTGCTTGAGCCTGTCCATCACCGGGCCCTTCACCTCGGCCAGGTGCAGCGTCACGCCGCGCCCGGCCAGCATCGCATTCAGCTCGGTCAGCCCGAACAGCGCCGTGGTGTCGACCTCGTTCACCGCCGACAGCACCAGCACCAGGTCGCGGGTGCCCGGGTGGGCGGCCAGCTCTTCCTCGATGCGGGCGCTGACCGCCTCGACGTTGCCGAAAAACAGGCCGGCGTCGATGCGCAGCATCAGCAGGCCGGGATGGGTGTCGGCGGTATAGCGCGCGATGTTGCGGAAATGCTCGGTGCCGGGAATGCGGCCCAGCACCGCGATGTGCGGACGGCTGGCGCGCCAGATCAGGGCGCCCATCGAGAGCGCCAGGCCGATCACCACGCCCGCCTCCACGCCCAGCACCAGCACGCCGCAGGCGGTCGCCACCAGGGCGGCGGCGTCGGCGCGGTCGAAGCGCCAGGCGGTGCGCAGCGTGCTGGTGTCGAGCATGCCCAGCACGGCGACGATGATGGTCGCCGCCAGCGTCGGCAGCGGCATCAGCGCCAGCCAGCCGGTCGGCGCGACCAGGGCCAGGGCCAGCAGCGCGGCCGTGATCAGGCTGGCCAGCTGGGTGTTGGCGCCGGCGGCGAAATTCACCGCCGAACGCGAGATGCTGCCGGTGACCGGAAAGCCGCCGGTCAGCGCGCTGCCGAGGTTCGCGGCGCCCAGGCCGATCAGCTCATGGTTGCTGTGCAGCTTTTCGGCGCGCTTGAGTGCCAGCGCCTGGGCGCCCGACATGCTGATCAGGAAGACCATGAAGCCGATCAGGAGGGCCGGCTTGAGCAGCGCAACCCAATGACTGGACGAGGTCTCCAGCGCCAGCAGCGGCAGGCCG
>DEKZ01000143.1:609-9538 GCA_002354135.1 Massilia sp. UBA2709 | reverse complement strand
CCCTCGGCTTCCAGCACTTGCGTCTCGTAGCTGCTGCGCGCCAGGGCGCAGTAGGCGAAGACGTCCACGAACAGGGTCCGCCAGTCGCGCAGCGCGGGCGCGGGGCGTAGTTCGAACAGGTGGTCCCACAGCTCGTCCTGGCTGCGGCAGCCGCTGGCGCGGGCCAGCGCGGCGAGGTAGTCGCTGTGGGCCAGGTAACGTTCGGCCATCAGGCTGCGCGCCTGCTCGTCGAGCCGCTCGGGGGCCTCGTCCTGGCTGCGCGCCTGCCAGGGCAGGTCGATGAAGGCGAACGGAACGCCGGTCTCGCGCGCCAGGCGCAGGGCCACCCACTCGGGACTGTAGTCGCAAAAAGGGAAGAAGGCGCTGCGCGTCGCCGGCCCGCCTTGTGTTCCGCCGGGCAGGCCGGCCTGGGACAGGATCGCCACCGGCGGGCGCGTGCGCTCGTCGAACAGCAGCGGCAGCAGGGCGTCGAAAGTGTCGGGCCCTTCGACCAGGATGGCGCTCGGGTGCAGTTCGCGCACCATGGCCTGCAGGGCCAGCGAGCAGGCCGGGCTGTGGTGGCGGACCGGGGCGAAGTGGATGCCGTCCATTTCCATGCGGGCCAGGCCGGCGCGCACGTCCGGCGGCAGGGCGTCCAGCGGCCCGCCGGACGGCGCCATGTTCATGCCCACAGGCTGCGCGCGGCGTCGCCGAAGCGCTTCCAGGCGCTGTCGCGGCGGCCGCGTTCGCGCACCACGGTGTCGAAGTAATGCTGGACGCGCTTGACGTCGTCGACGCTGTCCTTGACCAGCACGCCCTGCAGCTGGTTCGCCATCTCGCGCGGCGTCACCTCGCCGTTGCCGAGGAAGGCCGCTTCCAGGGCCGCCGCATGCAGCACGTTGACGGCTTCCGCGGTCGACATGACGGCGTCCAGCATTTTCAGGGGCGTGCCCTCGCGCGTGCTGCCGGCGCGCAGTTCCTGGAACACGGTCACCAGCAGCGCGACGAGCTCGTGCTCGATACGCGGCTCGAAGCCCCCGGTTTCGAGTTCGCGCTGCACCTGGGCCAGCACCAGCTCGACTTCGAAGGCATGGTCGCGGATCGGCCGCACGGTCTCGAAGTTGAAGCGGCGCTTCAGGGCCGAGGACATCTCGTGCACCCCGCGGTCGCGCAGGTTGGCGGTGGCGATCACGTTGAAGCCGCGCCGCGCATGCACGCGCGCGTCCTCGCCCAGTTCCGGCACCATGATCTGCTTCTCGGACAGCAGCGAGATCATGGTGTCCTGGATTTCGGGCGGGCAGCGGGTGATCTCCTCGAAGCGCACCAGCTTGCCGGCGACCATCGCGCGGTACATGGGCGAGGGCACCAGCGCGCGCTGGCTGGGTCCTTCGGCCAGCAGCAGCGCGTAGTTCCACGCATAGCGGATATGGTCCTCGGTGGTGCCGGCCGCGCCCTGGATCGTCAATGCGGAGTCGCCGCTGATGGCGGTGGCAAGCAGCTCGGACAGCAGCGACTTGGCGGTGCCCGGTTCGCCGACCAGCATCAGGCCCTGGTGGCCCATCAGGGTCACGATGGCGCGCTCGACGAGCGGATCGTCGCCGTAGAACTTGCGGCTGACCTGGAGCGCAGGGTCGCCCAGGATGAAGCGCCGCACCGCCCGCGGCGAGAGGCGCCAGCCTTCCGGGCGCGGATCGCGGTCGGCCTCGCGCAGGCGCGCCAGTTCGTCGCTGTAGCGCAGTTCGGCGCTGCTGCGCAGGGCTGGTGCGGTGTCGCTCGTCATCGTCTGTCCGTCGTCGTGTGGTGATCGCGTTTCCTACCAGGGCATCTTGCGCTGCCAGTCCGGGTCGAATCCCTGGGTGGCGGCGGCCACGGCATGGTAATCGCCGTAGGCCTCGGCCAGCAATACCGGTGGCACCTTCGATAGCGCCAGGCCGCCGCCACTGCCGCTGCCGAAAGCGTAGCCGCCCGGCGCGCCGAGGCGCACGAAGGACAGGGTCTTGAGCGCTGCCGGCATGTTCTCCTCGGGCAGGGAGCTGCCCGTAAACTCGATGCGCACCTGCAAGCCGGCGCTGCTGAAATCCTTGGTGTACTCGAAGAACACGCCGCCATCCTCGGCCGAACCGCGCGCATAGCCCTGCTTGTTGAAGGCGCCGCGCAGGGTGAAGGTGTCGCTGATCCAGCCGAGGCGGTCGTCGACCAGGTCGGCGTCCGGATCGGCCAGCGCAGGCTTGCGCCGCGCCAGCTGGGCGAACAGCGGCGTCACCTTGTAGTCCTTGAGGTGGGCCTGCCAGGCGCGGATCTGCTCGTCGTCCAGCAGGCTGGCGTGGGCCAGGCCGATACGGTCCTCTGGCGCCAGCGTCACCTCCTCGTCGCCGGCGTCGATCAGGCTGCCGTCCTCGGTCGGACGCAGCAGGGACAGCAGGCTGCCGTCGGCGGCCACGCGCATCCAGAGCAGGCGCTGGGCCAGGCGGCCGACGATCGGGTGGCGCCGCACGTACTCGTCCCATTCGCCGGCCGGCCACAGGCGGCCCGCACACATCGCCTCGTACAGGCGCGCGCCCTGCATGTCGACCACCTGCTTGACTTCCTTCTTGCAGGCGGTGAAGAGCTGCTTGCCTTCCCTGATCGATTCCGGATCGTCGTTCTGGCGCGCGGCGGGCAGGGCGGCAATCGCCTTGCCCTCGGCGTTCAGCAGCACGGGCTTGAGTTTGGCGTCGAGGACGACACTGAAACGACGGCCGCCGTACTCGAAATCCATGCGGCCGGTTTCGTCGAGCCCGCCGGTCGGAATGGTGCGGTCCGCCAGTTGATCCGGCGTCCAGCGGTTGCGCTCGGCGATGCGCTCCACCAGCAGGCGCGCCTTTTCCTGCACCGAGGCGGTCCGGTAGCGCCGCGAGATGCTCAGCACGAGCTGGATCACGGCCGGGTCGTCGGACACGCTGGCCGCTTCCAGCAGCGCCTCGATCTGGGCGCGGCGCGTGTAGTGGTCGCGCATGTAGAGGCGGATCGTGTCGACCAGTTCGTGGCCGGGCATGGCGCAGATCAGCGCCAGGATGCCCTTTTCGCCAATCGCGCTGCCGCGGTACTCGGCCAGCTTCTGGCGCTTGAACTGTTCGAAGATCTGCTCCTCGGTCAGCTTGCCCTCTTCGGCATAGAACTCCGGATACCGGCGCGCCGCCTGCTGGTAGTACTGGTACTGTCCCGGCGTTTCCGCGGCGGCGTAGGCGAGCGCCTCCTCGAGTGGCGGGCCGGCGGTGTCGCGGGCGATGAAGTTCTGCAGCACGAAGCGCCCGAGGGCCACCCTGCTCGCGCCGTCCAGCAGGCCCAGGTAGCGCACCAGCAGGGCGTTGGCGGCGGGTTCCTTGAGCTTGGCGGCCAGGATCACCCACCAGCGGATGATGTCCGGGTCGACCTGCGCGCCCGTCGCCCCGGCGTCGTCCCAGAAGCAGGCGGGCAGCTGGTCGAGGTTCAGCCAGGCCAGGCCCGAGGGCGGCTTGGCCTTCAGGCCCTTGCGCGCCTGCTTCAGCAGCGCGTCGGGGGCCAGGCGCGGCGTGATGTCTTCGCCGAGGCGCTCGAGCGCCGTCATCAGCTCGGCGCTGACGGTCTCCCGCACCTCCTTGTCGAGCGCCGCGTACAGCGCCGGGATGGCCGGGCGGTAGTCGATGCGGGCCAGCCAGCGCGCGGCTTCGAGGCGCAGTTCCTGCCTGGTCGATCCGAGCACGTCGGCGACGCGCTTGCCGATGTCGGGAAGCTTGTCGAGCACGCGCTGGGCCGCCACGCGCAGGGGCCTGGATTCGCCGAGCGCAAACTCCAGCACCCGCGGCAGCCAGCGCGAAGGCACGGTCGGGAAGGTGTCGAGGGCGGACAGGGCCTGGACGACCGGGAGATCGCCGTAGGCGCACCCGCCAGCGGTCAGGCCCAGGGCCGCGTCGATTACCTCGGGATGCTGCGCCAGCAGCGGCCAGACCGCGTCCGGCGGCAGCATCGCCTGCGGCAGGCAGCGTGCGTAGCCATTCGACAGGCAGGCGCGGGCGAAGACGGTGGGCGCTGCGCCGCAGCGCGCGGCCGCCTCGCTCAACTGGCGCAAGTCCACCTGCGCCAGGTCCTGTCGCCGCAACCACTTCTGGAAATGCAGGCGGAACCACAGCGAACCGTCGTAGGGGCGCGCGTACAGGTCCCAGCGCAAGGCCTGCAGCAGGCCGAAGTCGGCCCGGCTCGCCAGGCGCCCCTGCAGGGCCAGCGTGTCGTTGACGCTGCGGTTTTCCAGGATGCGCCCGTCGCCCTCGCCGTTGAGCGCGCGCAGGGCGTCGCGCAACTGGCCGCTGTCGAGCTGGCGGTAATGCTCGTAGTGCTGGATGCGCCACGTGGTCGGACGCTGGGCGCCGCGGTTCGCCTCTTTTTCCTGCTCGGCATCCAGGCGCAGGCGTTCGAGCAGCTCCTCGCGGTTGGCGAGCAGGAGCTCGAGTGCGTCGTCGGCGATCCTGGTTTCGGCCACGGGCGGCGCCGGCGGCGGTGCGGGCAGGACGATGTCGGCGGCGTCGCCGGCGGCCCGGATACGCGAGAGCGCATTGCGGATCGCCTGCTGCACCGATTTGCCCGCTTCGCGCTGCAGTGCCTCTTCCAGCAGTTGCTCGGCCCGCGCGCCCTGCAGGCGCGCCAGCAGCTCGGCGGCATTGGCGCGCTCCTCGGCCTGGCCTTCGCGCAGTACTACCGCCAGCTCGGCCTGGGCGACTTCGCTGCCGAGCGCGTCGAGGTGGCGGGCGACGGCCGCGCGCACGGTCTTGCTGTCGCCCGCGGCCAGGCGCACCAGCAGGGCGGCGTACGCCTGGCGCAGGCCTGCGTCGCTGGCGATACGTTCGGCCAGGAACATCTTGCCGCTGATCGACAGGGTTTTGGCGGCAAATGCGACTTCTTCCGGATGCGCCAGCAGGTCCGCGTCGAGCGCACCCGGGGCCAGCAGGCGGCGGTAGACCCGGTCGTTGTAATACATTCCGATTTCCTGCCGTTCGAAGACGATGTTCAGGGCCAGCCCCTGCGGCAGGCCGGTGTCGCGCAACAAGGCGCGCACCAGGCCGATATCCCAGGCCGGGCGCAGCGGCAGCAGCTTGGCGGGGTCGCACGCGTCGACGTCCGATGGCAGGGTGCCCCACAGCGCGTCGTTCAGTACGTATTGCAGCCAGTCCGGCGCCGAGGTGCCGGTACGCTCCAGGGACTGGCCGCCATCGGCAGCCTCGAACAGGCGTCCCAAGCGCTCCAGCAGCGCCAGGTCCGCCGGCTTGACCTCGATGCGGCGGTACAGGGCGTGACGCGCCGCCATGCCGTCCTCGACCTCGGCGCTGACCTGGCGCTCGTCGTTGGCGGCGCTGAAACTCCAGCGCAGGCGTCCCGGCTTGCCGAGGAGCCCGCCGGCGCGCGCCGCATGCTGCGCAAGCTCGGACAGGACCGTGGCTTCGCTGCCGTCGGTGACGTAGGCGGCCGCGCGCCGGCTGAGCGCCGCGTCGATCCGGCCGAGCGGAAGAAGGATCTGACGGACCAGGGCGGCGTCCGAAGACAGGGCGATGCGCGTCGCATCGAAAGCTTCCAGAATCGATTTGAACATGGCCGGGCTGAAGGATAATGGTGCGCCATGCTGCCACGATTCCCATCCCAGTTCAATATTGCCGGGTTAGCGGAACGGACCGGTCATGCAGGGTGAATAGGATGGGCGGCGCGCGCGCAAATAATGCAATGATGGGCCTCAATTCATGGAAGAATAGGCCAGCAATATCGTGTCGTGCCGTACAGCATGCCCATCCTTGTCCAACACCTGGAGCAGATATGAAGCAATTGTCACGGGGAGAGCGCCTGCCTCTGGCGTCCCACGCGCCGGCCGGCGCGCTGCAGGCCGGCTTGTCCGCAAGCGGCCTGGCGCTCGACTTCGCCTGTTTCGCGCTCGACGCCCGCGGCAAGCTGGTCGACGAGCGCTACATGACCTTCTTCAACCAGCCCCTCAGCCCTTGCGGCGGCGTGCGCAGCGCGGCCGTGGGCGCGGACAAGGATGGCTTCGTCTTCGAACTCGGCCGCCTGCCGCCCAGCGTGGAGCGGGTCGTGATCGCGGCCAGTGTCGACGGTGGCGGCACGATGTCGCAATTGCAGTCGGGCTATCTGCGCCTCGTCAGCCGGGAAGGGGAGTTCGCGCGTTTCGATTTCGCCGGACGGGACTTCGCGGCCGAGCAGGCCCTCATGCTGGGCGAGCTCTACCGCAAGGACGGCGGCTGGCGTTTCATGGCGGTCGGGCAGGGCTTCAATGGCGGGCTGGCCGCCCTGGTGCGGCATTTCGGGGCCGATGTCGCCGCGGACGCGCCCTCCCGGGCTGCAGCGGCTGCACCAGCCCGGCCGGCGCCCGCCGTCAGCCTGGAAAAGCGCGTCGAGCAGGCCGCGCCGCAACTGGTCAGCCTGGTCAAGTCGGCCGGGGTGTCGCTGGCCAAGGTCGGGCTCGGCCAGCACCGCGCCCGGGTCTGCCTGGTGCTCGACATCTCCGGGTCGATGAGCACGCTGTACCGCAAGGGCCTGGTGCAGCGCTTCGCCGAGCGCATCCTGGCGCTCGGCTGCCGTTTCGACGACGATGGCGAGATCGACGTCTTCCTGTTCGGCCGGAACGTGCACCGCGGCGCGCCGATGGGGCTGGGCAACTGGTCGGGTTATGTCGCGCAGATGATAGAGCGCCACCCGCTCGAAGGCGACACCCGCTACGGCGCGGCGATGGAAGCGGTGCGCCGTCATTATTTCCCCGACGCCGGCGGCGGCGCGCGCAGCCAGCCGCTTGTTCAATCGGGTAAGGCGGCGCTGCCGGTCTACGTCATGTTCGTCACCGACGGCGGCACCTCCGACAAGCCGCTTACCGAGCGCCAGCTGCGCTGGGCCAGCCGCGAGCCGATCTTCTGGCAGTTCATGGGAATCGGCAAGGGCAGGAAGTCGAAAGCCAGGGCGCTCGCCAGCTTTGCCGACTCCGACTTCCCCTTCCTGGAAAAGCTCGACGAACTCGATGGCCGCCTGATCGACAATGCGGACTTCTTCGCGGTCGCCAGCCCGGACGAGCATTCGGATGACCAGCTGTACGACCTCCTGATGACCGAGTATCCCGGCTGGGTGAAGCAGGCCCAGCAGCACGGATTGCTGGGCTGAAGCGTCCCGCCCGGCGTCAGTGCGCCTTTGCGTCCCGTCGTGCGCCGGGCGCCTCGCGCGGAGCGATCGCCCGCAGCGGTTCGGGTGAGAACTCGACGGTCTGGGCCGGGAAGGCCAGGCCGATGCCCGCCGCTTCCAGCTGCTCGTAGATTGCCAGCAGCAGCTCCTCGCGAATGCGCACGCTTTGTTCGAAGTCGAGCACCTCGATGTAGGCGAAGACCTCGATGTTGAAGGAGCGTTCGCTGATCCTGCCCAGGTGGGCGCGCGCGCCTTCGCCGATGTACTCGTGCCGCTTCACGATCTGCTGGACGATGCCGATCGCCTCGCGCAGCTTGGCCGACGGCGCCCGGTAGTCCACCGCGATGACCGGATTGAACAGGAAGCGCTCGCGCGGCGCGAAGTTCTCGATCTGGCGCGCCGACAGGTCGCCGTTGGGAATGGTCACCAGGGTGCGCTCCAGGGTCCGGATGCGGGTCGAGCGGATGCCGACGTCTTCGACCGTGCCGATGATGTCGCCGACCTTGATGAAGTCGCCGACCTGGGCCGGGCGGTCGGCGATCACGGTGACGCTGCCCACCAGGTTCTCCACGGTCTTCTGCGCGCCCAGCGCCAGGGCGATACCGCCGATGCCCAGCGCCGCGATGCCGGTGGTGACGTCGATGCCGAAGGTGTCGAGGATGCCGATCCCGGAGAACAGCAGCAGGAGCACCTTGGCGGTGCGCCGCAGCAGGGTGATCACCGAGACGACCTGGCGCCGCTGGCGCTGCTGCATGCGCACGATGGCCAGTTCGGCGATGGCATCGACCAGGCGCAGGCCGAACCAGACGAAGGCGATCACCGAGATGATGCCGGTATAGCGCAGCAGGGTCTGGCGCGCCACGATGGCGACCGGCAGCCGCTCCGCCCAGCCGAAGAACACGAAGACGGCGATCAGGAGGCTCAGGGGCGGCAGGGCCGCCTCGAAAAAGCGGTACAGGCCGTTCGTCGCGGGATCGGCCACGAGGCGGCGCATGAGCGCGACCATGAGCGCCGCCACCATCCACAGGCCGCCGAAGATCAGGACGCCGAGGCCGATCAGCAGGCCCCAGTCCTTCAGGGGCGCGCCGGCGATGGTGAACTCGTCCTGCTGGCCGGCCTGGGCGGCCGCGGTGCGCCGGGTGGCCGCGGCGATCTGGTCCATCGTGTCCTGCGAGATGCGCCATACCTGCTTGCCCTCGTCCTCGTTGCGCGCCAGCAGGACCGGCACGCCCTTGCCCTGGATGCCGATCTGGCCGACATGCTCCTGGTCGATGGGCAGGTCGTCGTCGATCCGGCCGACAGCTTCGTTCGACAGGACGGCATAGGGTTGCAGCGAGCCGCCATTGTCCAGCAGGGCCTGGAAGGCGCGCGCCTGGGTCGCGGCGTTGACGCGCTGGCGGTTGCTGTTCGCGGGCAGGTCGAAGTACTGGGCGGCGCGGTCGTAGTCGTGCTCGGCCAGCGCGCCGATCAGGCCCGAAATCGCCGACCGCGGCGTTTCGCGTCCCAGCGGGTCGGGCAGGACGGCCGGCGCGGCCGGGTCGGCGGGTTTCTGGACCACGGGCAGGACCGCGCCCGCCGGCAGGCTCAGTGCAAGCGAAAGGAGAAGGAAGAAGCGGAGAAAAACTGTACGCATGCTTGGAACGTGTCCTTTACAGTGGGGCGCAGGCCTGGGGCGGCGCGGCTGGTTGGGGCCGGGCATGTGGTGGATACCCGCCGGCAGCGGCTGTTCGTCGGGCCTGCCTGGGCAGCCCTTTGGGCTGAACCACAT
>DEKZ01000143.1:0-514 GCA_002354135.1 Massilia sp. UBA2709 | reverse complement strand
CGCTGCGGATGTGCGCGTCGGGCCGCGCCGGCTGTGGCCGGGTTGGCTGCGCGGGAACCGCGACGCCGGCATGCAGCACGGGTCGAGCCTGCCTTGACGAGGGCCAGCGGGATGTCTGGGGGCAAAGTTTACCATTCATGCGCCTGCCCGTCTGCACGCTTGCCGCCGGCCCGGCGGCTGCGCGGCCCGGGTACAGGGCGGGCTGCACTGCGCGGTGCACGCCGTCCGCGTCCGGGTTATTATCACACTCTCATCCAACACAGGAACCGATACGCCATGACCACGTCCAGCTATCCCGCTACCCGTCTCCTTATCGCCAACGAATGGTGTGATGCCGAAGGCGGCAAGACCATCCCGGTGCTCAACCCGGCAACGGGGCAGGCGATCGGTACGGTGGCCCATGCATCGATTGCGGACCTGGACCGCGCCCTGGCCGCCGCGCAGAAGGGCTTCGAGACCTGGCGCGACGTGACCGCGGCCGAGCGCGCCGCCACCATGCGCCGCGCCGCCAGCC
>DEKZ01000349.1 GCA_002354135.1 Massilia sp. UBA2709 | reverse complement strand
GACCGACGCTAGGCCCCAGGTCGCGCGCGGAGAGATTGTCGCCCGGCGCGCCAGCGCGCAGCGCCGTCGCGACCAGCGCGTCGCCCTGCCCGTGGCAGACCACCCGGTTGCGCCCGCTCGACTTGGCCAGGTAGAGCGCCTCGTCGGCGCGTCCGATGGCGCTGCCGATGGTTTCGCCCATCCTGTACTCGGCCACCCCGATCGAGACGGTCAGCGCGATTTCGCTTGGCCCGTCCATGCAGCGCAGCTTCTCGATCGCGGCGCGCACGCGCTCGGCCAGCACCATGGCGTCGACCGCCGGCGTCTCCGGCAGCATCAGGAGGAATTCCTCGCCGCCGTAGCGCCCGAAACAGTCGCTGCCGCGCACCTGCTCCTCTACTGTCCGGGCAAAGGCGCGCAGCACGGTGTCGCCGGCGCTGTGGCCATAGGTGTCGTTGATGCGCTTGAAGAAGTCGATGTCGAGCAGGCAGAGGCAGAATGCGCGGCTGGTGCGGTCGCTGCGTTCCTTCTCGCGCTCGATCAGGCTGATCAGGTAGCGGCGGTTGTGCACGCCCGTCAGTTCGTCGCGGATCGCCAGCTCGTTGATGGTGCCCAGCGCCTGCTCCAGCTTCACGAAGCCCTGGGTCTTGGTCAGCTCGAACAGCAGCGCGAAGGCCAGCACCACGACGAACAGGCCGAGGTGGCAGACCAGGTAGAGCAGCGCCATGTCGGTGACCGGGTGGTTCGGCAGCGCATGGCCGGCCGCCGCCAGCGCATAGATGACGCTCGCCGCGCCGCAGCTCATCGCGAGCCAGAACAGCGCGCTCCAGATGCCGCCGAGGAAGGCCGCCACCAGGGGACCGGTGATCAGCCAGCTGGCGGTCGGCGCGCTGATGCCGCCCAGGTTATAGCTGAGCCAGGTGAAATTGAAGAACAGCGCGCACAGGAACAGTTCGCGCGCCGCGCCGATGCGGCCGCTGGCGCGCAGCAGCAGCGGCGAGGTCAGCATGAAGGCGCAGCACAGCAGGATCTCGGTGGCGGCCGCGCCGAAGCCCAGCAGGTAATAGGCCAGCGCATAGAAGGGCCCGGCGGTGGCGGCCAGCAGCGCAGCGTTGACCACGTTCTCGGCGCGCGTCAGCGTCGCCGCCTGCTGCTGCAGGGCGGCCGGAATGAACCAGTGTGTCGCGGCCAGGTAGCGGCCGCTCCATCGCGCGCAGGTGCTGTTCATGGAGACGAAAAGCGGCACGCGGCCGCCTTGGCGAGTGAGTCCAGCGGGCAGTGTAGGCAGGAAATTTCCTACTAGACTTATTCTGGCGCAGACAGAGGGCGCTTTGGCGGCCGCGGCGCAACGCTGTTCCCGCCGGCGGCCGTGTTTTCATTTTCATAATTTTTCTTTTAGACACCATAGTTGGCTGAATTGTCATAGAATCCGGCATTTTCAACTTGTGGGAATTCGCGATGTCAACGGCCTCGCCCTTGCTGTCCACGCTGGAAGCCAACCTCACCTCGACGCTGGTGGCGAAGATTCGCGACTTTGCGATCTTCATGCTCTCGCCCGACGGGCGCGTCGCCACCTGGAACGCCGGCGCCGAGCGTGCCAAGGGCTACACGGCCCAGGACATCATCGGCCACTCCTTCGAGTGCTTCTATACAGAGGAAGACCGGGCGGCCGGCGTGCCCCGCCAGGCCCTGGCGACCGCACAGGCCGAAGGGATCTTCGAAACCACGGGCTGGCGCGTGCGCAAGGACGGCACGCGCTTCTGGGCCCACGTCGTCATCGATCCGCTCTACGACGACAACGGCGCCCTGATCGGCTTCGGCAAGGTCACCCGCGACGTCACCCGCACGCGCGAGGCGCGCGAGCGCGAAATGCGGGCCCAGGACGCCCTGCTGCAGGCGCGCACCGAGCAGAGCCGTCACCTGCTGCGCCTGGTCGAGCAGGCGCCGGGCTTCGTCTGCTTCTTCCGCGGCCCCAGCCACGTCTACGAACTGCAGAACGAATCGCACCACCGGCTCGCCGGTTACCGCGACATCATCGGCAAGCCGGTGCGCGAGGCCCTGCCCGAACTGGAAGGCCAGGGCTTCTTCGAGCTGCTCGACGGCGTCTACGCTTCCGGCAAGCCGCACGTCGGCCGCGGCATGCCGCTTGCCGTGCGCACCAAGGACGGCCAGCTGGTCGACAGCTACATCGACTTCGTCTACCAGCCCATCCTCGACGAGAACGGCACGGTGCTCGGCATCTTCTCGCAGGGCAGCGACGTCACCGAGCAGGTCATCAACACCCGCTTCCTGGCCGAGAAGCAGGCCGAACTGGAAAAGACCATTGTCGCCCGCACCGAAGCCCTCGAGGATGCGCGCCGGGCGCTGGCGCTGGCCAACGAACTCCAGCTGAGCAACACCTTCTTCCAGAGCCTGTTCGAACAGGCGCCCGGCTTCATCTGCGTGCTCAAGGGACCAACGCATGTCTTCGAACTGGCCAACCATGCCTACCGCAACCTGACCGGTAACCGCGAGCTGATCGGCAGGAGCGTGCGCGAGGCGCTGCCCGACGCCGACGGCCAGGGCTTCTTCGAGTTGCTGGACAAGGTTTACCAGTCCGGCATGCCCGTGGTCGGACAAAGCGTCCAGCTCGAATTGCAGGACGGCCCCGGCAAGATCGTGACCCGCTTCATCGACTTCGTCTACCAGCCGGTCCTGAATGCGCGGGGCGAAGCGGTCGGCATCTTCGTGCAGGGCACCGACGTCACCAAGCAGAAACAGGCCCAGGACGAAGTGCAGAAATACCAGAAGGGTCTCGAGAGCCTGGTCGAAGAGCGCACCGCCGAACTGCAGACCACGCAGGCCGCGCTGCAGCACTCCCAGAAGCTCGAGGCGATCGGTAAGCTGACCGGCGGCGTGGCCCACGACTTCAACAACATCCTCCAGGTCATCGGCGGCAACCTGCAACTGCTGCGCGACGGCGAGGTGCGCGACCCGCAGTCGCTGCGCCAGCTCGACACCGCGCTCGGCGCGGTCGAGCGCGGCGCCAAGCTCGCCTCGCAGCTGCTCGCTTTCGCCCGCCGCCAGCCGCTGCAGCCGGTCGTCGTCAACCCGGCCCGCATCGTCCAGCAGATGGACGAGCTGCTGCGCCGGGCGCTGGGCGAGACCATCGCCGTCGAAACGATCCGCAGCGGCGGCCTGTGGAACACCTGCGTCGACCCCTACCAGCTCGAAAACGTCATGCTGAACCTGGCGATCAATGCGCGCGACGCGATGCCCAGCGGCGGCAAGCTGACGATCGAGCTGGGCAACGCCATGCTCGACGACGAGTATGTGGCCACCCACCACGAACTCGCGCCGGGGCAGTACGTCATGATCGCGGTCTCGGACAACGGCTGCGGCATGAGCCGCGAGGTGCTCGAGCGCGCCTGCGAGCCCTTCTTCACGACCAAGCCGGAAGGCCGCGGCACCGGCCTCGGGCTGTCGATGGCCTATGGCTTCGTCAAGCAGACCGGCGGCCACTTCAAGATCTACAGCGAGCCCGGCCACGGCACCACGATCAAGATGTACTTCCCGCGCTCCTACAAGGCCGAGGTGAGCGAGCCGATCGTGAAGAGCGGACCGGCCACCGGCGGCAACGAGTCGATCCTCGTGGTCGAGGACGATCCGGCGGTCCAGGCGACGGTCGTGGAAATGCTGCGCAGCCTGGGCTACAAGGTGGTCAAGGCGGACAATGCCGCGGCCGCGCTGGCCATCCTCAACAGCGGCCTGGCGGTCGACCTCCTGTTCACCGACGTCGTCATGCCGGGCGAAATGCGCAGCCCCGAGCTGGCCCGCCAGGCGCGCCTGATCAATCCGGACATCGAGGTGCTGTTCACCTCGGGCTATACCCAGAACGCGATCGTCCATGGCGGCAAGCTCGACGCCGGCGTGCAGTTGCTGTCCAAGCCCTACGGCCGCGACCAGCTGGCGCGCAAGGTGCGCCAGATGCTGTCCAAATCCGCAGCCCAGCCCACCGAGAACGCGCTCGATGACCCGCTCGAACAGGTCGAGGCGACCCGGCGCGTGCTGTTCGTCGAAGACGATCCGGACCTGCTCGCCATGAGCTGTGCGGTCCTCGAGATGCTGAACCAGCGCGTCGACGGCGCCGCCAGCCCGGCCGAGGCGCTGGCCATGCTGGACCGCAATCACTACGACGTCCTGATCACCGACTACGAACTGCCGGGCATGAACGGCGTCGAGCTCGCCCGACGGGCCAAGGCTGGCCGCCCCCACCTGAAGCTCGTGATCGCCACGGGCTACGGGCACGTGGACGGCGCCGCCGGGATCGGCGCGACCAGCCTGCCCAAGCCCTTCTCGCCGGCCGACCTGAAGCGTATTCTCGACTAACGCATTCTCGACTAACCCTTGCCGCGGCCAGCCGGCCAGGCCTGCCGGATCAGCTCGACGTAGCGGCGCGCGCCCAGCCCCATCGGCCGCTCGCGCGACCAGACGATGTCGACCAGCAGGCGCACCTCGTTGCTGGCGTTCTGGAACCCGATCTCGACCAGGGCGCCGGCCGCGATCAGGGGCTGCACCAGGGTCCGGGGCAGCAGCGCCCAGCCCAGGCCGGCCTGCACCAGGCCCAGGGTCGCCAGCTGGCTGTCGGTATGCCAGACCTGGCGCGCCAGGATGAAGCGCGAATCGGCGCGGTCGCCGTGACGGTCGTTGTGGCGCCCGGTCATGGCGATCTGGCGCAGGTCGACCATGTCTTCCAGGCGCAGTTCGTGGGCCTGCCTGCCGGGCGGCAGCAGGGCGGGCGCCAGCACGGCGATCATGGTGTCGCTGCCCACTTCCTCGAATCCCTCGCGTTCGTCTACGCGCTCGCGCTCGAAGATCAGGGCCAGGTCGGCGCGGCCGTCGTGCAGCAAGCCCAGGGCGTCGGTCTGCGGCGCCGAGATGATTTCCACCTCGAGCGAGGGAAACTCGCGGGCGAGCGCGACCAGCGGCGTCGCCCACAGGCCGGACAGCAACTGCGGCGCAACGACGAGTGTGAGGCGCCGCTCCAGTCCCCGGTGCAGTGCAAGCGCGTCGGCCTCCAGCTGGCGCAACTGGCTGGCCAGGTGGCGCGCCCGCGGCTCGAGCGCACGCGCGGCGTCGAGCGGCCTGGGTTCGCGGCTGCCGCGGTCGAACAGCGCCACGTCGAGTTCGGCCTCGAGCTGCGAGATCACCAGGCTGACCGCCGAGGGCACGCGCCCGAGCGCGCGGGCGGCGGCGGAGAAAGAGCCGTGGTCGAGGACGGCGAGGAAGACCTTGATGTTTTCGCTGGTAAATGCCATGAACTATGAGAAAAACTCAAAGGAGCCGACTTTATACCTCGGGGATGACTCATTAGACTAGCGGCCCGTGGTTTCCTGATTCGAACATATGCAAGGCATCAAGCGCAAAATCGTCTACGTCGCCCTCTACGAGGCGATCGCCATCGCCAGCATCACCGCCGCCATGACCTGGATATCGGGCCAGGACGCCGGGCACGCGGGCGTGCTCGCCGTGGCTTCTTCCATCATCGCGATCACCTGGAACCTGATCTACAACACCCTGTTCGAAGCCTGGGAAGCACGCCAGCCGGCGCGCGGGCGCAGCCTGGGGCGGCGCATCGCGCATGCCGTCGGCTTCCAGGGCGTCATGATGCTCATCGGGATTCCGCTGTATGCCTGGTGGCTCGCGGTGTCGCTGGCGCAGGCCTTCATGCTGAACATCGGCATGATCGTGTTCTTCCTGGCCTACAGCTTCTGCTACAACTGGGCCTTCGACCTGGTGTTCGGCCTGCCGGCCTCGGCGCAGGCAGGGCTGGAAGCCGACCGGCGCCCGGCCGCTTCACTGTAGATCAGGGCAACTGCCTGTTGGCGCGCAGGCTTTCGATGGCCCGCACGATCGTCGCTTCCGTCTCTACCGCCTCGGTGAAGCCGGCGCGGCGGATCTTGCCCATGTCGGACACCATGTCGAACTCGGTATTGAAGACGAAGTCGCCGAACCACCAGCCGACCAGTTTTTCGTAAGGCAGCGTTTGCAGGCCGTGCCGCTCGACCAGTTTCTGCCAGGCCTCGGCCTTGAGCGGCATCTGCTTCGCCAGCGAGAACGGCTGGGGCGGGCCGGCTTCCATGTCAAAGGCTGCCGCCACGCGGCGCCAGACGCGCTCCCAGCGGAAGGGCTCGTTGACCAGGTTGAAGGCTTCGCCGCGCGCAGCCGGGTCGAGCGCGGCCCAGACGCTGGCGCGCGCCATCCAGTCGGCGTCCGTGGTCTGGGCCAGCACGCCCGAATACACCCTGGGCGTGCCCGGGAAGCGCAGCGGCACGCCAGCGGCGCGGCTCAGCGCAGCGAACACGCCCATCACCATCACGATGTTCATCGGGTTGCCGGCGATGTCGCCCACCACCACGTCGGGGCGCAGGATGGACCATTCGAAGTCGCCCCGCGCCGCGCGCTCGCGCAGCAGGTCTTCCTGCACATAGTAGAAGTTGGGCGTCATGTGGCGCGGGTCGTCCTCGTAGAACGGCGCCTGGGCGTGGCCCAGGTGCACGCCATAGACCTTGGCGCCCTGGTAGTGCACCACGCGCTGCAGCGGCGCCCCGACCGCCTTCAGGCCGTCGAGCAGGTTGCGCAGCATGCCGCCGTTGATGCGCTCCTCGTCCAGCAGGTCGGTCCCGCCCTTGAGCGCCGCGTAGAACACGTGGGTGGTGTCGCGCGCGGCCTGCAGGGCCTGCGCCGTAGCGTCGGCATCGAGCAGGTCGGCCTTGATCGTCTCGACGCCGTCCACGAAGGTGCGCGGCAAGGCGCGCAGCTGCCAGTCGGGACGCCCCTTCAGTTCGCGCACGACGGCGTTGCCGATGATGCCGCTGGCGCCGACGACCAGCGCGCTGTACCTGGTGCTCATCCATGTCTCCTGGTGAAAGATCAGGGCATGAGCATAAACGCCGGGCGCGAAGCGCGCCGTCCGCTAGCCTGGCGCCGCCTCGGAAACGCTGCGCACGGGAATGGTCTTGCGCCCCACGCGCGCCCGCAACTGGCCGCAGCCGCCGTCGACGTCCTGCCCGGCCGAGTCGCGCAGCTTGGTCAGCACGCCGCGCGTGTGCAGGTGGGCGGCGATCGC
>DEKZ01000347.1 GCA_002354135.1 Massilia sp. UBA2709 | reverse complement strand
GGGCAAGGCCATGCCAATGGCCAGCATCTGGGTGGTGCGCACCTGGGGGAAAGGCGTGCCGATCAGCACGTCGGGGATCATGAAGGCCAGCGCGGCGGCGCCGGCCGTGCCCAAGGGCAGGAGTTCGGGCGGCAAGGAGCGCAGTGCGCGGCGCGCGGCCAGCACGAAGGCGCAGATGGTGCCGGCCAGCAGCGCCAACCCGGGCAGGCCGCATTTCAGGGCGACGTGCAGCACGCCGCTGTGCAGGAACAGCCCGCCGTCCGGGTTCGCCTGCCAGGAAATCTGTTCGTAGCCCGAGTAGCGGCCCCAGGAACCGATGCCGGTGAAGGGTCGCGCCAGGATGTCGTCCAGCACCAGCTTGAGCTCCAGGACACGCTCGCTCTCGGGGCCGAAGCGGGCCGACTGCATGTCGTAGAACAGTCCGCTTCCGCCCCGGGTCTGGCCGAGCCGCCGCAGCGCCGCATAAGCGAGCGCCGAGCCGACCAGCGGCAGTGCGCCCAGCACCAGCTGCACCCGGCGCCGCAACGGAAAGCGCAGCAGCAGGACAGCGAAGCCGAGCATGAAGCCGAACCAGGCGCTGCGCCGGTAGGACAGGATGATGCAGGCGGCGGTCGCGGCCAGCGTCAGCCATTCGAGCAGGCGCCAGAGCGCGGCGCGGCGCACCTGCGCGGCCTGGAACAGGAACACGGCCGCGATCGCGAAGGCGATCATGCACAGCATGCTGTCGTTGATGTCGAAGAAGGTCAGGCGGATGTGGATTGCATTCCTGTTCGCGTACACATTGTTCGGATCACCACCGAAGGCTGCCCAGCGCACCAGGCCGAACAAGGCGCGCCCCAGCCCCGCGAGCATGATGAAACGCGCCAGCTCGATCGCATGCTCGCGGGTACGGAAGGCGAGCAGCATCAGGCCGATCAGCGGCCCCATCCAGACGATGTTCGAAAAGCCGGACGGCGCCAACGCGTCCTTCAGGGGGATGCTTGAAATGAAGGCGGCGACGGCGTGCGCCGCCAGCAGTGCCGTCCAGCCCCAGAACCAGGGGCGCAGGTTGCAGGGCGGCGCGGCTGCCCCGCCTTGCCCGATTCCCTGCCCGACTCTCATACCGATGCCCTGCGCGCTTCCCTGCGCGAATGCGGCCGCCACCCGCGCGCAGCACCAGGCGCCGAGCACGTACCACAGCACCAGGGGAAAGAACAGCATGCCGGAACCGCGGCTGTAGACGCCGGGCGAGGCGAACACCGCCAGGCTGCCGTAGCTGGTCGAATTCATCCAGAAGAAGATGCACAGGTAGGGATAGACGAGCAGGCGCGGCCACACCAGCCCGAGTCCCATCCCCAGCACCGCGAGCACCGCAAGCAGCACCACGACGATGAAGGGCAGCGAGGTGAACAGGTATTGAAGCAGGGCGTCGCTCATCGCAGCTACCGGTCAGGTCGCGGGACCCTGGACGCCGATCAGGCGGGCGCGGTCGCGCGCGTCGAGGGTCGCCAGCAGCTCGGCCACGAAACGGTCCTGCAGGGCATAGGCGCCGGCTTCGTCGGTCCCGATGCTCGACACGCGCACCAGCATGCCGTCCGGGATCTCGCCCGACAGGCCGTAGGCCAGGCGCCGCAGTTTCTGCTCGATGCCCGAGCGCGTGGCCTTGTCGCCGATCGTGATCCAGTAGGTGATCGGCTCGTTGCGCTGCTGCTGGCGCGCCACCAGGCGCTTGACCGGCAGCGCGCCATAGGGCGTGGCCAGGCTGCCGGCACCGTCGCTGACCAGCTGGAAGCCCTGGGCGACATAGCAGACTTCGGGCAGGTGGAGCTGCAGGGCCTTGCTCTGGTCGCCGCCATAGGCGATCGACAGCATCACGCGCCGCCCCGCCCCATCGATATAGGTGCGCGACAAGGTCTGGTCGTAGAGTTTCTTCAGGAGCCCGGCCTGCTCGGGATCCGGCGTGAGCGGCACCACGCTGGGGTCGACCTGCCAGGCGCCGAAGCGCTGCGGGATCATGGTCTCGAGCTGGAAAGGCGCCTGCCCCTGCGCCACCTTCACCGTCGGCGTGAGCGCGCCGGTGAGGGCCGAAGCGCCGGCCATCGCCGCGCCCAGCGCCAGGCTGGCGAGAAAGCGCCGGTTCATGCCGCCTCCCTGGACGTGCGCCGGCGCCGTGCGACGTACCACTGCAGGCTGGAGTCGACCACCAGGATCAGCCCCAGGGCGGTGAGGAAGAGCACCATGCCGGCAAAGCCGTGCAGGAAGCCCTGGCCGGCGGCGTCGCCCAGGTAATAGGTGACCAGGGTCAGCACGATCACGCGGACCACGTTGGCGGAGAACGAGATCGGGACGATCAGGATCGCGAGACCGATGTTGCGAAAGGCCGAGGGGTGGCGCATCAGGTTCAGGTAGAACAGGCCGAGCGCCTCGAGCGTGAGCAGGGTCTGCAGGCCGGCGCAGGCATCGGCCACCAGCAACTGGTACTGGCCGATCTGCAGGATCACGCCCGAGCGCGCGATCGGATAGCCGACGGCGAACAGCAACTGTTCCGTGGCCCAGGACACCGCCATCTTCATCGGCATGGTGACGGCGGCCACGAACTCGCTGGGCAGCGGCACCATGAACAGCATGAAGAAGAACGGAAACCACAGCACCCGCAGCGCGCGCCTGCCCAGCTTGACCAGCACGATGGCGGCGAGCACCACGATGATGGAGCCGATCTCGAACATCAATATGTGCTGCGAACGCCCCAGCAGGTGCAGCGCGAGGCCGACGGCCAGCAGCGGCCAGCCGAGCCAGCACGGCGCGGCGGGCGTGGCAAGGACCTCGGGCCACTTGCGGTAGCTCAGCCACAAGGCAAGGCCGAAGATCATGGGGCCGTGCGCCTGATCCTCGCCGATCCATGCGCCGGTGAACAGCGAGTAGAAGGTGGGCAGGAACAGCGCGGCCAGCCCGAGCAGCACCGGCCACCATTCCGGCAGCGCGGCGCGCAGGCCGGAGCGCAAGGGCACGCGCGCCGCGGCACCGTTCGCTGCCTGGGGCGGCGGACCGGGTCGCACCTGGGCCGTCATTCAGAACTCCATCACGACGGCGCCGACCACCTCGGCCCCGGCCTCGGCCAATTGCTCGGCCATGCGGGCAAGCTGGGCAACACGGGTATGGTCCTTGCGCACCGCCAGCAGCACCCCGCCGGCCCGGCCCGCCACTGCCAGCGCATCGGCGCCGACGCCGAAGGGAGCGAGGTCATACAGCACGACGTCGTAACCGGCCGCGAGCGAACTGTCGAGACTGAGGAAGGCGTCGCGGCTGAGCAGCTCCTGCGGGTTCGGCGGCAGCGTGCCGGCGGGCAGCACCGACAGGTCGACGAAGCCGGGCACGCGCGTCACGACGTCGAGGCCGGCGCGCCCGGCCAGCAGGTCGGACAGCCCCTGGCGCGGACGCAGTCCGAACACCTCGTGCTGGCGCGGCGTGCGCAGGTTGGCGTCGACCAGGATGGTCTGTTCGCCGAGCTGCGAAAACACCACGGCCAGGTTGGCGGCAAACAGCGCCGCGCCGTCGTCAAGGTCGGCGCCGAGCACGCCGAGGGCGCGCCGGCCACGGGCGAACCAGCGCAGCATGAGCTGGCTGCGGATCGCGCGCAGCGACTCGACCTGGGGCGCGAACGGCTCGAAAGCAGCCACCAGGCGCGGCGACAGGTGGGTCTGCCCTTTCGGCAGGTAGGGATAGGCGAACTGGCGCGCCAGCGCCTGCTGGATATCGTCTTCGCTCACCAGGCCCAGGCGCACGGCGGCCTCGCCGAAGCGGATGCCGAGGTCTTTTTGCATGCGCAGCACGCGCTCGGCGCCTTCCGGCGTGAGCTTGCCGGCATCGAGCAGGAGCGCGCCCATGCTCGATTCGGCGGCATCGGCGGAATCGGCCGACAGCGGCGACAGGATTGGGGAATTCATGGAGCCCTCCTAGTTCAGGCGCAGCAGGCGGCGCGGCGCCATCAGCGAGCGCAGAGCGCCGCCGCGCGGACGTGGCGGCTGCCATGCCACCGAACCGAGCACGGGGATGCCGAGCAGCTCCTGGACGTCGGCGCTCGAGCGCACCGGGCGGTTGAGCAGTTCGAGCAGCAGCGCCACGCCGACCCCGAGCACGGTGCCGAGCAGGACCGCCACCAGGGTGTTGAGCAGGATCCGCGGCCCGGAGGGCTCGACCGGGGCGACAGCCGGATTGAGCACGGCGATGTCGGACTGTTCGGACTGGGCCTCGATGCGGGTCTGGGAGAAGCGCTGGCTGGCGGCATCGAAAGCGCGCTGGGCGCTGTCGAGGTCCTTCAGCAGCACGCCGAGCTCGTCGCGCGTACGATTCAGCTCGAGCACGCGCGCCTTCTGGGCGGCCAGGGCCGCGCGCAATTCCTCCTCGCGCTGGCGCAGCACCTGGGCGTTGCCGCCGACGCTGCGCGAGACCGTGGCCAATGCCGCATTCAGGTCGGCGCGCATCTTGTCCACCTCGGCGCTGGCGGCCTGCCAAGCCGGATGGTTGCGCCCGTAACGCGAGGCGCTTTCGGCCAGCTTGGCCTCGGCGGCCGCCAGCGCCACGCGCAGGTTCTGGATCAGGGGATTGTTTGCCACATCAGGCGACTGGGCATTGCCGCCCCCGGCCATGCGCTCGCGCGACGTGGCTTCCATCGCCATCGCCTGGGCCGCGACCAGTTGCGAGGACAGGTCGTTCAGGCGCTCCAGCTCGACGTCGACGCGGTTGTTGTCGAGGCTGACGATGCCTTTTTCCTGCTGATACTTGGACAGCCGCGCCTGCGCCGTCTCGACGTTGTCGCGCAGCTGTTTCGTCTGCTCGTTGAAATAGGCCGAGGCCTTTTTCATCGGCTCGGTTTTCAGGCGCACGCTGACGTTCTGGTATTCCTCGGCAAAGGCGTTCGCGACGGCCGCGGCAAAGGCCGGGTCGGCGCCCTTGAAGCTGATTTCGACCACGCTCGACTCGCGCGAGGGCTTGATGTCGAGCTTGCGCAGCAGCAGGTCGGCGAGCCAGTCGCGGACGGTGCCTTGTCCGTCGGTCGCCTCCTGGAACTGGGAGATCACGGCCGGGTTGCTGGCCAGGCGCAGGCGGTCGACCACGCGCAGCGCCACGTTCTTGCTGCTGATGATGTCGATCTGCGTTGCCATGTAGCCGGGCAGCAGCTGGCCGGGCATGGTCAGCCCGGTCAGTGGATCGACCCCCTTGTAGTTCAGCAGCACCGACGTGGTCGCGGTATAGGTCTTGCTCTGGACCAGGCTCCAGCCCAGCGCCAGCAGGATCGTGGCAAGCAGCGTCGACAGGATGAGCTTCCGGCGGGCGCGCAGCAGCAGGAGGAACTGGTGGAGGTTCATGGGATGCTCCAGCGCTCAGAACCAGCTTTCGCGCACCGTGATGACGTCGTCGACCTGCACGGGGTCGCTGGCGCGCGCTTCGATCGTGACCGGGTTGCCGGACGCGTCGCGGCGCGTGATGCGCAGCCGGCTGTCGCTGCCGCGCGGGGTCAGGCCGCCGCCCGCGGAAATGGCCTGCTGCACCGTCATGCCGCGCTCGATGCGGAAGGCGCCGGGTCGCTGCACTTCGCCGGTGACGTAGGCGCGCGGCGCGCGCTCGACGAAAATGATGTCGCCGCCGGCCACCTCGTAGTCCTTGTCCAGCTCGCCCTTGCGCACCATGTCGACGACGTCGATGGTTTCGCGCGTCGTCTTGCCGTCGCGCGTGCGCACCAGGCTGATCAGGTCGCCGCCCTCGGCGCTGACGCCGCCGGCCATGGCCAGCAGGTCGAGCACCTTGCGCCGCCCCTCGACCGGGTAGCGCCCGGGCCGGTTGACCTGGCCCAGCACCGAGACCTGCTGGCTGGCCAGGGTCGTGATGATCATGTTGACCTCGGCCTTCTTCAGGTAGCCGCCCTTCTCCAGCAAATTGCCGATCTTCTTCTCGGCGGCGGCCACCGACAGGCCGCCGACGCCGACCTGGCCCAGCAGCGGGAACGTGATGGCGCCGCTCTCGCTGACGCGGGTCTCGATCGACAGGTCGGGGCTGCCGTAGACTGACAGGCGCACCACGTCGCCCGGGCCGAGCAGCACTTCGGCGGCGCCGGCGACGCCGGCGCCCACTGCCAGCACGGCTGCCGCCATCCAGTGTGCAAGTGGTTTCATGGTCCTTCCTCCTGTGGCAATCGGTGGATCGGTGTCATTTCAGGCCGGCCACGCCGCGGTCGACGGCGGCATGGTCGGGCGCCTCCGCGCCGGCATTCTCGTCCGCGGCGCCGGCCGGCGCGGTGGCGGTGCCGGCGTCCTGCATGGTTGGGCCCGCGCCCTCTTGCCGGGCGGGCGCGCCGTCCCGATGGTTTTCCGTATCTGCTGCCGGCGCCGTCATGCTGGCCGGGGCAGCCTTGGCGCCTTGCGCCAGGTCCTTGTTCAGGTACTCGATCTTCGCGTTCTGGCGCAGGCGCCCGACCTCGGCGGCGGCAAATTCCTTGTTCTTGTTGCTTGTGAGGTAGCGCTCGATCTGGGGCGCCGCCACCTCCAGCGGCACCGGCGCATCGCGCACCTCGGCGACCGCGAGCAGCATTGCGCGCTCGCCCTCGCGCACGCTGAACAGCTGGCCCTTGGGCATTCCCAGCAGCTTCTTCGACAGTTCGGGGTTGATCTCGGAGGTGCTGCGCGTGACCTGCGCCCTTGCGTACTTGATGTCGTGGGCGTCCAGCCACACCGCCACTTCCTCGAGCGAACGGGCGGCATCCGCAGCGGCGCGCGCCTCGGGCGTCAGGTCCTTCGCGGCCAGGACCAGCTGGTCCATCCGAAACTGCTTGCGCTTGCTGAAGAACTCGGGATGCTTGTTGAAGTACTCTTCGACCTCGGCCGGCGTCGGCCGCGCGACATTGGCCAGGCGCTTTTGCATGTAGGCCTGGGCGACGATCAGGGAACGCGCCCTTTCGATCGCCTGCAACACCTTGGGATCGCGGTCGAGCTTTTCCTGCACCGCGGCGTGTTCGAGCAGCTGGCGGTCGATCAGCGCCTGCAGGAGCTGCTTGCTCGCCTCCTGCTGGCGCGCCGCCGGCACGCCGGCACGCTGGATTTCCTCGTTCAACTGGAGCACGGTGATTTCCTCGCCGTTCACGCTGGCGAGCGCCTGGCCCGGTTTCGATTCCTTGGCCCGTTCGCTGCATCCGGCCAGCGCCGCCGCGAGCGCGATGGCGGTCCAGATCGAGGCCGCGCGCGCCTGGTGGAAGTTCTTCAAGATGGCTCCTTGTGAGTGATGCGCTCGTTGCATATGGCCAGCGGCGCCCGGCCAGCCGGCGCCGGACGGTGCAGGCAGGCAGTCCGTTTCAGGCGGCTGCCTCCACGGTTTCGGTCTCGAGGAAGGCCGCATAGGCGCGCCGCAGGCCTTCCGGCAGGGGTGTGCTGGCGCGCCATCCCAGTGCGTGCAGCTTCGACACATCGAGCAGCTTGCGCGGCGTGCCGTCCGGGCGCGAACTGTCGAACACGATCTGGCCACCGTAGCCGACCACCTCGGCCACCAGCCGGGCCAGTTCGGCAATGGTGACGTCGACACCGGTGCCGACGTTGATGTGCGAGTGCATCGGGTCGGTGATGTCGGCATACACCTCGGGCGCGAGCTCCATCACGTGGACGCTGGCCGCGGCCATGTCGTCGACATAGAGGAATTCGCGCATCGGCTTGCCGCTGCCCCAGATCACCACCTCGGGCACGCCCTGCATCTTCGCTTCGTGGAAGCGCCGGATCATGGCCGGGATCACATGGCTGTTCTCCGGGTGATAATTGTCGCCCGGACCATACAGGTTGGTTGGCATGACGCTGCGGTAATCGGTGCCGTACTGGCGGTTGTAGCTTTCGCACAGCTTGATGCCGGCGATCTTGGCGATCGCATAGGGTTCGTTGGTGGGCTCCAGGCCACCGGACATCAGGTAATCCTCGCGGATCGGCTGCTCGGCCAGGCGCGGGTAAATGCAGGACGAACCGAGGAAGAGCAGCTTGCGTACGCCGGCGCGCCAGGCTTCGTGCACCACATTGGTTTCCACCAGCAGATTGTCATAGATGAATTCCGCCGGGTAGGTGTTGTTCGCATGGATGCCGCCCACCTTCGCCGCCGCCAGGTAGACCTGGTCGATCCGCTCGGTACGGAAGAAGGCGCGCACCTGCGCCTGGTCGGTCAGTTCCAGCTCCTCGTGGGTGCGGGTGACGATGTTGGTGTGGCCACGGGCGCGCAGCGCGCGGACGATGGCCGAGCCGACCAGGCCGCGATGGCCGGCGACATAAATGCGGGGGTCCGGATGATTCAAGCTTCCCTCCCATGACGATGCGACGTTCTGATCTACGCAAGGACCGCGTGCGGCCGGCCCGCCGCCACGAAGGCGGTCGGGCAGAACGCCGTTGCAAGCGTACCTGTCGCACGAAGCACATTCCTTGACAAGGATCGAAGCGCGGACAGGCGCGGAACCGAACCATGAACATCCTCCGTGGTCCTGCCCGCGGGCGCGCGCCCATTCTTGTCGTCGCGCCAGTTCCCGCCGTTTATGTCTTCCGATCCGTTCGAGCGCGGCGCCGTCATCCCTGCAGGCCGGCTTCCAGCATCGCGCACGCCGGACAGGCCGGCAAGCGGCCTGCCGCGACCATCTGCCCGCTTAAGCCACCATTAAGCGGTTCGTCTCAAAACGCGTTCTCACGCGTCAAAACGACCTTCACTGTCTTTAAAATGATCCACAGGTCCAACCAGAGCGACCAGTTGCGCAGATAGTCGAGGTCGTAGGCGATGCGCGCTTCCATCTTGTCCAGCGTCGCCGTCTCGCCGCGCAGGCCGTTCACCTGGGCCCAGCCGGTGATGCCCGGCTTGACCTTGTGGCGCAACATGTAGCCCTTGATCAGTTTCCGGTACTGCTCATTGTGCGCGACCGCGTGTGGGCGCGGCCCGACGATGCTCATGCGACCTTGCAGCACGTTGACGAATTGCGGCAACTCGTCGAGCGAGGTGCGACGCAGGAAGCGTCCGATCGGCGTCACGCGGCCGTCGTTGCGGCGCGCCTGGACGATCTCGCTGCCGTCGTCGAGCACCTTCATCGAGCGGAACTTGTAGACCCAGATCTCCTCCCCATACAGGCCGTAGCGGCGCTGCTTGAAAATGACCGGGCCGGGCGAGGTCCACTTCACCGCCAGCGCGATGACCAGCATCAGCGGGGTGAGCGTCAGCAGGATCGCACTGGCGAGCGCGATGTCGCTGGCGCGCTTGATCATGCCGTTCAAGCCCATGAAGGGCGTCTCGCGGATCGCAATCACGGGCATGCCGCCGACGTTGTCGAAGCGCGCCTGCATCAAATCGAACACATAGACGTCGGGCAGGAAATACACCGAGGCCGTGGTGTCCTGCAGCTCGTCGATCAGGCGCCGGATGCGCGGCTGGGCGGAGATCGGCTGGCTGATGAAAATGAGCTTGGTGTTGTGGGCGCGCACGTACTGGCTCAGCTCGGACATCTTGCCCAGCATCGGGTGCTTCAGTTGCGGCGGGTGGCGTTCGCCGGCACGGTCATCAAAAAAACCCTGCACCTGCATGAAGAGGTTCGGGTGCTGGTCGCAGATGGCGGCGAACTTCAGGCCGACCTCGTTCGCCCCGACCACCACCACCGAGCGCACCTCGCGGCTGCGGTCCGGGCTGCCGGCGGCGAACCTCACCGCGATGTGGCTGGCCAGCAGGGTCGCCGGCGCGGCGATCACCCAGGCCAGCAGCACGCGCTCGTCGTAATAGTATTTCAGGCCGCTGGCCGAGCCGAGGAAGTACAGCACCCCGATGGTCACGCACCAGCCGAAGATGGTGTCGCGCGCATACGCCAGCATGCGCCCGCTGCGCCAGGTGCGGTAGGGATCGATGTGCTGGTAGACGGCCGAGGAGATGAAGAAGGCCAGGATCATCAGGACCAGCGAATAGCCGGAAAACGGCTGGCGGAAGACCATCGACGACACGTACAGCGACCCCATGATGATCAAGGGATCAAGCACGCGCTGGAAAAACGAGATGATCGGAATGTCGTTGACCGTCATCGCATGGTCTTCAGAACTGTCCGCTGGCGTTGATGGCGAAGGTATTGGACTCGAACTTGCCGATCCCGAGCACGGGCGAGCCGCTGCGGGCCTGGTGGATGTAGGCGGCCGACAGCGCGATCTTCTGCCGCACCGCCCAGGTGGCCTTCAGGCTGGCCGTGCGCAGGCTGTCGTCCAGTGAGCCGGGGGCGTTGAACCCGGTGCGCGGCTCGTAGTTGCGGCGCTCGTAGACCGCATCCGCTTCGACCCGGATCTTGGCGCTGGCGTCCCAGGTCGCGCCGACGCTGGCGCCCTTGTTCCGGGTGTAGCTGACGACCGTGCTTTCGAGCGGCGCGAAATCGCGCCACAGCGATGCCCGGTAGCGCATCTTCCCGGTCGGCTCGTGCAGCACCGTGACCCGGCCGTCGACGCCGCTGGTGCGCCCGGACCCGAAGGACGGCTGCTTGCGCCGCGCGTAGCCTGCCAGCGCCTGCAGCGTGGTGGCGCCGCTGAACTTCCAGTCCACGCGCGCCTTCAGTTCGTCCTGGGTGAAATCGTCGGTGAGGGGACTGAGCGAGAACGGGCGCCGGTTCGGGTAATCGCCCTCGATGCGGCGCAGCACCAGGCCCACCGCGCTGCCGCTGGGGGCGAGATAGCGCCCTTCCAGTTCGAACACGTCCTCGGTGCGGTCGTTGTAGGACTGGATGGCCAGTTCATAGTCGTACTTGTCGCGCGAGAGCGCCGCCCGCGCCTCCCAGCGCGGATGCAGCTTCCAGCCGCCCTCGAAGAAACCGCGGCGCTGCTTGCGCAGGTTACGCTGGTTGCTGCGAAAGTCGGTATACGGCGCCAGGGTCTGCGCATGGCTGGCGCCGAGCCGCCCTTCGAAACGGTTGCCGAACTCCCAGTACCAAATGCCCTCGATGTCGCGGCCGTCGTAATCGAGCTGGCGGAAGTGGTCGAACTTGACCTTCGAGAGCTTGACGTGCCCGACCAGGCGCTGGCGGCTGACCGTGCGGTCGTAGACGGCGCCGGCTTCCAGCGTCGTCCACGAGTCCGAGCGCTGGTTGTCGAAAGCGGGTTCGTCGTCGGGGACGCGCAGCAGGTTGTCGTCGCGCGCCCAGCCGATGCGTCCGTACAGGTCGAGCGCCGTGCCGGGGACGGCCAGCGCCGGAGCACAAGTCAATAGCCCGGCCAAGAACACCGGCGGGTGCAATCGAAATCGCGGCATGTCGAATAAGCTCGAAAGCGCTGCGTCGGTCGGGAACCGGGCGTTGCGCGCCGAGCGCCGCCAGCGGGCGTGCTGGGTGCGGCGCGCCAAAGTGCGCGGTTCCGGCGCGGACCGGAGCAGCGGCGATCCGAAACGCCAAAGCCGATACTGACGAAAACCCTGCGATTCGATCTGTGCTGGATCAACGCGACCGGGGTTGCCCCAGCCGCGTTCACGATCCTCGCGGACTCAGCCCTCGCCGCGGGCGCGGGCCTCGATCTGCTCCCAGCGCTCCAGTGCCTCGAGCAACTGGTCCTCGATCTCGCTGTAGCGGGCATTGATGCGGCGCGCATCGGCCGGATTGGTCTTGTAGAAGTCGGGCGCGTTCAGCTGCGCCGTGATGGCCGACTGCTCGTCCTCGAGCGAGGCGATCAGCTTGGGCAGCTCTTCCAGCTCGCGCTGCTCCTTGTAGCTCAGCTTCACTTTCTTGGCCGGTGCATTGGCGGCCGGCGCCGGCGCCTCGGCGGCCTTGGCCGGCGCGGCCTTCGCCGCTGCGGCAGCCTGCTTCGGCTCGTTCGCCTTGACGCGCTCCCAGTCGCTGTAGCCACCGACGTATTCGCGCCACAGGCCCTGCCCTTCGGCGACGATCACCTGGGTCACGACATTGTCGAGGAAGGTACGGTCGTGGCTGACCAGGAACACGGTGCCGCTGTAATCCTCGAGCAGCTCTTCCAGCAGCTCCAGGGTATCGATGTCGAGGTCGTTGGTCGGTTCGTCCAGCACCAGGCAGTTGGCCGGCTTGGCGAACAGGCGCGCCAGCAGCAAGCGGTTGCGCTCGCCGCCGGAGAGCGACTTGACCGGCGAACGCGCGCGCTCGGGAGCGAACAGGAAGTCGCTCAGGTAGGTCATGACGTGCTTGCGCTGGCCATTGATCTCGACCCAGTCGCTGCCCGGCGCAATGGTGTCGGCCAGGCTCGCTTCCTCGTTGAGCTGGGTGCGCATCTGGTCGAAGTAGGCGACGTTCAGCTTGGTGCCGAGGCGGGTGGTGCCGCTGTCGGCCGTCTCCTCGCCCAGGATGATCTTCAGGAGGGTGGTCTTGCCGGCGCCGTTCGGGCCGATCAGGCCGACCTTGTCGCCGCGCAGGATCGTGCCGGTGAAGTTGCTGATGATGACTTTCTCGCCGTAGCTCTTCGACACGTTCTCGAGTTCCGCGACGATCTTGCCCGAGCGCTCGCCGGTAGCCACGTCAAGCTTGATCTGGCCCTGGGTCTCGCGGCGTGCCTGGCGTTGCAGGCGCAGCGCCTCCAGGCGCCGGACCCGGCCTTCGTCACGGGTGCGGCGCGCCTGCACGCCCTTGCGGATCCACACTTCTTCCTGCGCCAGGAACTTGTCGAACTTCGCGTTCTCGACTTCCTCGTTGGCGAGCAGTTCGCGCTTGCGCTCCTGGTAAGTCGAGAAATTGCCCGGGAAGGACAAGAGCTTGCCGCGGTCCAGCTCGATGATGCGGGTGACGACATTGTCGAGGAAGCTGCGGTCGTGGGTGATGAAGAGCACCGAGCCGCGGAATTCGCGCAGCAGGCCTTCCAGCCACATGATGGACTTGAAGTCGAGGTGGTTGGTCGGTTCGTCNNGGTTCGTCGAGCAGCAGCACGTCGGGCGCCGAAACCAGGGCCACGGCCAGCGCCACGCGCTTTTGCATGCCGCCCGAGAGCGTGCCCATCTTCGCATCGCGCGCCAGGCCCAGGCGGTCGAGCGTGGTGTCGACCTTGTTCGCCAGGTTCCAGCCGTCAAGGGCGTCGAGCTTGCCTTGCAGCACGTGCATGCGCTCCATCAGCGCCTCGTCGTTGCCCTGGCCAAACTGGCCGGTCAGCGCTTCGTACTCGGCCAGCATCGCCTGCTGCTCGCCCATGCCGGCGGCTACCGCGTCGAACACGGTCGAGTCCGGGTCGAAGACCGGCTCCTGCTCGACGTAGGCGATGTTCAGGCCCTGCTGCATGACGAGCAGGCCGTCGTCGAGTTTCGAACGACCGGAAATGATCTTGAGCAGGGAAGATTTACCGGTGCCGTTGCGGCCGATCAAACCGACGCGTTCGCCGGCTTCGAGGGAAAAATCCGCGTGGTCGAGCAGTGCGACGTGACCGAACGCCAGTTGCGCGGACGTGAGGGAAATGACAGCCATATATTCAGTATGCGGGCCACCCGGCAGTCGTCGACGACACCCGGCGCGGCAGAAAATGTGTGAAAGAAGCGAGCATTGTACCGACTGCGGCGCTTACACTTCCAATGAAGCTGCTTTCCTCGGCTATAATTGCGTTCGGTTCACGATACCGGCCTGCTTCGTGCAGGGTCCGCTCGCCGAACCACGGTGCCGCCCTGCGCGGCACAGGTGTCCTCCCCGTAGCACAATGGATAGTGCACATGCCTCCTAAGCGTGGGATACTGGTTCGATTCCAGTCGGGGGGACCACACTCCCTTCATCTCCGGTCCCGATTCAGGCAAAACTTCAGCCGTAGTTGCGGACTCACTTGCTTGTGACAAACAATGACTGGCGCGTTGCCGAGACGGCCGGGAACAAGGACAAGCCAGACGCGCCCGCTTTTAACTGCCGGCCTTCACCTGCAGTATGCGCCCTGCACTCCCGGCATGCCCGAACGACATCGGAGCGCCTGGCTCAGAAACCCCGGCTCCAGGGACCATTGCGAACGAGCAGACGGCGCAGGAAGTTTTGAGGCGCCGGCTCGCGCATCAGCTTCCACCAGGTGGCGTCCGCAATGCCGCGCCCGGAAGCGAGCTGAAGCACGTCTACGTCGCCGCCGGAATTGACTTCCATGGTTTGCGGACCTTCGTCCGTGAAGGCGATGTCCCATGACTGATATTTGATCCCTGGGAACAGTGGCGCGGCCGCGATACACATTTCCTTGGCCTGCTGCCAGTCGGGCACGGCGCATCCGATGATCTGCTCGCCCGTATCCGGGTGAGCAGCGATGGTTTCCAGCCCTGCCTTTTTCTTCCCGATCACGTTCGAAATGATGCCGGTGTCGATCTCGATCGCACCCAGCAGGTTACCGGAGGCGCCATGCTGGAAGTTGTCGATCATGTTCTGGCCAACGGGAATACGCAGCACTGCCCGGTGCACGATGGGTCCGCTACTGCTCATCAATACGACCACGCGCGCCGTAGCAAGCCGTGGACCGAAGCGCAAGGCAATTTCCGGATGAGGACGCGCCGCGACCTGGAGCAGGATGCCTTCCCGGCTGAGCCAGCGTTCGAAATACTCTTTCACAGAAATCGTTTTCCCATTACGAAGCTGCAGCACGCCATTCGCGCAAGCCTCGACCCAGATCGAGCCCGCCCCGGCATTGCCGGCAATCGGCTTCATGAAAATCGGGAATTCGGCCTGGGTTTCGAGGTAGCCCGCAATCTCATTCACCGAGCGGAGAGAAACGGCACCAGGAAAATTGCGCGTCGGGTGACCAATTGCCTTAATTTCGGGAAAAGAGAATTGATGAAAACGCAGAATCCCATAGGTGATAAGTTTATCTAGCGTAAGGTATTGTGCTCGCAGATCATTATTTGAATTGATGGCAGTGCCCGCATTCGCTCCCAAAAAGGCGGACTTCTCTTCCCAGGATAAGCCCGCGAGCTTGTACATGTCGTATTCGGCCGAGGTGAGGCGATTAGGCGGGCGGCGCAGCTGTGCCACTTCATACTGTCGTTTCATATTTCGTCTATTACGCTGTTTTTGGCAAACAGCGATGCTAATCAAGGTATTGACGTTTGTCTATACGAATCGCTCAGCCAACTCGACAGTAGAAACACATCGGCCATCTTAAATACGCACCGCAAAACAGCTGGCATCCCTGGCGAGTAATGAAATATTTATTTCCACCTCTCTGTTTTCAGTGCTAACTCTCAACATTTCCATTCTTTAATCGCACAGAAGATTTCCGTGCGTATGTAATGAATACCGACATTGTTTCTGTGGCGCGACAGGACAGAAGCAGCGCCAAGCGTGCCCTGCCGAACATAAAGTCTCCGCCTTCCCGGTTACGATAGCCGCACTACCGGCTGACAGGACGGCGCCCATGTTCGAGTTCATTACGAATTTCCTAGAGAAAAGCGGCTACCTCGGCGTATTCGCGCTGATGGCGCTGGAAAACATCTTTCCACCGATTCCGTCCGAGATGATCATGCCCTTCGCTGGCTTCGTGGCCGCGCGCGGCGACCTGAACGTGGTCGGCGTCCTGCTCGCCGGCACGGCTGGCTCGGTGGTGGGCGCCCTGCCCTGGTATTACGCGGCCAAGGTGTATGGCTGCGAGCGGCTGAGGAAACTGGCGGACCGCAAGGCGCGCTGGCTGACCCTGAATTCGGAAGACATCGACAAGTCGCTCGATGCCTTCCGCAAGCACGGGCGCAAGGCGGTCCTGTTCGGACGCCTGGTGCCGGCGGTGCGCACCCTGATCTCGGTGCCAGCGGGCTTGTCGAATATGTCGCTCGGCCGCTTCCTGCTGTATTCGAGCATCGGTTCGCTGGCCTGGACCGGCCTCCTGACCGCCGCCGGCTACCTGCTCGAAGACAATTACAAGGAAGTGTCGAAGTACATCGACCCGGTGTCGAAGGTCATCTTCGGCGCACTGCTGGCCTGGTACGTCTACCGGGTGATCACCTACAAGCCGGCGGCGAAGGAATCGTCCGCGCCGAGCAAGGAGCACGAGCGCACCTGAGGCGCGGCGGCAAGTCCCGGTCCAGCACCTAGCCCTGCCGGTCCAGTCCCGCCTTCATGCCGCTCAGAAGCCCGATCAGGCGCTCCTTGTCCTCGGCCGGCACATGGCCCAGCAATTCCTCGACCCAGCCTTCGTGCACCTTTGCCATCGCGGCGAAGGCATCCTGGCCGGCAGGCGTGAGCTTGACGGCGAAGGCCCGCTTGTCCTGGGGATCGGGCACGCGCGCCACCAAGCCCTCGCGTTCGAGCTGGTCGGTGATGCCGGTGACGTTGCCGCCGGTGACCATCATGCGGCGCGACAGTTCGCCCATGCGCAAGCCGTCCGGGTGCCGCTCGAGCTGGGCCATCAGGTCGAAGCGCGGCAGCGTGATGCCGAAACTGGCGCGCAGGCGCGTACGGATCTCGTTCTCGATGCGCACCGTGCACGAGAGCATGCGCAGCCACAGCTTGAGCGACTGGTGGTGTTCACCGGTCAGCCGCGTCGCCAGGTCGAGCCCATCCGGCTTTTCTTCTGCCCCTTCAAAATCCTGCATCCTGGTCTAGATGTGAAGTTGCAAGAGGTTGTTTCGGCTAGTTGAGAGTCTGGACATTGGGGCTTTGCCCCCGATGCCCTGGTGTGGGCGATGCCAGTTGTAGTGATGGATCCAGTGGCGCAGCATGTCGGCACGCTCCCTTGAGGTCTTGTAGACGAAACCGTAGGCCCATTCACGTAACGCCGACTGGATGAAGCGCTCGGCCTTGCCATTGGTCTGCGGTCGGTAGGGCCTGGTAAATTTGTGCTTTAGTTCGAGCCCCTTGCAAACACGACTGAAATTTTTTGCACGGAAGGCCGAGCCGTTATCGGTCAGCAGGCGCTGAGGCTTGGCACCCAGCGAGCAGTAGTAGGCATGAGCGTTGGTCAGGAAACGACAGGCGCTTTCCTGCGACTCGTCAGGATACAGCTCGGTGTAAGCGACACGGGCATGGTCATCGACTGCCACGAACAGCACTTCCCAACCCGCGCCACGGCTGCGATCTCGACGATCGCCTGTGGCGCGATGCCCGGTCTTTTCGATACGGCCCAGCTTCTTCGTATCGATGTGGATGAGATCACCCGGCTTCTCGTGCTCGTAGCGCTGCACTGGCTCGGCCGGCTCCAGCTCAGACAGGCGCGCCAGGCCAGCACGCGTCAAAACTCGGCTCACGGTCGCTTTCGATAGCGACAGGTACTCGGCGATGCGCGCTTGCGTCATCCGCTTCTTGCGCAGTTCAACGATCGTTAGCGCCTTCGATTCTTCGATGGCACGCGGGCTGCGATCCGGTCGTGACGAACGGTCGGCCAGTCCGGCCTTGCCCTCAGCCAAGAACCGTCCCACCCACTTGCGCACAGTCGGCGCGCTGACGCCGTACAACTGTGCCACGTGACAGGCCGGCAGGTGGGCTTTGAGAACGTCGTGGACCATTTCGACTCGACGGATGAAGGTCAATCGGGCATTCTTATGGATGTTCATTCGGTTGGTTTCCTTGAGAACTGGGGGTTTGGCGATTTCCAGTTTCTCAATTCCAATCCGAATGAACAACCTATTGAAACATCACA
>DEKZ01000346.1 GCA_002354135.1 Massilia sp. UBA2709 | reverse complement strand
GGCCTGGCCGTTGGCGTACAGGATCGCGCTTTCCTCGACCACGGGGGCGTTGGCCGGCGTGGCGGCCGCGTCGGGCTGGTCGGTCAGTGGGCCGATGAGCGGGCCGGTGAGCGGGCCGAGTTCGGTGTCGCCGCCCGGTGCCAGCGGTGCAGCCGCCGCGGCTGGGGGACGGTGGCCGCTGCCCCAGCCGGTGTCCAGGTCATCGAACAGGTCGGTGGTCATGGCCAGTTCGATGGCGTCGATCTTGGCGGCCGTGGCGCGCGCGATTTCGCGCTGGCGTTCACGTTCGGCTTCGCTCGCCAGGCGTGAGGGTTCGTCCACGCGCAGGCGCGTCGCCGGCGCCTCGGGCGGCGCTTCGTTCTTTTTCTTCAGGAAAGAAAATAAACCCACGTCGTTTCCGTCTGTCGTTTGCCTCGTGTTATCGCCTTGCTGGGGCGCCGCGCCGCTGCGGTCGGCGGCGCTCATCCATGACGGTAGCACGGACGCTCGCTTCGCACCCTGCGCACACGTGCGCGTGCGCAAAGGTGCTGCGGACCAGTGCTAGTGTATCCGATGGGAAAGATTTCAACGGCACGCCAGACAGGGCTGGGCGTGTAAAAAAGAAAAAAGCATGCGGTGAAGGCATGCTTTTTTCGTTGGGGGCAGGCTGGGAATCAGTCGCCGTAGAGTTTCTGCTTCAGTTCGCGGCGCTGCTGGGCTTCCAGCGACAGGGTGGCGGTCGGGCGGGCGATCAGGCGCGGGATGCCGATCGGTTCGCCGGTTTCCTCGCACCAGCCGTATTCGCCGGCTTCGATGGCGGCCAGCGATTGCTGGACCTTCTTGAGCAGCTTGCGTTCGCGGTCGCGGGTACGCAGTTCCAGCGCATGCTCTTCCTCGATGGTGGCGCGGTCGGCCGGGTCTGGAACCAGGACGGTCTCGCGCAGGTGCTCTGTGGTCTCACCGGCGTTTTTCAGCAGCTCTTTTTCGAGCTGTTGCAGGCGGTCCTTGAAGAACGCGAGCTGGGCCGGGTTCATGTAGTCCTCGTCGCCCATCGCCCGAATTTCTTCTTCCGTCAAGAGTCGGTCTTCGGCCTGCGCGGCGGTATTCGGTTTCGTTGTTTTAGTCATGACTTCACTTACCTTCGATACGACAGAGGTTTTCATTTTATCAGCTGGCTCAGCAGCAACACCGGATGCACCAGGGTGTGCGCGTCGCTTCGCTGCCATGACGGCCATTGCCGCTGCCGTCTTCGCTGCCGCCAGGCGGGCCGGCAGCGCTTACTCAGGTGCCTGTCACGCCGCTGGGGCAGGCGCAACGGGTACCGCAAAACCGGGATAGTTTATACCAAACATTGTTCCAATCCGCGGATAAATACGTCTTTTGGTAAATTTTTACCAATAAACACCATTTTGCTGCCGCGCGTCTCGCCGTCTTCCCACTTTGCGCCCAGGTCGCTGCCCATGATTTGATGCACGCCTTGGAACACGACTTTGCGGTCCGCGCCCTGCATGGACAGCACGCCCTTGTAGCGCAGCATGTTCGGGCCGAACACCTGCACCAGGCTGCCGAGGAACTGGTCGAGGCGCTCCGGATCGAAGGCGCGCTCGCTCTTGAACACGAAGGCGGCGATGTCGTCGCTGTGGTGCGAATGATGGTGGTCGTGGGTGCAGGCTTCGCCGTGCGCATGGTCGTGGCCGCAATGCGCGTGGTCGTGATCGTGGTGTTCGTGATCGTGCTCGTCGGCGCGCAGGAAGTCGGGGTCGAGTTCCAGCTTGTCGTTCAGGTTGAAGCCGCGCAGGTCGAGCACTTCGCTCAAGGGGGCGCGGCCGAAGTCGGACGTCGAGATCGGGGCGCGCGGGTTGATGCGCGCCAGGCGGGCTTTCAGGGCCTCGACGGCGGCGGCGTCGACCAGGTCGGTTTTTGACAGCAGGATCTTGTCGGCGAAGCCAACCTGGCGCTGGGCTTCCTCGTGGCGGTCCAGCTGGTCCATCGCGTGACGGGCATCGACCACGGTCACCACGGCGTCGAGCAGGTAGTGAACGCCCACTTCCTCGTCCACGAAGAAGGTCTGCGCCACCGGGCCCGGATTGGCCAGGCCCGTGGTTTCGATGACGACGCGATCGAAAGCGATCTCGCCGGCTTCGCGCTTTTGCGCCAGGTTCGTCAGGGCGACGATCAGGTCGCCGCGCACGGTGCAGCAGATGCAGCCGTTGTTCATTTCGACGATCTGTTCGCCGCTGTCCTGCACCAGGATTTCGTTGTCGATATTTTCCTGGCCAAATTCGTTCTCGATGACGGCAATGCGCAGGCCGTGCTCCTCGCGCAGGATGCGGTTGAGGAGGGTGGTCTTGCCGGCGCCGAGGAAGCCGGTCAGGATGGTGGTGGGGATCAGTGACATGGTCTTTGCTTGTTCGAACTGGTCTGCCCGGATCGGGCCCGGGGAATCGAAAGATTATGCCGTAATTTGCAATCTGCCACCATCAACCGTACGCGCCTTTGCGCCAGCTCAGGTGAAGCCTTGCTCAAGAGCCTGTTCCGGCGGCTGAAAGTCCTGTCCGGAACCGAAGGGCTACTTCGCTTTCGCCCGCGGGTGCGCCTTGTCGTACACGGCGGCCAGATGCTGGAAGTCGAGCGCGGTATAGACCTGGGTCGAGGTGATGCTGGCGTGGCCGAGCAATTCCTGCACGGCGCGCAGGTCGCCCGAGGATTGCAGCAGGTGCGAGGCAAAGGAGTGGCGCAGCACGTGCGGGTGCACGTGCACCGGGGCGCCGGCCTTGATCGCGTGCTGCTTGAGGCGCTGCTGGACCACGCGCGAGGTGATGCGGGCGCCGCGGCTGGACAGGAACAGGGCCGGACTGCCGTCAACGGCCGGCGGACGCACCGCCAGCCAGGCCGCCAGCGCCTCGCGCGCGG
>DEKZ01000073.1 GCA_002354135.1 Massilia sp. UBA2709 | reverse complement strand
CCTTGCCGTTCACCACGGCGAGGTTCTGGGCGAATGCGGGTGCTGCGATAACGGCGATCAGGGCTAACAGCAGGCGTGCTGGCTTAAAAGTCATTATGGTGTTTCCTGTGGGAGGGAGTTGCTTGGACGGGATTTTTGATTATTTCTTTTACTGAGCAATTCGATTTTGCGACAGATTTCTTAAGCGGTGCTGAACCGGCCTCAGTCCGGTTCTTCAGCTTGCTTCCTCAGTTCAGTTCCGATGGCGCAAGGGCCGTGATCGCCAGGGCGTGGATCTCGGCCTTCATCATATCGTGCACGGCATCATACACCAGTCGATGGCGCATGACGAGTCTCAGTCCCTCGAAGCGCTCGGAGACGATGCGCACGCTGTAGTGGCCTCCGCCCGAGGCCGCGCCGGCATGGCCGGCGTGCAGGGCCGAGTCGTCGCCGACGGCCAGGTCGAGGGGCGCCAGGGCCTCGGTCAGGCGCGCTTCGATGCGTTCGACGCGGGTGTCGACGCGGTTATCGAGACTCATGCTTCCTCCTGTGGGACATGTTTTACAAGCAGCATGGCCTGGCCGACGCTGAACAGGAAGAAGATCGCGGTCATGCCGAATACCTTGAAGTTGACCCAGGCGCCCGTGTTGTCCTTGAAGACCACGAAGGCCATGACCAGGTTCAGGGCGCCGAGGAAGAACAGGAAGCCCATCCACTGGTAGCCGACGCGCGGCCAGATCTCGTCGGGCAGGGGCAGGGCTTCCTGCATCACCTTCTTCATCAGGTTGTTCTTCAGGAAGACCTGGCTGACGAAGAGGGCGCCGGCGAAGATCCAGTACAGCATGGTCGGCTTCCACTTGATGAAGGTCTCGTCGTGGAAATAGATGGTCGCGCCGCCGAACACGACGATGACGAAGAAGGAGACCCAGAGCATGGTGTCGACCTTGCGCCGGCGTACCAGCAGGTAGCCAACCTGGAGCACGGTGGCGATGATGCCGACCACGGTGGCGAGCATGATCGGCGCCTGGCTGGCAATGATCTTGCCGCCGGAGACCATGCCGCCGAGGTAAGTCTCGGCGAGGGCGACGGCTGCCGCTTCGTTGCCGGTGCCGTATTTATAGACCGCGAAAAACAGAATCAGCGGAAAGAAATCGAACAGGAATTTCATGTGGTGTCGGGTCGGTCTCGAGGGTGAGGCTTACAGCGCTTCGAAGCGCAGCGCGGCCGAGTTGATGCAGTAGCGCAGGCCGGTCGGCGGCGGGCCGTCCGGGAACACGTGGCCGAGATGGGCGTCGCAGACGGCGCAGATGATCTCGGTGCGCAGCATGCCGTGGCTGCGGTCTTCCTTCTCGATGACGTTCTCGGGGTCGAGCGCCTTGAAGTAGCTGGGCCAGCCGCAACCGGATTCGAACTTGGCGTCGGATTCGAACAGCGGAGTGTCGCAGCAGACGCAGTGGTAGATGCCGTGCTCGTGGTGGTCCCAGTATTTGCCGGTGAAGGCGCGCTCGGTGGCGGCATGGCGCGTCACCTGGTATTGCATCGGGTCGAGCTGGGCGCGCCACTCTTGGTCGGTCTTGGTCACTTTATCGGTCATGTCGGTCTTTCTGGTTAAAACTGGTGAAGCAAAGGTAAAGCACAGGCGCAGCAAGGAAGAACTGCGGTTCACGAAGCACCGCTCAGGACGAGCAGCTGACTTCCAGGTGGGCCGCCCAGTCCGGCGGCAGCGCGGCATAGGCCTCGTGTTCGGGCTGTTCGTCGAAAGGCTGTTCGAGGATGGCCAGCAGCTTCGCCACCTCGCTGTAGTCCCCGTTCTGTGCCCGTTCGATCGCCTGCTGGGCCAGATAGTTTCGCAGGACGTACTTCGGGTTGACCCGGTTCATGGCGGCGCGCCGCGTGGCGTCGTCGCTGTGCTCCAGGCGCAAGCGGTCGCGGTAGCCCACGGCCCAGGCATCGAAGGCGGCGCGGTCGATGAACAGGTCGCGCACGCCTTCCTCGCTGCCGGCCTGCTCGATCTTCAGGTCGGCCAGGCGCCGGAACAGCAGGGTGAAGTCGACGTGGCTGGCCTGCATGATGGTGAACAGGCCGTCGAACAGGGCGCGGTCGCCTTCGTGGCGCTCGTTCAGGCCGAGCTTGGCATGAAGCAGTTCGTCGAGCTTGCGCTCGAATTCCGGCATGTAGACGTCGAGCGCCTCCTGGGCAGCGTCGACCTCGCCGATCAGCGGCAGCAGGGCGTTGCCCAGGGCGTAGCAGTTCCAGTGGCCGACCGCGACCTGGTTGGCATACGAATAGCGCCCGCCCTGGTCGGTATGGTTGCAGATGTGGTTGACGTCGAAGGCTTCCATGAAACCGAAGGGGCCGTAGTCCAGCGTCAGGCCGAGGATGGACATATTGTCGGTGTTCATCACGCCATGCATGAAGCCGACCGATTGCCAATGCGCGATCATGCGCGCGGTGCGGCGGGTGACTTCCGCCAGCAGTTCCTTGTAGGGGTTCTGCGCGCCGCGCAGCGCCGGATAGAAGCCGTCGATCACGTAGTCGGCGAGCTGGCGCAGCTCGTCCGGTTTGTCGCGGTAGGTCCAGTGTTCGAAGGAGCCGAAGCGGACGAAGGAGGGCGCCATGCGGGTGACGACCGCCGCGGTCTCGAGCGACTCGCGCATCACGCGCTGTTGCGAGCCGGTGACGACCAGGGCGCGGGTGGTCGGGATGCCGAGCGCGGCCATCGCTTCCGAACAGAGGAATTCGCGGATCGAGGAGCGCAGCACGGCGCGGCCGTCGCCCATGCGCGAGTAGGGCGTCTTGCCGGCGCCCTTCAGCTGCAGTTCCATGCGGCCCTCGGGACCAGGCAGGTCGCCCAGCAGGATGGCGCGGCCGTCGCCGAGCTGGCCGGCCCAGACGCCGAACTGGTGACCGGAATACACGGCGGCCAGCGGCTGGGCGCCCTCGGGGACCGCGTTGCCGGTGAAGGCGGCGACGAAATCGTCCTGCGCCAGCAGCGCCGGATCGATGTTGACCAGCGCGGCCGCGCGCGAACTGGCCGCGACGAAGTAGGGCGCGGGCATCGGCGTCGGCATCAGCCGCGTGTAGAACGCGGGCGGCAGGGCTGCGAAGCCGTTGCCGAAGGGGAGCTCGTTGGGCGTAATGGCAGTTCCAGTCGAGTAAGGGTCGCGAGTAAGGGTCGAATCGATAACGAGATTCTACCGTACCGGGCCGATTCTATTCGCGCACGCATGATCGGCAAGCGCGCTTACATCCGGTAACGCCTCGCGTCCAGCGCCCGCCGATGCACCGAAACAGTGCTTGCTGCAATGCACCATCGAAACATGTTGACGCCCTGCATCGCGACGAATCACACTCGTTCGAGCTTGCCATAAAGATCATAGCTAACTGCCACAGGAGACACAGCGATGACGTCTTACCCCAAGAGCCCGCTGATGGGCCAGATGATGGACCAGCCCCTGCTCATTTCGAGCATCATCGAGTTCGCCGCCCGTCACTACGGGTCCAACGAGATCGTCTCGCGCCGCGTCGAAGGCGACCTGCACCGCTACACCTACCGCGAATGCGAACGGCGCGCGCGCCGCATGGCAAAGGCGCTGGAGGGCCTGGGCGTGCAGATCGGCGACCGCGTCGCCACCCTGGCCTGGAACGGCTACCGCCACATGGAGCTGTACTATGCGGTCTCGGGCTCGGGCGCCGTGCTGCACACGATTAACCCGCGCCTGCATCCCGAGCAGATCGCCTACATCGTCAACCACGCCGAAGACCAGTACCTGTTCTTCGACCTGACTTTCCTGCCGCTGATCGAGGACATCGCCCCGCACTGCAAGGCCGTCAAATCCTTCGTGCTGATGAGCGACCGCGCCCACATGCCGCAGGAGACGAAGATCGCCAGCCTGCTGTGCTACGAAGACCTGGTCGCGTCCAGCAGCGACGACTACGCCTGGCCCCAGTTCGACGAGAACTCGGCCGCTTCGCTGTGCTACACCTCGGGCACGACCGGCAACCCCAAGGGCGCCCTCTACTCGCACCGCTCGACCATCCTCCACGCCTACGCCTCGGCCATGCCGGGTTCGCTGAACGTGTCGAGCGTGGACACGATCGTGCCGGTGGTGCCGATGTTCCACGTCAACGCCTGGGGCCTGCCTTACTCGGTGCCGCTGTCCGGCGCGAAGATGGTGTTCCCGGGCGCGGCCCTGGACGGCAAGTCGCTCTACGAACTGTTCGAGTCGGAAAAGGTGACCTTCTCGGCCGGCGTGCCGACGGTCTGGCTGGGCCTGATCAACCATGCCCTCCAGAACAACCTGAAGTTCTCGACCTTCCGCCGCACCGTCATCGGCGGGTCGGCCTGCCCGCCGGCGATGATGGACACCCTGATCGACAAGCTCGACGTGCACGTGATCCACGGCTGGGGCATGACCGAAATGTCGCCGCTGGGCACCACCGGCGGCCTGCAAGCCAAGCACCTGGCCTTGCCCAAGGAAGCCCAGCGCAAGATCCTGCAGAAACAGGGCCACGCGATCTTCGGCGTCGACATGAAGATCGTCGACGACGACGGCAAGGAACTGCCCTGGGACGGCGAAACCTACGGCCACCTGTACGTGAAGGGGCCGTGGATCGTCTCGGGTTACTTCCGCGGCGAAGGCGGCGACGTGCTGAAGGACGGCTGGTTCCCGACGGGCGACGTGGCGACCATCGACGGCGACGGCTACATGCAGATCACCGACCGCAGCAAGGACGTGATCAAGTCGGGCGGCGAATGGATCGGCAGCATCGACCTGGAAAACATCGCGATGGCCCATCCGGCCGTGCTGCAGGCGGCCTGCATCGGCGTGGCCCATCCGAAGTGGGACGAGCGGCCGCTGCTGGTGGTGGTGAAGCGTCCGGGACAGGAGGTTTCGCGCGAGGAATTGCTGGCCTTCTTCGAAGGCAAGGTGGCGAAGTGGTGGCTGCCCGACGACGTGGTGTTCACCGAAGCGCTGCCGATGGGTGCGACCGGCAAGATCCAGAAGAACCGCCTGCGCGACCAGTACCGCGAGCACCAGCTGCCGACCGTTTGAAACGGTTCAGGGGCCTGCCGGGTTCCATTCGGCCAGGCCCGGCTGCCGGAACAGGGCCGGCACCTGTTCCGGCGGCACCGGGCGCGCCAGCAGGAAGCCCTGGAGTTCGTCGCAGCCGTGCTTCTTCAGGCATTGCGCCTGGCCGAGGGTTTCCACGCCCTCGGCATTGACCCGCATCCCCAGCGTGCGGGCAAACGAGATCACGGCCAGGGCCACGGCGGCCGCGCTCGGCACGGTCTCGATTTCGTGGACGAAGGAACGGTCGATCTTCAGCTTGTCCGCAGGGAAGTTGCGCAGGGCGCTGAGGCTGGAATAGCCGGTGCCGAAATCGTCGATCGAGATCTTCACCCCCAGCCCCTTCAGCTTGTGCAGGAGCTCGCTGGCATGGGCCAGGTCGTGCATGATCGAGCTTTCCGTGATTTCCAGCTCGAGCAACTCCGGCGCCAGCGCCGTATCGCGCAACACCTGCCGCACGGTCTCGACGATCCGCTCGTCGCGCAGCTGGCGCGCCGCGACATTCACCGCCACCGTCATGCCCTCCAGCCCGGCTTCCTGCCACAGGCGCGCCTGCAGGCAAGCGCGGCGCAGCACGTATTCCCCCAGCGCGACGATGAGCGCGGAGTCTTCCGCGATCGGGATGAAGCGGCCGGGCGGCAGCAGGCCGCGCTTCGGGTGCGCCCAGCGCACCAGGGCCTCGGCGCCGACGTAGCGGTTGGCGGCGACATCGAGTTTCAGCTGGTAGTGGATGGTCAGCTCGCCGGCGCCGATCGCGTGCCTGAGCTCGGTTTCCAGCTCCATGCGTTCGGCTACCGGCGCGTCGCGCGTGCTGGCGTAGAACTGGACGTTGTCCTTGCCCGAGGCTTTGGCCCGGTGCATCGCCGTGTTCGCGCGCCGCAGCAGGAGCTCGGCTTCGGCGCCGTCGAGCGGATAGACGCAGGCGCCGATGCTGGCGGTGACCACCACCTGCTTCCCGTCCAGCGCCACCGGTTCGCGTACGGCCGCCAGCATGGCCGACAGGCGCGCGCTGCTGCGCTCGATGTTCTCGAGCCCGGCGAGCAGGATGACGAATTCGTCCGAACCGATGCGGGCCACGGTGTCGCTCTCGCGTACCAGCCGGCACAGGCGGCGCGCGGTCTCCACGAGGAAGGCGTCGCCGCAGTCGTTGCCGAGCCCGGTGTTCATGAAGGAAAAGCTGTCCAGGTCGAGGTAGACCACCGCCACCAGGTGGCCCTCGCGCCGGGCGTCCACGATGGCGTTCTGCAGGCGGTCGATGAGCAGGGCCCGGTTCGGCAGGCCGGTGGCCGGATCGTGGGTGGCCCGGTATTCCAGTTCGCGGGTGCGCTCGGCCACGCGCATCTCGAGCTGGTCGCGGGCTTCGCGCAGCTCCTCGTTGAGCTGGGCGAGGCGGAGCTGGTAGCGGCGCGAGGCCAGCACGCGGTTGATGGTGCTGGAGATATTGCTGAGAAAGGGCAGGTAGGGCTGCAGGGCCTGCTTGTCGCCGACAAACACGACCAGGCAGCCCAGGTGCTGGCCGGGCGTATCCATCGGGAAGCACTGGATGTCGGGGCCCAGCTCGCGCAGCAGGTTGTGGGTGGGCTGGTCCGGGATCACCGTGGCGCAGCGCTCGAGCAGGGCGGCCAGTTGCGGATCGGGTTCGTTCACGCCGACCAGGTGCAGGAAGATGTCGGCGATGCCCGGCACGCCCGACAGTGCGCGGAGCACGAAGTCGACCATGCGGATGTCGTCGGGAATGGCGTCGACCGCCTGCTGGATGACGAGCAGGCGGCCGAGCACCGCGGCGCTCGGTCCGTTCGCATCCGCGCTGGCCTGGATATCCATGGCTGGTACCTGCCTATCTGTGCTGGTAGAAAGGATTGCGCAGGATGTGGCCGCCGACAATCATCACCGGATGCACGTTCATCACGTCGAACATCATGGCGCCGTCGAACTTGCCCAGGTCGTACTGGCACATCACGGTGATCGGTGTTTCCTTCACCAGCTCGTTGATGCGCGATTCGCATTCGATGATGCGGTCGCTTCCGGGGACGCCGCGCAGCGCCCAGTCCATTTCGCCGGCCAGCCGTGCGCCCTGCAGGCCCGCGGCGCGTGCCTGGGCGTACTTCGCGCGCAGGCTGGCCAGCAGGGTGTCCGGGTCGAAGCTGCCGTCGGGGTAATAGCCTTCCATGCTGGTCGACAGTTCGACCTGGCCGGGGGCATGCAGGAAGGCGGCGGCGAGGTCGAGCTGGGCGATGGCTTCCGGCAAGTGCGCGCGGGTGGGCACGTCGGCCAGGTAGCCGAAGGCTTCGTTCTCGAGCAGGGCATGGCGCGCGAACAGGGGCAGGATGCGCCTGCGCTCCTCGTCGCTGTTGTAGAGATAACAGATATGGGTACCTTCCGGATATCGCTCCTCCGTGAACCCGAGGCAGATATGCCGGCATGCCTCCGTCATGGCGCCCTCCTTGTGGTCGCGAGGCCACGGGGGCGCTCGATGTGTTCAGGATACACCGGCGGGCCGGGGGGCGACGCACGGCCCGATCCGGCGTGGCGGCCCCAGCTGGCCATGCCTGGGGCCGGGAGCTGGCTTCCCGGTCCTCAGGCCACAGAGGTCATCGACATCCGTGCCCTGTGCGCCCCGGCGATATGGATGGACCCCATCGCGCTCTTTGGGAACGCGCAGCGCGTCCGGCTGGAGCTCGGCTGGCTCAAGCCTGCGGCGGGAGCAGATGCCTGAATGTGGGCTCGATATTGCGGGCGTGGAGGTGGCGCACGATGTCTTCGAGGGTGGCGTCCTTCAGCAGCAGGCCTTCCTGAGCCGGGCCGGACGGGGGCGCCGCATTGGCCGCCACGACGGCGGGGGCTTCATCCGCCGCTGTGGCCATCGCCTGCGCCGGCTCGGAGGCGGATTCCGTGCGCGCCAGCAGCCGCGCCAGGGCGCGGTCGAAGCTGACCGGATCGATGCTCTCCAGGCCCTCGAGGAAGGCGGCCTGGGCCGCTTGCGGCGGCGCGATCTCGAGCCCGGGCTCGCCGATGAAGGAAGCGCCCATGCCCGGATTGATGAAGGCGGTCCAGCGGCCGGTTTCGCGGTTCAGGCAGGGCGGCAGTTCGGCCGGGGTGCCGATCACCGGCTCGATCTCGGGGAAGTAGGCCTGGCGCAGCAGTTCGACGAACTGTCCAGCCTGCAGCGAGGGCAGGGGCACGGCCAGCGAGAGCCAGAGGCAGAAGCCGTCCACGCTGGCGATGCTCACCGCCGGGGCCGGCAAGTCCAGATCGGCCTGCAGCGCGTGGGCCACTTCGCACAGCAGGGTCCAGTGGCGGCCTTCCTCGTGCTTGGGGATGCGGTGGAAGGGGATGACGATCGCGCGCGTAAGGCCGCCGCTGGTCGTGATGTCGACGGGCAGGGTCTGCTGGCCGAGGATGTGCGCCTGCAGCGCCTCCTCGGTGACCGCGCCTTCCGGCAGGTAGAGCCGCATCAGTTCCTGGATCAGTTTCAGCATGGTTTTCCTCATTGGCAGGGCGAGTGGCTCGCCGCTGCGGGTTTCAATCGATGACTTTGCGGCGCAGCAGCTTGACCTCGCCGCTGCGCGCCTTGGCGTCCAGGCGACGCCGCTGCGAACCACGCGTGGGTTTCGTGGGACGCCGGACGACGGGCGCCACTGCCGCCAGGTCGACCATCTCCTGCAGGCGGCGCAGGGCGTCTTCCTTGTTCTGCTCCAGGCTGCGCGCGGCCTGGGCTTTCAGGACCACCACGCCGTCCTGGGAAATGCGGCTGTCGCGCCGGGCCAGCAGGCGGTCCTTCACGGCCTGGGGCAGGGAAGAGGCGTGGACGTCGAAGCGCGCGTGCACCGCGCAGGACACCTTGTTGACGTTCTGGCCGCCGGGTCCCTGGGCGCGGATCGCGCTGAACTCGACTTCGGCGGGGTCAAGCATTATCTTCATGGAAGGTCGCTGCGCATGGCTTTCATGGCCCGCATGATAAACAAACTGAGACGCAACTGCACCGCAACTGCGCCGCAATCGCCCGGCGCGCAGGAGCGGGGCCGGAATCGGATGGCCTGAGACGAAGAAATAAGACGATCGTACTTTTTTAAGTTATAGTGCCGAAGTAGAAAAAAGCGCAGCTCACAGCAGTTTAACTACTAACAAGGAAGAGACATGAGTGCAGACTACGTCGTTCACGGCAGCGTTGCCGTCATCACCCTGAACAATCCCCCGGTCAACGGCCTGGGCCTGGAGACGCGCACTGCCGCCGTCGAGGCGCTGCGCCGCGCGGAAAGCGACGCGGCCGTCAAGGCGGTCGTCATCAGCGGCGCCGGCAAGGTGTTCTCGGGCGGCGCCGACATCCGCGAGTTCAATTCTCCCAAGGCCCTGACCGAACCGACGCTGCACACGCTGATCGCCACCGCCGAAAACCTGGCCAAGCCGGTCGTGGCGGCGATCCACGGCGTCTGCATGGGCGGCGGCCTCGAGCTCTCGCTCGGCTGCCACTACCGCGTGGCGCTGCCTGGCGCCCAGATCGGCCTGCCGGAAGTGAAGATCGGCCTGGTGCCGGGGGCCGGCGGCACCCAGCGCCTGCCGCGCGTGGTCGGCCTGGAGCAGGGCCTGAACATGATCGTGTCGGGCAATCCGGTGATGTCGGAGAAGCTGGCCGGGACGAAGCTCTTCGACCGCGTGTTCGACGCCGGCGCCGACCTGGTGGCTGCCAGCGTCGAATTCGCCAACGGCATCGCCGACGCCCGTCCGCTGCCGAAAGTGCGCGACCTGAAGATCGACTACCCGAACTACGAAGCCTTCCTGCAGTTCTCGCGCAATACCGTGAAAGCCATGGCCGGCCCCTTCCCGGCGCCGCTGGAATGCGTCGAGTGCGTGGCCGCGAGCGTGACGAAGAAGTTCGAAGAGGGCCTGGCCTTCGAGCGCGAGCGCTTCCTGGCCCTGGCCCAGACCACCGAATCGAAAGCCCTGCGCCACGCCTTCTTCGCCGAGCGCGCCGCCAGCAAGGTGCCCGACGTGCCCGCCGACACCCCGACCCGCACCATTGCGCGCGCCGCCGTGATCGGCGCCGGCACCATGGGCGGCGGCATCGCGATGAACTTCGCGAACGCCGGCATCCCGGTCACCATCCTGGAGATGAAGCAGGAAGCCCTGGACAAGGGTCTCGGCATCATCCGCAAGAACTACGAGAACACGGTCAAGAAGGGCAAGCTGGCCCAGGACAAGGCCGAGCAGCGCATCGGCCTGATCAGCGGCACGCTGGCCTTCGAGGACATCGCCCAGGCCGACATCGTGGTCGAAGCCGTGTTCGAGGACATGGAGGTGAAGACCCAGGTGTTCCGCAAGCTCGACGAAGTGATGAAGCCGGGCGCGATCCTGGCGTCCAACACCTCGACCCTGGACCTGAACAAGATCGCCGACGTGACTTCGCGCCCGCAGGACGTGATCGGCCTGCACTTCTTCAGCCCGGCCAACGTGATGAAACTGCTGGAGATCGTGCGCGGCGCGAAGACCGGCAAGGACGTGCTGGCCACCGCGCTGGCGCTGTCGAAGAAGATCCGCAAGACCGGCGTGGTCTCGGGCGTGTGCGACGGTTTCATCGGCAACCGCATGGTGGAACAATACCTGCGCCAGGCTTTCTTCCTGCTGGAAGAGGGCGCGCTGCCGGAGCAGGTCGACAAGGCGATCGAGAAGTTCGGCTTCGCCATGGGTCCCTTCCGCATGAGCGACCTGGCCGGCAACGACATCGGCTGGTACATCCGCAAGCGCCGCTATGCCGAGTCGCCGGAACTGGTGTATTCGCCGATCCCGGACCGCCTGTGCGAACAGGGCCGCTTCGGCCAGAAGACCGGCGCCGGCTGGTACGAGTACCAGGCGGGCGACCGCAAGCCGCAGCCTTCCGCATCGGTGAACGAGATGATCACCGGCTACTCGAAGGAGATCGGCGTCGAGCGCCGCGTCATTTCGGACGAGGAGATCGTCCAGCGCCTGGTGTTCGCGCTGGCGAACGAAGGCGCCCGCATCCTGGAAGAAGGCATCGCCCTGCGCGCCTCCGACATCGACATGGTCTACCTGACCGGCTACGGCTTCCCGCTGCACCGCGGCGGCCCGATGCTGTACGCCGATACGGTCGGCCTGCCGAACGTGCTCGCCGCGATCCGCAAGTTCGCAGCCGGCCGCCATGGCGAAGCCTGGACGCCGGCCCCGCTGCTGGAGCGCCTGGCCGCCGAGGGCAAGGGGTTCAACGGCTAGGTTGGTCGTCCCGGTAAAAACGGCGGGCATGCGTGCCCGCCGTTTTTTTGCGCCTTCGCCGTCCGCTGCCAATGCGGCGTAGGGGGGACGGATGCACCCGGCGGCGTGCCCGCCCACGACTGCTGCGCCGTCCACGCGTTCAACTCCAGCATGCCATGACGCGCCACCGCTCCAGCGTTGCTATGGCTCCGTGGCCAGTCGCCGCAGTGCACCTCGTGTTGAACGCGTGGACGGCGGATAGGCCGCCATTACGCCATCACCGGGGCGGAGCCGTCCACCCTAGGATAAATAAACAAATTCGTTTACTTATTCCGTGCTCAGGCATAGGATGTCGACATTGCCATTCTTTTAATCGGCCATGAAGACCGTGCTCCTGATCGCCAGCGCCTGCCTGCTCGGACTATTGTCCACCACCGGCGCCTCGCTGCCTTACCCCATCCTGCCGCCGCTGTTCGCGGCCGAGGCGAGCAACGACCTGACCGGCTTCCTCGGACTGCCGCCCAAGCTGCTGTTCGGGTTCGCCCTGATGATCAATCCGCTCGGCCTGCTGATCGGCAGCGCCATGCTGGGGCCGGTGTCGGACCGCCTCGGGCGCCGGCGCGTGCTCCTGGTCACCGCGGTCGGCGCGGCCGCCGGGCATGCGCTGACCGCCTGGGCCCTGGTCGCGCAGTCGTATCCGCTTTTTCTGCTGGCGCGTTTCGTGACCGGCCTGCTCGAGGGGAATGGCTCCACCATGCGCGCCATGCTGGCCGAACGCCTGACGGGCGGGCTGCGCAACCATGCGCTGTCCTGGCTGAACGGCGCCTTCCACCTGGGCTGGCTGGTCGGGCCGCTGCTGGCGGGCTTCACGGTCGGCGCCGGCATCACGGTGCCGTTCTATATCGCCGCTGGCGCGCTGCTGCTGGGTGCAGGCCTGGCCGCGCTGGCGCTGGACCGCGAAAGCGTGGCTCCGCAGTCGGGCAATTGGTGGACGGTGGCGCGCGAGCGCCATGCGCTGACCCTCTTGCGCCACACGCCGCTGCGGACCCTGTTCGTGGTCCACTTCGCTTACGCCTGTGGCGTCGCTTCCTTCTACGAATTCTTCCCGCTGTGGCTGGTCGACGTCGGGCGTTACGACACGCGCCAGATCGCCCTGGTCAACATGGGCATGTGCGCATTGATGACCTTCGCAGCCTTGTTCGCCGGCCGCGCGAGCCCCCGGGAGCCGCGCCGCCGCGCCAGCGGCCAGGCGGCTTTCGCGGCGACGGCGATCCTCGCTGTCGGCCTCGGCAACCTGTGGATCGGGCTGGCGGCGATCCTCCTGTTCGGTCTGCCGCACGCCTATTACAATGCCACGCTGCAAGGCTGGTCGGCCGACCAGTTCGCCGCGCACGGGCAGGGCGCCGTCATGGGCCTGCTCTCGACCACCTTCTGCCTGGCGAACATCGTGATGGCGCTGGCGGGCGGCGTGCTGACGCTGTTCGATACGCGCCTGGTGCTGGTCGTCGGCGGCCTGCTGGCCGCCTGGGCGGCGCTGGCGATGCGCAACTGGAGTAGCCGTGTGATCCCTGTCTCGGTAGAGGCCAAATGAATACCTTCGATCAAGTCTTGATGATGCTGAAGACGCGCGGCGCCCAGACGGCGCAGGCGCTGGCCGAATTGCTCGGCATGACGGCCATGGGTGTGCGGCGCCAGCTCGAGCTCGGCGTAGAGAAGGGACTGGTCAGTTTCCTCGACACGCCCGGCAAGGTGGGTAGGCCGGTGCGGCGCTGGCAGCTGACCGAGGCGGGCCATGCGCGCTTTCCGGACCGTCATGCGGAGCTGACGCTCGACCTGATCGAGGGCGTGCGGACGTTGTTCGGCGAATCCGGGCTGGAAAAGCTGATCGTGGCGCGCGAGGAGAGCAGCGAGCGCGCCTATTCGGCCCGGGTCGATCCTGCTACGACCTTGGACGAGCAGGTGGCGGCGCTGGCAGAGGCACGCTCGCTCGAGGGCTACATGGCCGAAGTCGAGCCGCGCGCCGACGGCAGCATGCTCCTGCTGGAAAATCACTGCCCGATCTGCGCGGCGGCCCAGGCCTGCCAGCAGTTCTGCCGCTCCGAATTGGACGTGTTCCGGCGGGTGCTGGGGCCGGGGGTGAACGTGGTGCGGATCGAGCATCAGCTGGAGGGGGCGCGGCGGTGCGCCTACCTGGTCAGCCAGGCGTAGGGAGCCCGGTGCGCTCTGGTTGCCAGTCACGCCACGTCTTTCGATTTCTTGCGTGCGGATGCGCGCGCCTCCCTTCGATGCATTGCGGCGTTGGTGACATTTCGCGCATTTGTTCCTGCTCGCGGCATGTTATGGTCCGGGCAGCCAAATTACCGGTTGGAATCAACCTTTCTCGACTGAGCTCGCTCTGCTGGCACTGAACCGCCGTCGGCCTCACGTGTACTCCTTCGCACCCTGAACATGGCATTTCTCACGATCGAACAAATCAAGCTGAGCGCTACACGCGGGATCAACTATTTTGTCCACCCGGACGTCGGGTTATTCGGACCAGACGTTAACTTCCAGCAAATGCCGCAGGTAGACACGGCCAGAATCAATGTGTTCGCTGGCCCCAATGGGGCGGGGAAGTCCACCTTCCTCGACGCTGTCCGTGCGCTTGGCAATGCCGATCTGCTCCTGACCCTGCGCAGGAGTACCCTGTCGCAAAATGAAGCCTACCATTCGTTTCGGTTACTGCTGAGCGATCAATCGGTGGTCAATGTGCATTTCGAGGAGTCGGGCGCAGTCGCGTTAAGACATCTGGAGCATCCGGTTCGCGAGCGCATCATCCACGAAACATATCCGCGCATCCACGGCGGGCAATGGGGTGACGAGGACAAAGCGAAGGCCGATAAATTCTTCATCCGTCTCGGATTCCATGTCGAGTACTGGCCGGATCCGAGCCGGACCAGGTTCGACATGCGATTCTTCAGAGAGCTGGAACTGCTCTTACCCTATCTGACTGGTATAGAAGGCATTTTCCCAACCCTTGAAGCCCAGGCCATTGTTACCTTCATCGACGAGCCGGGGCAGCCGCACCTGATCGAGGCGAGGGAGCTGCCGGCCGGATGGAAGGCTGCAGCAGGCTTGCTCTCGTGGGTTTCGCAGCTCCATAAAGGTTCGCTTTGCATCATCGAAGAGCCGGAAACCCACTTGCACCCGGTCCTGCAACGCCGCCTGGCGGCGAGACTGGCTACATTGGCCCAGGAAAGAAAGCTGCAAATATTCCTGTCGACGCACTCCGCAGTGTTCCTGAACCCCTCAAGCTGGCAAACCAACGCAGACGAAACTGATTTTGCCATCTTTCACGTGGATGGCAGGAATGTCGTGCGTGTCGATAATGTCCAGGCGCATCACGGCAAGCTACTCGATGCGCTTGGCACCAAGGTGAGCGATCTGCTCCAGGCAAACTGCGTGGTGTGGGTCGAAGGTCCGTCGGACCGAATTTATATCCGGCATTGGCTCGAAAAATGGTGCGCTTTGAATAAGCGAAAACCACCGATCGAGAACGTGCACTATGTGTTTTCTTTCTACGGCGGTTCGGTTCTGTCGCACTTTGACGCTGCACCCCAGGCCGAAATCGACGATGCCGTATCAATGCTGAAGCTGAATCGTAAGTCGATGGTGGTCATGGACAGGGACAACGATTTCAAATGGTGCGCGGCGTGCGGATCGATTATTCGCACGAAGTCCTCGTGTGCGAAGTACAAGGTCATCGATGACCTGCCAGGACATGTCTGGATCACGGACGGTTATACAATCGAGAGCTATCTCCCGCGGAAGTATTTCGATAAGAAGTATCTCCGGGAAAGCGGGGTCGATCGCGTCGAAATCGGTACAAAGCTTTCCAAAGTCGATCTCGCACGAAAATATGAACGAGAACACGCGGCCGCGGATTTTCCGGCTCTTTTTGGCCCCAAGCTCCCAACGAACCACATGGTCCGCTTGTATTCTTTCATTCTCGAGGCAAACCACGAGCTTTGAGGTCATGCCGGAGGCGGTGCGTGCCGGATACTGTCTGCCAGAAGTAAGGCGCCGAGCCTGCGAAAAAAATGCCGCTGTCTCCAGCGGCATTTTGATTTCCAACAGTCGCTACCGCGTCAGTCGGTAGCGTAGATATTGTTGTCCTTGGTTTCGCGAACGAAGAAGGCGCCGATCACGACGGTGATCAGGGCGATGATGATCGGATACCAGAGGCCGTAGTAGATGTTGCCGTTGGCCGCCACCAGGGCGAACGAGATGGTCGGCAGCAGGCCGCCGAACCAGCCGTTACCGATGTGGTAGGGCAGGGACATCGAGCTGTAGCGGATACGGGTCGGGAACATCTCGACCAGCATCGCCGCAATCGGGCCGTAGACCATGGTCACGTAGATGACCAGGATGAAGAGCAGCAGCACCAGCATCGGCTTGTTGACCTGGGCCGGATCGGCTTTCTCGGGGTAGCCGGCAGCCTTCAGCGTGGCGACCACTTCCTTGTTGAGGGCGGTCTGGCGCGCCTTGTCTTCGGCCACGAAGTCCAGGCCGTCGGGCGTCATGGTGGCGTTGAAGGCATTGATCACCTTGTCGCCCACCTTGATCTGCGCCACGGTGCCGGCCGGCGCCTCGACGGTCGTGTAGTTGACCGAGGCGTTGGTCAGCATGCGGGTGGCGATGTCGCAGGACGACGGGAATTTGCGGGTGCCGCTCGGGTCGACCTGGAAGTTGCAGGAGTTCGGGTCGGCGACGACGACGACCGGCGAGCTGGCGATGGCTTGCTCGAGGGCCGGGTTGCCGTAGTGGGTGATGGCCTTGAAGATCGGGAAGTAGGTGACCGCGGCGATGACGCAGCCGCCCAGGATGATCCACTTGCGGCCGATCTTGTCGGACAGCCAGCCGAAGACGAGGAAGAAGGGGGTGGCCAGCAGCAGGGCGATGGCGATCAGGATGTTAGCGGTCGGGCCGTCGATCTTCAGGGTCTGGGTCAGGAAGAAGAGGGCGTAGAACTGGCCGGTGTACCACACGACTGCCTGGCCCATCGTCAGGCCGACCAGGGCCAGCAGGACGATCTTGCCGTTCTTCCAGTTCAGGAAGGCTTCGGACAGCGGCGCCTTCGAGGTCTTGCCTTCGGCTTTCATCTTGGCGAAGGCGGGCGACTCGTTCATCGACATCCGGATCCACACCGAGATACCCAGCAGCAGGACGGAGACCAGGAAGGGGATGCGCCAGCCCCAGGCCGCGAATTCCTCTTCGCCGACGGCGGTGCGGGTGCCCAGGATGACCAGCAGCGACAGGAACAGGCCCATGGTCGCGGTGGTCTGGATGAAGGCGGTGAAGAAGCCGCGCTTGCCTTCCGGCGCGTGCTCGGCGACGTAGGTGGCCGCGCCGCCGTATTCGCCGCCCAGCGCCAGGCCTTGCAGGATGCGCAGGGTGACCAGGATGATCGGCGCCGCGATGCCGATCGAGGCGTGGCCCGGCAGCAGGCCGACGAGGAAGGTCGAGCCGCCCATGATGAGGATGGTGACCAGGAAGGTGTACTTGCGGCCGATCATGTCGCCGAGGCGGCCGAACACCAGCGCGCCGAAGGGGCGCACGATGAAGCCGGCGGCGAAGGTCAGCAGGGCGAAGATGAAGGAGGTGGTGGGGTCGCCGAGGAAGAACTGCTTACCGATGATGGCGGCGAGCGAGCCGTAAAGGTAGAAGTCGTACCACTCGAAAACGGTGCCGAGCGAGGACGCAAAGATCACCTTGCGTTCTTCCTTGGTCATCCCCTGGGAGGAAGGTACTGCGTTCCCGCCCGCGGTCATGCCGGGTGTGATAGCCATGTTGTGTGTCTCCGTATAGTAATGTAAGTCTCGGATAGCCGATGCGTGGAACCTGTCTGCGCAGGATTCTGGTCAGCGTGCACGGAGTGTGTACCGTTAAACTTACGTCATGCTTGCTCCAAACTTACTGCAAACTTACTAATGGTTGACGAGGCTGCTTGCGTGGCGGTTGCACGACGCCTGCAAGTCATCGCAAGGGCGCGCAACGGCGCGCATCGGCGCCCCTTGCTGAACATTCGACCGCTCGGGCTCGCCGGAAATCCCGCTTGCATATGATGAGGCGCAAGCCGCAGATTTTGCGAACGACCGTACTAATCTTGTGCTATTCTCATCCGGTCGGACACCTCAACGAACAACACATACACCAACACCAGGGAGACCAGAATGCAAGACGCCGTCATCGTTTCGACCGCCCGCACCGGCTTGGCCAAGTCGTGGAAGGGAGCCTTCAACATGACCCATGGCGCCACCCTCGGCGGCCACGTGCTCGCCGCCGCCATCGAACGCGCCGGCATCGCCGCCGGCGAAGTCGAGGACGTGATCATGGGCTGCGCCAATCCGGAAGGCGCCACCGGCGGCAACATCGCGCGCCAGATCGCGCTGCGCGCCGGCTGCCCGGTGACCGTGCCGGGCATGACCGTGAACCGCTTCTGCTCCTCGGGCCTACAGACCATCGCCCTGGCGGCGCAGCGCGTGCTGGCCGGCGAAGGCGAGATTTTCGCCGCCGGCGGCGTCGAGTCGATCTCCTGCGTGCAGCAGGAAATGAACACCCACATGCTGCGCGACCCGGCGCTGCGCGCGAGCAAGCCGGAAATCTACTGGTCGATGCTGCAGACGGCCGAGATGGTCGCCAAGCGCTACGAGATCGCCAAGGACCGCCAGGACGCCTACGGCGTGCAGAGCCAGCAGCGCGCAGCGGCCGCCCAGGCCGCCGGCCGTTTCGACGCCGAGATCGTGCCGATGACCACCGTCATGGGCGTGGCCGACAAGGCCTCGGGCCGCCTGCTCACGCGCGAAGTGACGATCGCCGCCGACGAAGGCATCCGCGCCGACACGACCATCGAGGGCGTGAGCAAGATCCGCACCGCGCTGCCGGGCGGCGTCATCACCGCGGGCAACGCCAGCCAGTTTTCGGACGGCGCCTCGGTGTCCATCGTGATGAGCCGCCGCATGGCCGAAGCGAAAGGCCTGGCGCCGCTGGGCGTGTTCCGCGGCTTTGCCGTCGCCGGCTGCGAGCCTGACGAAATGGGCATCGGCCCCGTGTTCGCCGTACCGAAACTGCTGCAGAAGGCCGGCCTCACGGTCGACGACATCGGCCTGTGGGAATTGAACGAGGCCTTCGCGGTCCAGGTGCTGTACTGCGCCGACAAGCTGGGCATCCCGATGGACCGCCTGAACGTGAACGGCGGCGCGATCGCGCTCGGGCACCCATACGGCGTGTCCGGCGCGCGCCTGGTCGGCCATGCGCTGATCGAGGGCAAGCGCCGCGGCGTCAAGTATGTCGTGGTGACGATGTGCATCGGCGGCGGCCAGGGGGCGGCGGGGCTGTTCGAAGTCCTGTGATATGTAAAAGCTTTTGAACCAACCGGAAAGATTCGAGAAAGATATGATCAAGCACATCGTGATGTGGAAGCTCAAGGAGCAGGCCGAGGGCGCCGATCGCCAGACGAACGCGCAGGAGATGAAACGCCGCCTGGACGCCTGCGCCAACATCGTGCCGGGCATCCTGCAGTTCGAGGTCGCGCTGGCCCAGCCGGGCCTTGAAGCGACCTACGATGTGGTGCTGGTGTCCGCCTTCGAGAACAGGGAGGCGCTGGAAGCCTACGCCAATCACCCCACCCACCAGGCCTTGATGCCATTCTTCAAGGCCGTACGCGACGAGCGCCAGTGCATGGATTACGAAATCTGACCCACCATCCGCAACACAATAACAACGGAGACAGCATGCGCACTACCCAGGAATTATTTTCACTTCAAGGCAAGACGGCACTGGTGACCGGCGGCTCGCGCGGCCTCGGCCTGCAGATGGCCGAGGCGCTCGGCGAGCAGGGCGCGCGCCTGGTGCTTTCCTCGCGCAAGCAGGAAGAACTCGACGCCGCAGTGGCCCACCTGGCGTCGAAAGGCATCGAGGCTTCGGCGATCGCCTGCGACCTGTCGCAAGAGTCGAACGTGCAGCCTTTTGTCGAGGAAGCGCTGCGCCGCCTCGGCCACATCGACATCCTGATCAACAACGCCGGCGCCAGCTGGGGCGCCCCGGCCGAGGAGCATCCGCTCGAGGCCTGGGACAAGGTGATGAACCTGAACGTGCGCAGCATCTTCCTGGTGTCGCAGATGGTCGGCAAGCTGTCGATGATTCCGCGCCGCTACGGGCGCATCGTCAACATCTCCTCGATCGCGGGTCTGGCCGGCAACCCGCCGGGCACGATGAGCACGATCGCCTACAACACCTCGAAGGGCGCGATCGTCAACTTCACCCGCGCCTTGGCCGGCGAATGGGGCCGCCACGGCATTACCGTCAACTCCATCGCGCCGGGCTTCTTCCCGTCTAAAATGACCAAGGGCGTGTTGTCGACCATCGGCGCCGATACCCTGGCCAAGGACGCGCCGCTGGGACGCCTGGGCGACGACGAGGACCTGAAGGGTGCGGTGGTGCTGTTCGCCTCCGACGCCGGCAAGCACATCACGGGCCAGATCCTGGCGGTCGACGGCGGCGTGTCCGCAGTATAAGAAGAATGCGGAGGAGAAAAGCATGAAGAACTTCAGCGGCAAAGTGGCCGTCATCACCGGCGCCGGCAGCGGCCTTGGGCGCGAATTCGCGGAAACCGCGGCTGGACTCGGCATGAAGCTGGTGCTGGCCGACGTCCAGGCCGACGCGCTCGAGAAGGTCACCGACGCCTTGCTGGCGCGCGGCGTCGAGGTGCTGGCCATGGTGTGCGACGTCAGCAAGGGCGCACACGTCCAGGAATTGGCGGACGCGGCGGTGGCCCGCTTCCACGGCATCCACCTGGTATTCAACAACGCCGGCGTCGGCTCGGGCGGCCTGATCTGGGAAAACAGCGAACAGGACTGGGAGTGGGTGCTGGGCGTGAACCTGTGGGGCGTGATCCACGGCGTGCGGGTGTTCACCCGCACCATGCTCGAGTGCGCGAAGAAGGACCCGTCCTTCGAAGGCCATATCGTGAACACGGCCTCGATGGCGGGCCTGCTGAACGCGCCGGCGATGGGCGTGTACAACGTGTCCAAGCACGCCGTGGTGTCGCTGACGGAAACGCTCTACCACGACCTGCAGCTGGTCGGGGCGCCGATCGGCACTTCCGTGCTCTGTCCGTACTTCGTGCCGACCGGCATCAGCCACTCGCACCGCAACCGTCCCGAGGAGCTCAAGGCCGAGGGCGGCCCGACCAACAGCCAGATCGCGGCCCAGGCGCTGACGGTCAAGGCGGTGGAATCGGGCAAGGTCTCGGCCGCGGACGTGTCGCGCATGACCTTCGAGGCGGTCGCCGAGGAGCGCTTCTGGATCTTCTCGCACCCGCAGGCGTTGGGCGGGGTGGCCGAGGGCATGAACGCCCTCCTCGAGGGGCGCAACCCGCCGGACCCCTACGCGGCCACGCCCCACATCCGCGAGATCCTGCGCGCCAAGCTCTGAGCATCCCGGGCGCGGCCCTTGCCGCGTCCGGCTCATTCGGCCCTGCTCATCCTGCACTGCTCATGCTGCCCGGCCAGCTCTGTCCGGCTACTTCTCGCACATGCCGGTCGTGCTGCCGGCCTGCATGCAGCGGCCCGAGCAGCATTCCTTGTCGGTGGTGCACATGTGGTTCGCGCGCATGCACGCCTGCTCGCCGTGGCCGGCCGCGCCGGCGCTGCCGCTGCCGCCCATCTGGGGTGAATCGGCCAGGCCCGACGTGACCGCGGTCGGGCCGCTGCGCGGGAGCTCGTCGACAGGCGCGCCGGGGGCGCCTGCCTGGCAGGCCGAGAGCAGGGTGGCGGCGAGCAAGGCCGGCAGGGAAGAAAGAGGCGTGCGCATGACGTCCTCCGTATGACTGCAAAAGAGTCTTGGACCGTGATCCGGGGGATTTGATCGCCCTAAGGCCTATTCGTTTGAGGTGGATCACGTAGGGTGGCCACCAAACGCGTGCATTGCGTTGACGCGTTTAATGCAATCCTGCCTGCTCATCCTTCCGGTGGGCACGGGGCGCCCACCCTACGGTTCCATTCGTGACGCGAGCGGCGTAGGCCGTGGACGACCCCGGGTACAGCTCAGGGCCGCAATATGCGCTCGTGCAACTCCGCCGGGGCATTTTCGTACAGCTTCACCACCGTCGAGGTGCGGGTCCCGTAACCCGGGGTCTCGATGCAGACCGCCGACAGCACCCGTTCCAGGTCGATCGGCACGCCGGTCTCGGGCAGGCGCATGTCGGGGGCGCGCGTGGTGTCGGCCAGCATTTCGAAATAGGCGTCTTCGGGCGCGCCCTGGCACAGCAGGCTGGCGAACTGGGCCTTGGTGCGGGTGACCTTCGGCCAGGGCGCGTCGAGCAGCCCGTTCGAGATGCCGTAGATGCGTCCCGCCTCGAGCGGCTGGCCGTTGCGCGGGTCGTCGCCGGCACGGTTCGAGTACCAGTACAGGGCGCCGGCGTCGCCCAGCACCAGGTTGTAGCCGTTGTAGACGTCGCCGCGTTCCTTGATCACCTCGAGGTAGTCGGCGGCCGACAGCGAGCCCTTGAGGAAGTCGGCGACCAGGGCGCCGCGCGAGGGCGCATCGAGCCTGACCTCGGCGGGCGCGCGGATATTCGTCAGCGCGGCGAATTTCGGTCCGCTCAAGCCCTCGCGCGTCACGCCCATCCAGCTGCCGCCGTGCTCCAGGTCGCGTCCGGCAATCACGTTCGGGTTCTCCGGCCAGGGCGCGGCGGGCGCGGTGGGGCGGTCGTAGAACTCGTCGCGGTTGGCCGCGGCAATCACTGGCACGCCGGGAATGACGCGCCAGGCGAAAACGATCAGGCACATGCGGTGAACTCCACGAAAACTTCGGCGCGGCGCGGACCTTCGATCAGGTCGGCCAGGCCGGCCGCGGCGGCTGCCGCGTCCAGTTGCGGCGCGAACTGCTCGCCGACGCCGGTGTAGACTTCCATCCAGGTCTGGAGACCATCGCGGGTGTCGGGACGGCGCTTGAGCTGGCCACTCACGCCCAGTTCGCCGGCCAGGCGCGCCTGCATGGCGCGCACCAGCGGTTCGAGGCGCGCGGCCTGCTGCCCGCCCACCTTGTAATACACGTACAGGTCGATCATCTCAGATGTCGAGCGCGTCGAGCTGGTAGGGCATGGGCAGGAAGCGCAGCGCCGGACCGGTGGCCGAGCCGAAACGCACGTCTTCGCCCAGGGCCGCCAGCTTCATCTCGACCAGCATGTCGGCGCCGCCCAGCCCGTTCGGCGCGGCGTTCACCACCATGCCGCAGGGCTGGTCCGGGTCTGCGGTGGAGAACACTTCGTCGCCGGCGCGCGCCGCGGCGTTCTCGACCGTGGCGAGGCTGGTCCTGCGCTTGAGCTTGCCGAGGTACTGGCTGCGCGCGACGATTTCCTGGCCCGGATAGCAGCCTTTCTTGAAGTTCACGCCGCCCAGCAGCTCGAGGTTCACCATCTGCGGCACGAACTGCTCCTGGGTCGGCTGGGTCACCTGGGGCACGCCGGCGTGGATCGCCGCGAGATGCCAGGCCTGGTTGCCGCCCAGCGCCAGTTCGGCGCTGAATGCCGGGAACGCTGCCTGGGCATGCCCGGTCGAAGTGATCCAGAGGTAGCGCGGGACACCGAAGGCGTCGGCCAGGCGGATCACCGTGCCCTTGTCGCCGCCGGTCTTGCCGTAGGGCGCGGCAGGGAGTTCCCCGACCTGGGCGCGCAGCGCCGCTTCGCCCTTCGCGCCGCCAAAGCCGAGCACGGCCGCGAAAGCCTCTTCCCCGGTAGCGTCGCGCAGCTTGGCCTTGGCGCGCAGCACGAACATCGTCAGGCGCTTCTGCAGCGGCGCCTGGATGGCGCGCGGCAGTTGCAGGTAGACCGCGTCTTGGTCCCTCCACGTCAGGAAGGTCGCCTGGAGGCGGCCCTTGGGCGTGCAATAGCCGGCCAGGCGGGCTTCGCCATTGCCGAGGTGCTCGACGTCGTTGGTCAGCTGGTTGTGCAGGAAGCCGGCAGCATCGTCGCCGGCCACCGCGATCAGGCCGAGGTCGGTCACGGGGGCGACGAAGCCGGCGGCAAGCTCGTCCGTGGTCAGCGTGCGGCCGAAATCCTCGACCTGGGTGGCTTCGTCAATATGGAAGCGGGCGCCCTGCGACGCCAGATATTCTGTCCAGTTGCTCATAAATCCAATATTCTTCGCAATTAGGCTTTATCATTACGGCCTCATTATAGAGTTGTCGAGCATTTCGCGCCGGAGACGGCTTAAAAGTAGAAGAACAGAGCAGAAGAACTAACCAGAATGGCACTGATAAAAAAAATCATCTTCACCGGCGCGATCGTGTCAGTCGCGGCGGCCGGCGGCTTCGCCTGGTGGTCCAAGCACCCGCTGACGACCGCCGAACCGCCGATCGAATTCACCATCACGCCCGGCAGCGGCGTGAACGCGGCCGCCCAGCAGATGGCCAGGGCCGGCGTGCCGGTCAATCCCTTCCTGTTCCAGGTGCTGGCGCGCCTGAGCGGGGACGCCGGGCGCATCAAGGCCGGCAGCTACGAGCTGAAACCCAACACCTCGCCGCGGCGCCTGCTCACGCAACTCGTGCGCGGCGAATTCGCCCAGGAAGCCGTCACCATCATCGAAGGCTGGACCTTCCGCCAGATGCGCGAAGCCATCGCCGCCACCAAGACCTTGCGCCACGAAACCGCGAAGATGTCCGACGCCGAGTTGATGGCGAAGATTTCGTCGGAGTTCAAGCAGCCCGAAGGCCTGTTCTTCCCGGATACCTATCTGTTCGCCAAGGGCTCGAGCGACCTGCAGATCTACCGCCAGGCCCATCAGATGATGCTGAACCGCCTGAACGCGGCCTGGGAAAAGCGCGACCCCAATTTGCCGTACAAGAATCCCTACGAGGCCCTGATCATGGCCTCGATCGTCGAGAAGGAAACCGGCCAGAAGAGCGAGCGCGCGATGATCGCCGGCGTGTTCGTGAATCGCCTGCGCACCGGCATGATGCTGCAGACCGATCCGAGCGTGATCTACGGCATGGGCCTGCGCTACGAGGGCAAGATCGCCAAGAAGGACCTGCAGACCGACACTCCGTACAACACCTACACCCGCTACGGCCTGCCGCCCACGCCGATCTCGCTGCCGGGCGTGCAGTCGCTGGCCGCCGCGCTGGCGCCGGCCAAGACCGACGCCCTGTATTTCGTGTCGCGCAACGATGGCACCAGCCAGTTCTCGGACAACCTGAACGACCACAACCGCGCGGTCAACCAGTACCAGCGCGGGATTGCACGACCATGATTCAACGTGGCAAGTTCCTTACCGTCGAAGGCATCGACGGCGCCGGCAAGTCGACCCACATCGGCTTCATCACCGACATGCTCGCCGCCCGCGGCAAGCGGGTGATTGCCTCGCGCGAGCCGGGCGGCACGCCGCTGGGCGAAAAGCTGCGCGAGCTGCTCCTGCACGAAAAGATGCATCTGGAAACCGAGGCCCTGCTGATGTTCGCCAGCCGCCGCGAGCACATCGCCCAGGTGATCGAGCCGAACCTGGCCGCCGGCGCCTGGGTGCTGTCGGACCGCTTCAGCGACGCCAGCTTCGCCTACCAGAGCGGCGGGCGCGGCCTCGACCGCCATAAAATGGAAGCACTGGAAGCCTGGGTCCATCCGCAGCTGCAGCCGGACCTGACGCTGCTGTTCGACGTTCCGCTGGAGGTGGCGCGCGAGCGCCTGGACGCCACCCGCACCCTCGACAAGTTCGAGCGCGAGCAGGAAGCATTCTTTGCCCGCTGCCGCGCCGAGTACCTGCGCCGCGCCGCCCAGTTCTCTGGGCGCTTCGTGGTGGTCGACTCGACGCGCAGCATTGAGGCGACCCGGCAGACGATTGCCGAGGCGCTGGAGACATTGTTGTGATTTACCCCTGGCAGCAGCAGGCCTGGGAGCAGCTGCAGCACATGCGCAGCAAGCTGCCCCATGCGATCCTGTTCCATGGCCCGGCCGGCATCGGCAAGGCCGACTTCATCGAACACTTCGCCCAGGCCCTCCTGTGCGAGAACGTCCAGCCCGACGGCCAGGCCTGCGGCGCCTGCGCGTCCTGCGGCTGGTTCGTCCAGCACAACCACCCGGACTACCGCCGGGTGCGCCCGGAAGCGCTGGAGGACGAGCCGTCCGGCGAAGGCGAGGACGGCGGCGAGGGCGAGAAGAAGGCCAAGTCGACCAAGGCGCCCTCGAAAGAGATCAAGATCGAGCAGATCCGCCAGCTGGCCGACTTCATGAACATCTCGACCCACCGCCAGGGCCTGCGCGTGGTCGTGCTGTACCCGGCCGAGGCCCTGAACATGCCGGCCTCGAACGCTCTGCTGAAGACCCTGGAAGAGCCGCCGCCGGGCACCGTGTTCCTGCTGGCCTCGAATGGGCTGGACCGGCTGCTGCCGACGATCCTGTCGCGCTGCCGCAAGTTCGCCCTGCCCATGCCCGAGCATGCCGCGGCGCTGGCCTGGCTGAAGGAGCAGGGCGTGCCGGACGCCGACAGCTGGCTGCGCGAAGAGGGCGGCGCGCCGCTGGCGGCGCGCGCCCAGGCCGAGCTCGGCAACCGCGAGGAACTCGACAGCCTGCTGCACTTCCTGGCGCGTCCGAGCGCCGAGTCGGCCTTGAAGAACGCGGAAAAGCTCAGCAAGACCCCGCTGGCCGCGCTGGTGGCCTGGCAGCAGCGCTGGCTCTACGACCTGCTGTCGGTGAAGCTGTCCGGCGTGGTGCGCTACTACCCGCGCTACCAGAAGGAACTTGCAGGGCTGGCCGGCAACGTGCACACTGCGAATCTGTTGCGTGCAGTAAAGTCGACGAACGAGAGGCGGGCGGTGGCGGACCACCCCTTGTCGGCTAAACTGTTTGTCGAAGACATGCTGCTCGATTACACGCGCTGCTGCAGCCCCGCTTGAAAGGAAACCGATGTCCGGCAATACAACCGATCCGAACGCCTCGCTCGTCCCGCGGCCGGCGGTCCTGTCTCTGGCCATCAAGGAAAAGGCGGCGCTGTACGCCGCCTACATGCCTTTCCTGAAGAACGGCGGCATGTTCGTGCCGACCAACAAGCCCTACAAGATCGGCGACGAGATCTACCTGATCCTGTCCCTGATGGACGATGCCAGCAAGTACCCGATCGCCGGCAAGGTGGCCTGGATCACCCCCGCTGGCGCCAACAACAGCAAGGCCCAGGGCGTCGGCGTGCATTTCCCGGCCGACGAAACCGGCCAGCGCGCCAAGGCCCGCATCGAAGAGATCCTCGGCGCCGCGCTGCGCTCCTCGCGCGCCACCCATACCCTGTAAATCCAACGTTTTTCCATGCCGTCCTACGTACACCGCCTCGCACGCCGCGACGACCTGCCCGTCATCGTCGACATCTATAACTCCACCATCGCCTCGCGCGAAGTCACCGCCGACACCGAGCCCATCACCGTGGCCTCGCGCGAAGGCTGGTTCGCCGACCACACGCCGGAACGGCGCCCGCTGTGGGTGATCCACGACGCCGCGGACAAGTCCGAGCATCCGGAAGTCATCGGCTGGATGTCCTACTCGAACTTCTACGGCCGCCCGGCCTATTCGGGCACGGCCGAGCTGTCGATCTATATTGCCGAAAGCTGGCGCGGGAAGGGCATCGGCCGCTACTGCCTGGAGCAGGCGATCGCTTTCGCGCCGCAGATCCAGGTGCACACCCTGCTGGGCTTCATCTTCGGCCACAACGTCCCGAGCCTGGCGCTGTTCCGCAAGTTCGGTTTCGATACCTGGGCGCATTTCCCGCGTGTCGCCAACCTGGACGGGATCGAGCGGGACCTCATCATTCTGGGCAAGCGGGTGGTCGAGTAAGCGGGTCGCTATGTTCGGTATTTAACAATTCAACGAATAAATTGTAAATTCCTGGCGGACACGACTTCTTGTCGGGATTCTTTACATTCCAATGCGCGCGGGCTGATCGAATTTGCAAGTCATTGTTTATAAAAGAAGTATTTCCTCTGGCATGCGTCTTGCATGCACTGTGAGTCCCATCTTACAACGACCAAATGGTTAAGAGGAAATATGAAATTTGTTAACAAAATGATTTGCGCAGCAGCCGTCGCAGCCTGCACTTCCGGTACCGCATTTGCCGCTCCAGTCCTGAACGACTGGGTCTTCAACCCGAACGGCGGCGGCTACGAGAGCGGCCAGGTCGTCAACGAATACCTCGACGTGAACGGCAACGCCTTCATCGAGCTGACCTCCACCGGCCAGAACTCCTTCTCGTTCAAGGAAACCGCGGTCTTCAACATCCAGCAAGCCGACAGCAACGGCAAGCTGTTCCCGCTGGCCTACGCCGGCGGTAACGTCACCGCAACCTTCGAAGCGACGGGCACCGGCACTTTCAATGGCGCCTTCAGCTTCACCGGCGGCACCATCAAGATGTACCAGAACCCGACCAACGGCCAGTACGGCAGCACCGAAGGCTACTTCGGCGCCAACCTGGGCAACCTGATCGCCGAGTTCAACGTGCTGGCCGGCGGCGGCGGCCTGGTCGATGCCAGCGGCAGCCCGACCAACAACGGCCAGGTGACGGTGCTGGCGTCGGCGGCCTCAGGCATGCTGGACGCGGGCTACTTCTTCACCGGCGCGGGCAAGGACCTGTCGGGTTCCTCGGTCCTGTCGTTCGCCTTCACCAACGCCAACACCCTGGGCCGTCCGACCGACCGCCTGGTCGATGAAGTGGCTTGCCAGTTCGGCGGCTTCGGCGGCCCAGGCTGCTCGGGCGGCACCTATGCGAACGCACCGGGCCAGTACTTCTTCCTGGGCACCAACGGTCAGTTCAAGCTGGCCGAAGGCGCGGAAGTGCCTGAGCCGGGTTCGCTGGCCCTGTTCGGCATCGCCCTGCTGGGCGCCGGCGCGGCAGTGCGCCGTCGCAAGAACGCTGCGTAATTTCTCGCTGGCGTAAAGAAAAGAGCGGCCGCGGCCGCTCTTTTTGTTTTCACGGCCGCGGAACCGGTTGCCGCCCGTTCTTCGGAGGGTGGGTACTTGTACCCACGCGGTGCGGCATGCGCGTCTCGCCGGCGTTGCTGGCATCGCAAAGCGGGGCCGATCCTTCCATGGCGGGGCAGAACTTGCGGTGCGGGAGTGCGAGCGTACTTCCGCGTGGGTACAAGTACCCACCCTACAGGACTCTCCATGACCGGAGTGGGAACGGCGGCGCTGGGGCGCGGCTGTACGACCGCGTGGGCACAAGTGCCCACCCTACAAGAGCGAGCTTGCATCGTGCAGCTTTGGGCTGACGGCCGTGCTAATCCAAAGCCAGCACGGCGTGGACACAGGTGTCCACCCTGCCAAAGCCAGGCCCGCGTGGCGCGCTCTGTCGGCTGGCCTTACAATATCGGCATGTACATCGATTCCCATTGCCACATCAATTTTCCCGAGCTTGCCGCGCGCATGCCCGAGATCCTGGCCAAGATGGCCGAAAACCAGGTGACGCATGCGCTGTGCGTCTCGGTCGACCTGCCCGAGTTCCCCTCCGTGCTGGCGTTGGCTGAACAGTATCCGCATATCTACGCCTCGGTCGGCGTGCATCCGGACTACGAGGACACGCCCGAACCCACCGTGCAGCAGCTGGTCGAGCTGGCCGACCACCCGAAGATCATCGCCATCGGCGAGACCGGCCTGGACTACTACCGCCTCGAGGGCGACCTCGAATGGCAGCGCGAGCGTTTCCGTACCCACATCCGCGCTTCGCGCGAAACCCGCAAGCCCCTGATCATCCATACCCGCTCGGCCAGCGCCGACACCATCCGCATCCTGCATGAAGAGGGCGCGGGAACGGCCGCGGGCGGCGTCGCCGGCGTGATGCACTGCTTCACCGAATCGCTGGAAGTGGCGCAGGCCGCCATCGAGATGGGTTTCTATATCTCGTTTTCCGGCATCGTCACCTTCAAGAGCGCCAAGGAGCTGCAGGAAGTGGCGCGCGCCGTGCCGCTCGAGCGCATCCTGGTCGAGACCGATGCCCCCTACCTGGCGCCGGTGCCCTACCGCGGCAAGATGAACGAGCCGGGCTACGTGCCGCACGTGGCCGAGTTCATCGCCAGCCTGAAGGGCGTGCCGCTGCGCGAAGTGGCGGACCGCACGAGCGAAAATTTCTTCAAGCTGTTCCAACACGCAAAGGCCTGAGATGACTCTACCGCGCCGCGCCATCCTGCGCAGCGTCCTGTGCGCGCTGGGCGCCGGGGCTGGCCTGACCCAGGCAGCCCAGGGGGTGCCCAAAGCGCCGGACGCCGCCGAACTCACCCGCTTCTTCCGCGCGGTCCAGCTCGACGACGCGAAGACGGTCCAGGCCATGATCGGGTCGACGGTCAACGCCAACCAGCTCAATCCCCTCGGCGGCGAGCCCGGCCTGGTGCTGGCGCTGCGCGAAGACGCGATGCGCGTGATGCAGGTCTTCCTCGACCATCCCGGCACCAACCTGGAGGCAAAAGCGGTCAACGGCAACACCGCGCTCATGATGGCCGCCTTCAAGCGCAACCGCGAGGCCGTCGAGAAGCTGCTGGCGAAGGGCGCCAAGGTCAACCAGCCGGGCTGGACGGCGCTGCATTACGCCGCCGCGGCCGGTGACGACGAGATCGTGAAGCTCCTGCTGGGGCGAGGCGCGAGGATCGACGCGGTCTCGCCGCCGCGCAGCGGGGCCTACACGCCCCTGATGATGGCTGCCCGCGAGGGCAAGGACGGCACCGCGCTGCTCCTGATCGCCCAGGGCGCGAAGGCCACCCTGAAGAACAGCGAAGGCTTGACGGCCGAGCAGCTCGCCGAGCGCGC
>DEKZ01000071.1 GCA_002354135.1 Massilia sp. UBA2709 | reverse complement strand
CGCAGCGATATCCCGGTGCAGCTGGTCACCACGCTGAGCGAGGTCGGTTCCCTGGAAGTGCACTGCGTGGCCGACGACGGCCAGCGCTGGCAGCTCGCCTTCGAGCTGCGCGAAGCCGAAGGCAGCGAAGCGACCGAGGCGCCTGAGCTTGAGACCATGCCGCCCAACCTGGATGCCGCGATCGAGAAGATCGACCGCATCTTCGGCACGCGCTCGAAGCAGGTCGACCCGAAGGAGGTGCGCCAGTTGCGCGCCAGCCTGGAGCACCTGCTGGGCCGGCGCGAAGCCTGGACCACGCCGCTCTTGCGGCGCCTGTTCGACGCGCTGATGGAGCGCGCCAAGGGCCGGCGCCGCTCAGCAGAACACGAACGCGCCTGGCTGAACCTGGCGGGTTACTGCCTGCGTCCCGGCTTCGGCCATCCGCTCGACGGCTGGCGCATCGAGCAGTTGTGGGCGATGTTCGAGACCGGGATCCAGTACCACAAGGACAGCCAGGTGCGCGCCGAGTGGTGGACCCTGTGGCGCCGCATCGCCGGCGGACTGGACACCGAAGCCCAGCTGCGCCTGCTCGACGACTTCGCCTTCAACCTGCAGGCCGACGCGTCGGAACGCGGCAAGCGCCCCATCACCCTGGTCGACGGCAGCGAGGACGACATGCTGCGCCTGGGCGCCTCGCTCGAGCGCATCCCGTCCGCCTACAAGGCCGAGATCGGCAACTGGATGATGGAACAGATCATGGCGATCCCGGCCGGTTCCGCGAAGCTCGACGCGAAGACGGCCGCGGCCTACACGCGCTACCTGTGGGCCATGGGCCGCGTCGGTGCGCGCCAGTCCTTCCACGGCAGCGCGCACGAAGTCGCGCCTGCGCAGGTGGCCGAGGAATGGCTGGACCAGCTCCTGCAACTGGACTGGAAGAAGGTCGAACCGGCCGGCTTCGCCGCCGCCCACATCGCACGCATGACAGGCGACCGCTCGCGCGATATCGCGGAGCCGGTGCGCGAGCAGGTGCTGCGCCGTCTGGCGTCCATCGGTGCGCCGTCCACCTGGACAGCGATGGTGCGCGAGGTGGTGGAGCTGGACCAGGCGAGCGAGACGCGGATGCTGGGCGAGGCGCTTCCGCCAGGGCTGAAGTTGCTGCGCTAGAAGTCCAAAACCGCGCGGCGGTGTCTCCAGCCGCGTGGTATGCATGACCGTTGGCACATGTGCTCCGCACGCCGCTTTCCTAGAATCAGGGCTCCATCAATCAAGGAAAGCACCATGGTCAAATCACTGATCCCCCTCATCTTCGTCACCCTGTTCGCCTCCTCGGCCCATGCGCAGCAGGCCTACCTGGGCGCGGCATACGGCGGCGGCACCAGCCTGAAGTACCGCACCGCGCCGGGCGCCCCTACCGGCGAGGACCTGGCCCAGTTCGGCAAGCTGTATGGCGGCTATGCCTTCGACGATACCTGGGCGCTGGAAGGCGGCTTCGCCGCGTACGGCAAGGCGACCTTCGACAAGGCCGAGACCGGCGCTCCCTACGACGCGACCCTGAAAACCAACCTGGTCTACCTGGCGGCACGCGCCAGCTACCGCATCAACGATGCCTGGTCGGTATCGGGCAAGCTGGGCGCGGCGCGCCACAACCAGGAGCTGGACAAGGGCGGCGGCGACCTCAGGCGGCACCACGAAGTGCGGCCGATGTACGGCATCGGCACGGCCTACGACCTGACCCCGCGGGCCGCCCTGACGCTGGAGCTGAACGACTATGGCACGGTGCGCACCGCCGACTCGAAGCTCATCGTGCGCAAGCTCGAAGCGGGTGCGCGGTTCAGCTTCTAGGAACCGTCATCAGTAGCGGTAGACCAGCATCACGGACGACGCCAGGCTGCCGCGCCTGGCGGTCCAGGGGCTGGCCGCGGCGCCGCCTTCCAACCGCTTGTATTCGAGCGCCGCACTGGCGGTGTACTTCCGGCTGAGTTCCCACTGCCAGGCGCCCCTGAGGTAGGCATCCCTCACCCCGCCCGACGCATCCTCGCCGGCGCCGAAATGGGCCTGCAGGTAGCGCCGGTCCGCCAGCCGCAGGCCGGCCGCGAGACCGAGCAGATGGTGCGGCGCCACGCCGTTCAGGGAAGCGACCTGCAGGTCCAGCAGGGCGCCGCCGCGGTTGCCGGCCATGCGATAGCCGAAGGTCTTGAGGCTGAGGTTATGCAGCACCCGGTATTCCCAGAAGGCGCCGACGAGCGGCTTCAGGCTGCCGCTCCCGCCGTTCGGCGACGTGCGCTCGCGCCCGACGCTCAGCAGCGGCCCGTAGCGCAGGTGCGGCACGCTGGACAGCTCCTTTCCCAGCCACAGTCCGTTCACGAACACGCCATTGCTCCAGCGCGCCTCGAAATGCGGCTGCAGGAAGGCCGAGCGTTGCGCGCTGCCTTCGTCCTCCTCCGCATACACCCATGCGGCGCCGACCGCGAACTCGCTCGAATGCTCGGGCATCAGGAAGGGCGAATCGGCGGCAGACGCGTCGGCGAAGCAGCCGGCGCCGGCCAGCAGCGCAGCCAGGGTGAAGATGCATGCCGGCTTCAGATGCATCCCAGCTCCAGTCCGCGCAGCACGGCGCGCACGCGGTCGCGCACGCCCAGCTTGGCGAGGATGCTCGACACGTGGTTCTTGATGGTGCCTTCGCTCGGCCCCAGCGCGGCGGCGATCTCCGCATTGTTGAAGCCCGCGGCCATCAGCGCCAGGATCTCGGTCTCGCGGCCGGTCAGCGCCGTGTGCATCGGCGCCGGCGCCGACGAGCTGGCGGCACTGCTGCGTTCATAGCTGGCGCGGGTGCGCTCGGTCAGTGCGGGACGGAACAGCGTCGCGCCGGCCGCCACGCTGCGGATGCCCTCGGCCAGCCGCTCGAGCGAGATGTCCTTCAGCAGGAAGCCGCGCGCACCGGCACGCATGCCGTCGAACAGGGCCTCGTCGTCGTCGAAGGTGGTCAGCAGGATCGTCGGCGGCAGCGCCGCGCCTTCGCGCCGCAACAGCTCGATGCCGGAAATGTGCGGCATGCGCACGTCGAGCAGCAGCACGTCCGCCTGCGCACCCGCGATGACGCCCGGCGCGCTGGCGCCGT
>DEKZ01000204.1 GCA_002354135.1 Massilia sp. UBA2709 | reverse complement strand
CTCGGCCAGCGTGTCGCTGCGGGTTGGCTGTCCGCCCGCCGCGCCGTGCTGGCCGCCGTTCTGCCTGTCTTTTTGCTCGTTTGTCATGTTCGCTCCTGTTCGCTGATACGCCAAGACACAAGGCTTTCATTCTGCCGAAAGCGCCTGCGGGGCGGCGCGCAACAGGGACGCACGGCAGGGTGCGCACGCGCCAGGGCGGCAGTGCGTCGGGGTTGGTAACCCCTATGCTATATTGAATTTACGCGACAATCGGCAGCGCTTGCCGGGCTGGAGGCAGCTTGCGGCAGCGTGGCCGACTATCACTCACTCAAAATTGACAGGGGAGGTAGCATGCCAACAACCTGGATTATCACGGCCAATGCTGGCCGGGCACGGATCTTTTCCGACGATGACCCAGCAGCACCACTGCAAGAAGTCGAGGACATGGTCAACAGCGCGGCGCGCCTGCGCGAGTCGGAAGTCCTGACCGACAGGCTCGGCCCGACCGCGGCCGCCGGCAGCGGCCACAACATCGGCGGGGGGCAAGGCGGCGGGGCCGCGCACAACGCCGGCGCCGGCGCCCCGAACAAGCAATACCAGCCAGCCCACACGCAGGCCGAGCAGGAAGCCGATCAGTTCGCGAGGGACATTTCGGACTACCTGATGAAAGCGCACCAGGACGGCCGCTTCCAGCAGCTCGTGCTGTCGGCCTCGCCCCAGTTCCTGGGCGCCCTGCGCTCCTGCATGGACCCGCACATCAAACCGCTGATCAAGCGCGAGTTCAACAAGGACTACACGCAGGTCGCCCCGAACCAGCTGCGCGAACAGCTGCAGGCGCAGCAGGCCAAGACCGCCGAGTAAGCGGACCGGGCGCGCTGCTGTCCCGTACGCCAACCTCGCCGGTTGGCGTTTTTTTTGGCGCAGCGGCGCAGGGCACCGGACATCGATCAAGCCGCGCGTCTATTCGTGCGGCCGAGTCCGCTACTGCGGGCTACCATGGCGAAGTCACCGACAAACCGAGGTTTCCATGAACCGAAGACTCGCTCCCACCCTGCTCAAGGGCACGATGCTCGCCTCCGTCGCCCTGCTGGGCATGAAGGCTTATGCGGCCGGCAAGGCGGCCGCCAGCGACCTGGCCACCGTCTCCCGTCTCGACCTGCCGCGCTACATGGGCACATGGTACGAGATCGCGCGCTACCCCAACCGCTTCGAGCGCAAGTGCGCCGGCTTCACGACCGCCACCTATACCGCCCTGTCCGACGGCCGGGTAAAGGTCGAGAACCGCTGCCGTACCGCGGAAGGCGGCACCGAGGTCGCCGAAGCCGTCGCGCGCCAGGTCGGCCCGGCCGACTCGCCGCGGCTGAAAGTGCGCTTCGCGCCGGCGCTGCTGTCCTTCGTGCCGGCGGTCTGGGCCGACTACTGGGTGATCGACATCGACCGCGATTACCAGCTCGCCGCGGTCAGCGAGCCGGGACGCGACTACCTGTGGATCCTGTCGCGCACCCCGACGGTCGAGAAACCCGCGCTCGACGCCCTGCTGGCGCGCCTCTCGGGCCAGGGTTTCGATCCGCGCCGGCTACTGTATACGCGCCAGGAATGAGCGCGGTCCGCCCGTCATGTCTTGCAATATCACCCACAGTATTGACGGCGAAACAAACATTCACCTCATCAATAACTGCAATTGGAAATGTGAATTAGGAATTCCATCGCGCAGCGGCTACAGTGGTCTTTTCGTCCAGCCGGCACCCAGCGCCGCGGCCCGGTGCCGCGTGCCCATGCCCGGCCGGCAGATTCACATTTCCGTCCCGATGCGGTTTCGAGCATGAACGATTGCAGCAGCACCCCGTCCCACCTACCACATGAGGGGGCGGCATGATCGTTCGCGACCGCCCCAACGGCCTGCGCCTGTTCCTCACGATGCGCGGCTCGATCCTGACCAGCATCTGGAAAAGCCTGCTCGTCACCACCCTGCTCGCGGTCGTCGTCACCCTGGCCCATGGCGAAGTGGGCGACTACAAGGTGCACCTGACGATCACGCCCTTCACGCTGATGGGCCTGCCGCTGGCGATCTTCCTCGGCTTTCGCAACAACTCGGCCTACGACCGCTTCTGGGAGGGACGCAAGCTCTGGGGCGAGCTGGTCCTACGCGGCCGCAACTTCGCACGCGAGTGCCTGAGCCTGATCGATCCCATCGCCGGCAATGAAGCCGTGCGCGACCGCATGATCCGGCGCGCGATCGCCTTCTCGCATGCACTGCGCCACCAGTTGCGCCAGACCGATCCGGCGGCCGATGTGGCGCCCCACCTGATGCCGATCGAGTGGGCCGCACTGCGCAAGCGCCGCAACCTGACCCACGCGCTGATGCTCGAAATGGGCAAGGACCTCGCCCTGTGCCGCAATACCGGCATGCTCGACAGCGTGCGGGCGGCTGCGCTCGACGCGAACATCTCGGGCATGGTCGCCACCGCCGCCTCCTGCGAGCGCATCAAGAACACGCCGATCCCGTTCTCGTACACGCTGCTGCTGCACCGGACTTCCTACCTGTACTGCTTCCTGCTGCCTTTCGGCCTGGTCGACAGCCTCGGTTACCTGACGCCGCTGGTGGTGGCCATCGTCGCCTACACCTTCTTCGGCCTGGATGCGCTGGGCGACGAGATCGAGGAACCGTTCGGCCTGTCGCCGAACGACCTGCCGCTCGACGCCATCTGCCGCGCCATCGAAATCGACCTGCGCGACGCGCTGGGCGATCCCGACCTGCCGCCACCGCTGGTGCCGGTCAACAACTGGCTGAGATAAGCACCGACCAGCCTCCCACTGCAAGACGAACCATGATGAACGAAGCATACCAAGACCGAATCGGCTGTCCCCTGCTGCGCGAACGCATCACCACCGCAGCAGAGGCAGCATCCTTCATCCGCGACGGCATGACCGTCGGCATGAGCGGCTTCACCCGCGCCGGCGACGTCAAGCTGGTGCCGGCCGCGCTGGCCGAGCGGGCGCGCCGCGAACCCCTGCGCATCACCCTGCTCACCGGCGCCTCGCTCGGCAACGACACCGATAAGCTGCTCACCGAAGCGCATGCGCTGGCGCGGCGCGCGCCCTTCCAGGTCGATCCGGTGCTGCGCGCGGCGATCAACCGCGGCGAAGTCATGTACATCGACCAGCACCTGTCCGAGACCGTCGAGGTGCTGCGCTCGGGCCACCTGGGACCGGTGGACGTGGCCGTGATCGAGGCGGTGCGCATCACCGAATCGGGCGCGATTGTCCCCACTACCTCGGTCGGCAACAGCGCCAGCTTCGCGATCCTGGCCGAGAAGGTGATCGTCGAGATCAACCTGGCGCAGCCGCGCGCGCTCGAGGGCCTGCACGACATCTGGATCCCGAAGAAGCGCCCGATGCGCGAACCGATCCCCCTGATGGCGGTCGAAGACCGCGTCGGCACGCCCGCGATCGAGATCCCGCCCGAGAAGATCGCCGCCATCGTGCTCACCAACCAGCCCGACAGCACCTCCTCCATCCTGCCGCCGGACGCGGAGACGGCGGCGATCGCGCGCCACCTGGTGAACTTCTTCTGCAAGGAGATCGAGGCCGGTCGATTGACGAAACGCCTGCTGCCGCTGCAGGCGGGCATCGGCACCATCGCCAACGCCGTGATGGCGGGCTTCGTCGACAGTCCCTTCGAGCACCTGACCATGTACTCGGAGGTGCTGCAGGATTCCACCTTCGACCTGTTCGACGCCGGCAAGCTCGATTTCGCCTCGGGCTCCTCGATCACGCTCTCGCCCGAGAAGACGGCGCAAGTGTTCAGCGAACTCGAACGCTATGCCGACCGCCTGGTGCTGCGCCCGCAGGAAGTGTCGAACCATCCGGAAGTGATCCGGCGCCTGGGGATCATCGCGATCAACACCGCGCTCGAAGCCGACATCTACGGCAACGTGAATTCGACCCATGTGGGCGGCACCCACATGATGAACGGGATCGGCGGCTCGGGCGACTTCGCGCGCAACGCCTACCTGTCGATCTTCGCCACCAAGTCAATCGCCAAGGGCGGCAAGGTGTCCTCGATCGTGCCGATGGTCTCGCACGTCGACCACACCGAGCACGACGTCGACATCATCGTCACCGAGCAGGGCCTGGCCGACCTGCGCGGCCTGGCGCCGCGCGAGCGCGCCAATGTCATCATCGCCAGCTGCGTGCCGGCGCCCTACCAGGACATGCTGCGCGACTACGTGCGCGAGGCCCAGGCGCGCGGCGGCCAGACCCCGCACGTGCTGGAAAAAGCCTTCGCCTGGCACGAGCGCTACCGCCAGACCGGCTCGATGCTCGCCGACCCGCGCTGATTCGCGGCATCGCCTGCACTGCGCCGGCAAGGCCGCCGCGTTTCTCACGCGCCGGTCCTGCCGGCGCTTTTTTTTGCCGGGCGTGGACCGGCGGCTATACTTCCCGTTTCTCTTTTTCCCGCTCCGCCATGTCCCTGCCTCCCTGCCCTTCCTGCCAGTCCGTCTACACCTACGAGGACGGCCCGAATCTCGTCTGCCCGGAATGCGGACATGAATGGTCGGCGCAGGCCGCGTCGGCCACCGGCGAGACCGCGCGCGTCTGGCGCGACGCCAGCGGCAACACCCTGCAGGACGGCGACACCGTCACCGTGATCAAGGACCTGAAACCGAAGGGCTCGGGCGGCGTCATCAAGCAGGGCACCAAGGTCAAGAACATCCGCCTGGTCGACGCCGATCACGACATCGACTGCAAGATCGAGGGCTTCGGTGCGATGAGCCTGAAGTCGGCGTTCGTCAGGAAGGTCTGAGACGCCGGCCCCGGACAAGACAACACCAGCCCCGCGGAGCTGGTGTTGGTCGAAGCCGACTCTCTGCGGCAGGCCGCCTTCGCGGTCTGTGCTGTTGACTCAGTAGCCGCGGCCGCCGGTGCCGCCGCCGGTACCGCTGCTGGTGCCCGAGGTGCCCGAGGTGCCGGTGCCCGACGTGCCCGAGGTGCCGGAGCTGCCCGAGGTACCCGAGGTGCCGCTGCCGCTGGTGCCGCTGGTGCCGCCCGCCCCCATCGATCCGCCCGCGCCGCTGGTGCCCATCGAACCACTGGTGCCCATCGAGCCGCTGGTGCCGCCCGTGCCCATCGAACCGCCGGCGCCGCTGGTGCCCATCGCGCCG
>DEKZ01000201.1 GCA_002354135.1 Massilia sp. UBA2709 | reverse complement strand
GGGGCGTACCGAACGGGCGCTTTCTCGCGGGCGCCTACTGGCCCCGCCGCGGCGGCTTGCCGGCCGCCTTTCCCGAGGCGGCCAACCCCGCGCGCGACAACTGCGGCCTGCTCTGGGTCTCGCCGGTGCTGCCGCTGCGGGGCGAAGACCTGCTCGCCGTCCACGCGCTGGCCGAGGCCCAGTTCGCGCGCCATGGTTTCGACCTGTTCGCGACCTTCAGCATGATCAACGAGCGCAGCCTGGGTGGCGTGCTGACGGTTGCCTACGACAAGGACGACCCGGAAGAAACCGCACGCGCGCGTGCCTGCCACGACGCCGTCTTCAGGGAGATGTTCGAGGCCGGCTATATTCCTTACCGCGTCGGCAACCACTCGATGGCTGCGCTCGATCCGGCGGGCGACAGCTACTGGCGCACCGTCGCCGCCCTGAAGGCGGCGCTCGATCCGCAAGGGATACTCGCGCCCGGGCGCTACCAGCCTGGCGTGGCGGCTCACATGGGGTGAGCCGGGCGCGGGATGAGCGGGCGCCGGTGCGCCGGGCCAGGACTCGGGAAGATCCCGAACCGGTTTGCCGATCCGGGGCGATTGGTTGCTGCCACGCCTTGGCCCCATGTCCTGGTCCCTTGCCTTGCTCCCATCCTTCGCGTCGATGCGGGCGCACTGGCGCGGCGCCGGGGCGCCGACCTCGCCAGCCCTCAGAAACCGATCCGGCGCGCCGGCAGGGTGCGCACCACGCCGCGAAAGTCGACCGTGTTGAGCGTGACGGGCCGGCGCCAGATACGGTCGAGATATTCCATGACGCGCTCGGCCTGTTGCAGGTCCAGGCCGCGGCCGTCGTGCTGGTAGTCGTGGCGCAGGTCCAGGCTGCCGTCCGCCGCGAGTCCGGTGACGGTGATCCGCGGCGCCCCGTAGTTGTACTTGGGCGCCAGGATCGACTCGCGGATCGCGGGGATGTCGCGGTTGGCGAGCCGGGTTTCGCCGTCGCGCCGCGTCTCGTGGACGAAGAGGTCGAGCCGCTCGGCCAGCTCTTCGTCGAGGTAGTTGCGGATGAAACCGAAATCGTCCTCCTCGCGCATGATCTCGCGCGCCGCTGCCAAGCCCTTGCGCTCGATGATGTGCTCCCACATCGAGAAACCGAGGTGGTAGGGGTTCAGCGCGAGCGCGAGCTGTTGTCCGCTGGCGTAGGGACGCACCACGTCGGAATGCGACTTGACGGCCGCGAGATACAGTTCGTGCGGGAGGAAACCTGCTTCGCGCAGCAGGCGCGCATGCCAGTACGAGGCCCAGCCCTCGTTCATGATCTGGCAGGCGAAGATGGGGTGGAAGTAGAAGGCTTCCTCGCGCACCGCCAGGAAGATGTCGCGCTCCCACTCGGCGAGTTCCGGCCCGTACTGCGCGATGAACCAGAGCAGGTCACGCTCGGGCTGGGGCGGCAGGGGCGAGCGGCGCGCGCGGGTATCGCGTTCGGGTGGGATGGGTTCGCCGGGCAGGTGCGCGTAGCGGTCACGGAAGGCGTCCGGCGCCGGTTCGGCCGGCGCATCGATGAACTCGGGATAGCGGGGGCGGTGCAGGGGCTGGTCGACATCGACGTGCGCCTCGAGTGCGAGCGCGGCGTCGAGCACGGCCTCGACGCGCTCCTGCCCATGTGCGGCGAGCGCCGCTTCCAGCCGGTGGGCGCGTCCGGCGCTCTGCTCCAGGATGTGGCTGCCCGCCATGTCGAGGAAACGCTTGAACAGGACGTTGTTCTTGGCAAAGTCGGCATGTCCCAGCACGTGGGCGGTCACCAGGGTGTTCTCGGCCAGCGAATTATGCTCGAGCATGAAGGCACGGCAGGGGTCGCCCGGGAACATCACTTCGAAGATGCGCGAATGCCCCATGTGCTGGCGCACCAGCTGGTGGATGTAGCGCACCCCGAAGGACCAGTGGCGCATGCGCACCGGTAGGCCGTACACGGCAATCTCGAGCATGAAGTTGTTCGGCACCATGTCGAAATGCACGGGCGCGAAATCAAGGCCGAGCTCCACCGCCAGCGCTTCCAGACGGGCCGCGTAGTCGGCCAGGCGGCTGTCGCGTTCGCTCATGCGCCCGTTTGTGCGCTCGTTTGTGTGCCCGTTCATGTGCTCGTTCATGCGCGCGCTCCTGCATGTGCCTCCGCGGCGTCGGCTTGTTCGCCGAAGAAGCGCCGCAGCGCACGCCAGACGTCGTCGCCGTTCGACAGCACGCTGGCCCCGACGCGCAAGCCGCGCGTTTCGAGTTCGGAAAACATGCGCCGCATCTCGGTGTCGAGCGAACGGGTGACGCCCGGCAGGGTCTCGACGAAGCCGAGGTAGTTGAACATCCCGGCCAGCTCTTTCAGGCTCTGGTGGGTAGCGCCGCGGTCCTCGGTGAAGTTTTCGCCGTCGGAGGCGTAGAAGAGGTAGAGATTGGTCTGCCCGGCCAATTGTTCGCGGCGGACAATGTCGAGCACGAGGCGGAAAGCGCTCGAGGCGATGGTGCCGCCGATCCCGCTGACCTGGAAGAAGTCGGCCTCGCCGAATTCCCAGGCCTGGGTGGTGTGGGCGACAAAGCGCGCGCCCACCTTCGCGTACTGGCGCCGCAGGCCCTGCAGGGCGAAAAAGAAGAAGGACTTGGCCAGCTTGCGCTCGAGCTGGGTCATGCTGGCCGAGACATCGACCACGAAGAAGATCAGGGCGTTGGTGGCGGGGCGTGGCCGGTTCACCAGCTGGCGAAAGCGCAGGTCCTCGTCGGTGAAGGGGACCGGATCGTCCTGGACGGCGCGGCGCTTGATTGCCTCCTTGAGGGTGCGCCGCCGGTCCAGGCGCGAACGCGCGCCGCGCTTGTCCCAGCCCTCGCGCACCAGCTCGGTGTCGTCGATGCCGGGGCTGGGCCTGGGTTTCAGGTCGGGCAGGCGCAGGTCTTCCCACAGCCAGTCCATCACCTCGTCGATCGAGAATTCCAGCAGCAGGCGCACTTCGCCGTCCTCGTTGCCGCCGGCGCCGGACGCGTCGTCGTCATCCTCGGCCTGGCGCAGGACGTCGCCCGGTTCTCCCGGCCCCTGGCCGGCGCCGCTCGAGATGCGTCCTTCGGCCAGGCGAAAGCGCGCATGTTCCAGCATGCGCACCGGCACCTGGACGCTGCGCTCCTGGGGCCCGGAGATGAAATCGGGACCGGCGATCAGGTCCGGCAAGTGTTCGCGCACCGCCTCGCGCACCTTCTCGTTGTGGCGCAGCCAGTCCCGCGCGCCGCGCGAGAACAGTTCGTACCACTCGGTGCTGATGGTGAACGCCACGGTGGTCCCTCATTCCTGGGCCAGCAGGGTGGTGACGTAGTTCAGCGCTTCGCGCGCGCTGTGCGCATCGTAGCCGTACTCGTCGACCAGGCGCTTTTCGACGGCCGAGATCTTGGTGCGCACCTCGTCGTCCGGGCGCTTGGCCGAACTGACCAGGCGCAGCACGTCGCGCCTTTGCTCGAACAGGTATTGCTGCACGGCGTCGTTGAGCTGGATATGGCTGTCCAGCCCGAATTTCACGCCGCGCTTGTAGGCGCCCATGGCCTTGCGCACCACTTCCTGGCGAAACGATTGCTTGCCCGACTCGGAAACGTGGATCTTTTCCTCGACCGCGCGCAGGAAGCGTTCGTCGGGCCGGCGCTCCTCGTTGGTGATCGGGTCCTTGATGGTGCGGTTGTCCAGCATGGCTTCGACCTCGTCGAGGTATTTGTTCAGCAGCTCGAGCGCTTCCTGTTCGAAGGAGACGAACAAGGCCTTGTGCACGTCCTGCTTTACCCAGCGGTTGTAGAAGTCCTTGCGGGTCAGCACGAGATAATCGACCCACTTGCGCTTGCGCCGCGGCTCGATGCGCGCATCGTTCTCGATCGCGTCTTTCAGGGCCAGCAGCACGTCCATCGTCGACAGGCTCTTCTGGTTCGAACCAATGATCGCGTTCGACAACGCATTGATCACGAAGCGGGGCGACACCCCGGCCAGCCCTTCGTCGGGCGCCTTTTCCTTTTCTTTGACACGGCGGATATCGGCGCGGTTCACGCCATCGACTTCCTCGTCGGCATGGATGCGCACCTTCCTGACCAGTTCGACTTCCTTGTCGTCGCCATCCTGGATGCGCGAGAGGATGGCGAACACCGCTGCCGCGTGCAGCACATGAGGATCGAGGTGGACGTCGCGAAAGGCGGGCGCGGCCGACGAGATCAGCTTGCGGTAGATGCGGGCCTCGTCGCGGTAGTTCAGGGTGTAGGGCACCTGGATGATGACCATGCGGTCGAGCAGCGCCTCGTTCTCGCTCTCCTGCAGGAACTTGCGGAATTCCGCGAGGTTGGTGTGCGCCAGGATGGTCTCGTCGAGGTAGATCAGCGGAAAGCGCGCGACCTTGACGTTCTTTTCCTGGGTCAGCGTCAATAACAGGTAGAGGAACTCGCGCTTGACCTTCAGGATCTCAATCATTTCCAGCACGCCGCGGCTGGCGGCATAGACCGCGCCGGACCAGGACCAGGCGCGTGGATCGCCTTCGTCGCCGTATTGCGCCACCTTCGACAGGTCGACCGAGCCGACCAGGTCGGCCAGGTCGGCCGTCGTGGGATCGTGGGGCGCATAGGTGCCGATGGCGTTGCGGCCCGCTTCGGAAACGAAGAAGCGCTCGACCGGCATGCGCAGGAAGTCGCCGTCGAACTGGTCTTCCAGGCGCGCGCGGCAATGCGGGCAGACCTCGCCGGCGATGTCGATGCCGTAGGTATTGCGAAAGGCCGCCCGCATGGTGTGAGGAATCAGGTGCAGCGGCGACTCGCGCACAGGACAGCCTGCGATGGCGTACAGGGCGCCCTCGTCGGTGTGGCTGTATTCCTCGAGGCCGCGCTTGAGGAGGATGACCAGGGTCGACTTGCCTCCTGAAGGCGGTCCCAGCAGCAGCAGGAGGCGGCGTCCGACCTCGGAGCCGCTCGCGGCCGCCTTGAAGTAGTCGAGCACGCGCTCGAGCGCCTCGTCGATGCCGAACAGGTCGTCCGCGAACAGGCGGCAGCGCATTGTGCCGGACCCGTTGCCGGATTCGTCGTCGACGCAGGTCGCGCGGATCATGTCCCAGATGTATTGATGCGAGGTGCGGGCAATGCGCTGCGGCTGTTCCGGCAGGATGCTGGCCATGAACTCGGAGAAGGTGCCGGCCCAGTGGCCGGCCCGGTGCTCCCTGGTGAACAGGTCCAGGCTGTGCAGGAAATTGTCGTGCCCGTCCGAATGCGCCGGACGGGCGTCGTCGCCTGGGTAGCTCACGTTTCCTCCATTCCAAGTGTGCGCGAAGGTGCGGCCCGGCCGGCCGCGCGAAGCCACAGTATCGGTGGGGACGGCTCGATGCGCCTGAGGCGCATCAACGTGCGCGACCGAACCTTGACGGGAAAGACGGGCCTAACTCCGGCCAGGGAGAGCGAACCCGCGCATGCAGCGCGCAAGCTCCGCCGCCACGGCGCTCTTGCGTTCGCCGCCGCACCGATGATCCGCCGGCGGCGGACTAGGATGGCGATTCAGTCAACTTAGTCAACTCTCAAGGGGATGCCATGTCCACAACGAACGCTTCCACCCAGGCTGCCGCGCTGGCCGACAAGATCCGCTCGATGCGCTTCGCAATGTTTACCACCGTCGACGAGCACGGGCACCTGATCAGCCACCCGATGACCAACCAGGACACCGACGAACAGGGCGGGCTGTGGTTCTACACCTCGATCCACACGCCGCTCTGGCAGAACATCGCGCTGCAGCCCGAGGTCAACGTGAGCTTCGCCCAGCCGGACGACAGCCTCTACGTCTCCATCAGCGGCACCGCCGAGCGCGTGGTCGACCGCGCGCGCATCCACGCCCTGTGGAACCCGATGGTCCAGGCCTGGTTCCCGCACGGCCCCGACGACGAGCACGTGGTGCTGGTGCGCGTGGCGCCGCACAGCGCAGAATACTGGGATTCGAACGACAGCAAGATGGTCCGCCTGTTCCAGATGGCGAAGGCCGCCGTGACCGGCAGCACCCCGGACGTCGATCCGGGCGAGCACGGCACCATCAGGCTGGAAGAAGGGCAGTCCGGCCGCGCCTGAGGCGGCCGGACGGTACGTCAGCGCGCCGGATCAGCGCGCGCCGTCGCGCCCGTGCCGCGAGGCCGGCGGCAGGTCCGCCTC
>DEKZ01000278.1:1100-10692 GCA_002354135.1 Massilia sp. UBA2709 | reverse complement strand
GGCAGCCAGGGCCAGGGCGATCGCGCCGACCAGGCGGCGGCGCGCGCGCTTCTTCTCCGGCAGCATGGGATCGCCGCCGCTGCGGCTGCGGCGCGAAGCGGCTGCGGCCTCTCCCGCGTAGGCGGCACGCTTGGCGCGGGCGCGCTCGGCGAGATTGTCGTCATCGCGGGAAAAACGGCCACTGTCCTGGGCGGTGCTTTCTTGCTTGTTTTTACTAAAGATCGAGAACAAGCCCATGCGTCATTAATCAGTGAAGAGAGTTTTTTCGGGCCGCCATCACGCCGGCGACGGTATAGAACGAGCCAAAGACCACAATTCTATCATTCTCCCCGGCACGGCTGATGGCATTTGCAAATGCTGCGGCCGGATCGGCGAAGCTTGTCACCGAAAAGTCCCCCTCTTTCGCACCGGCCGGCTTCAGCGCAGCCAGTTGCTGGGCCAGCTCCGCGCTTTTCGCCGAACGCGGCGACGGCAGGTCGGCCACGCACCAGTGATCGATCAGCCCGGCCATCGGCGCGAGCACGCCTTCGATGTCCTTGTCGGCCATGATGCCGAACACGGCATAGGTGTAGCGATGGAAACCCATGTTGCCCAGGTTCTGGGCCAGCGTCGCCGCCGCATGCGGATTGTGCGCCACGTCGAGCACCGTGGTCGGGCGGCCCGGCAGCACCTGGAAGCGTCCCGGCAGTTCGACCAGGGCCAGGCCCGTGCGCACTTCCTGTGCGCCGGCCGGCAGTTGCAGGCGCAGGGCCTCGAGCGCGGCCAGGGCGGCCGAGGCGTTCAGCAGCTGGTTCGCGCCGCGCAGGGCCGGGTAAGCCAGCGCATTGCGGCGCTGGCTGCGTCCGCCATAGCTCCACTGCTGCTGGTCGCCCTGGTAGTTGAAATCGCGGCCGATCAGCCACAGGTCGGCGCCGATGTCTTCGGCATGCTTGATGAGCGTGCTGGGCGGCATCGGATCGCTGCAGATCGCGGCCTTGCCCGGACGGAAGATGCCGGCCTTTTCATAACCGATGGCCTCGCGCGTGTCGCCCAGGTAGTCGGCGTGGTCGATGTCGATGCTGGTGACGATGGCCACGTCGGCGTCGACCACGTTGACCGCGTCCAGGCGTCCGCCCAGGCCCACTTCCAGGATCGCCACGTCGACGCCGGCCTTCGAGATCAGGTGCATGATCGCCAGCGTGGTGAATTCGAAATAGGTCAGCGAGATGTCGCCGCGCTGGAATTCGACGAAGTTGAAGGCATCCACCAGCATGGCGTCGCTCGCCATGTCGCCGTTGATGCGGGCGCGCTCGTTGAAGTCGAGGAAGTGCGGCTTGATGTAGAGGCCGACGCGGTAGCCGGCGTGCAGCAGGACCGATTCGAGCATCGCGCAGGTCGAGCCCTTGCCGTTGGTGCCGGCCACCATGATGACCGGGCAGTCGAACGCCAGGCCCATGCGCTCCTTGACGGCGCGTACGCGTTCCAGGCCCATGTCGATATGGGTTTCGGCGTGGCGCGACTCGATCAGCGCCAGCCAGTCGGGCAAGGTGGTGGGAAGGTTTTGCATGGGATCGTCGTCTGAATGAAACTCGGGTAAAACTTGAACGGGGAAGAAAACGGCCGGCAGTCCGCAAGGCGGAGGCCGGCCGTTTCGTGATTCTACAAGGGTTTAAGCAATACTCTCTGCGGGCTGGTTCTGCAGCAGGGCCAGCAGGCGAGCGATTTCCTCGCGCATCTTGCGGCGGTCGACGATCATGTCGACGGCGCCTTTCTGCACCAGGAACTCGGCGCGCTGGAAGCCTTCCGGCAGTTTCTCGCGCACGGTGTTCTCGATGACGCGCGGGCCGGCAAAGCCGATCAGGGCCTTCGGTTCGGCGATCACGACGTCGCCCATGAAGGCGAAGGAGGCGGAGACGCCGCCCATGGTCGGGTCGGTCAGCACGCTGATGAACGGCAGTTTCTTTTCGGACAGCTTGGTCAGCATCGCGGTGGTCTTGGCCATCTGCATCAGCGACAGCAGGCCTTCCTGCATGCGCGCGCCGCCGGTGGCGGTGATGCAGATGAAGGGCACCTTCTGCTCGAGCGCGATCTGGGCGCCGCGCGCGAAGCGCTCGCCGACGACCGAGCCCATCGAGCCGCCCATGAATTCGAATTCGAAGCAGGCGACCACGACCGGCAGGCTCATGATCGAGCCGCCCTGCACCACCAGCGCGTCGGTTTCGCCGGTGGCGTCCATCGCGGCCTTCAGGCGGTCCGGGTATTTCTTGCTGTCCTTGAACTTGAGGGTGTCGACCGGCAGGGTTTCCTGGCCGATGTCGTAGCGGCCTTCCGCGTCGAGCAGCGCGTCGAGGCGCTCGCGGGCACGGATGCGCATGTGGTGGTCGCACTTCGGGCAGACGTGCAGGTTCGACTCGAGGTCGGCGCGGTAGAGGACCGCTTCGCACGACGGGCACTTGACCCACAGGCCCTCGGGCATGGTCTTGCGGTTAGCGGCATCGGAGCGCTGGATTCGTGGGGGCAGCAGTTTTTCCAACCAACTCATGTTCTCTCCTTTGCGGCAATTCTTGGGGTGGCGCGTAGTGTAGCCGCTAGCGCCGGGCTTGTCGACCGCTTGGCTTTCTGACAATCAGCAGGCAATTCAGTCTTTAGCGACCTCGGCCGTGGTGAACTCGAACCCGCCAATGCGTGCTGCAATGAGGTTATACACCCATGCGCCGATGAGGGTGAACACGAATCCGAACGCCGTGTAGAGCAGCGGCATCAAGACCATCGCCAGGATCGACACGCCGGCGCCCTGGGTGAGCAGCGCGGGAATCGTCATGAACAGGGTGAGCGGAATGGAAATGACGAGATACAAGACCCCCATCACTTTTGCATTTTGCAGAATGGATACACTGACTACTTGCTTCTTCATGGAATGCCTCGTCCGTCCAAACATTGAGTTAGGTTAATGTACCGTACTCGATAGCAACCCGACAAGTAAGACAATGGAATCGGCGCACTATTTTGGCCCTCGCCCGCGCACAGCGTCGTGCAAGCGGGCGCGGCCTGGAATTCGCGCGGCCGGCGCGGGTCGAACAGCAAGAACCCTGCGCACGCCAGGGATCTGTCCGCCAGAGGCTGCGAACGCCATGAAAAGGCCCGGCTCCTTGTTGTGCTTGCTGTGCGTCGCGCTGGCGCTTTCGGGCTGCCGCACCCTGCGCGGCGGCGGCGCTCCCGATCCCTCCTTCGACATCGAGGCCGACCTGCGTGCGCTCGACGACGAATTCCGCACCGCGACCAACATCAAGGCGTATTACAGCCTCGCCGACCCGGCCGCGAAACTGGCCGCGCGCAACCGCTTCATCCTGGGGCGCATCGTCCAGATCGACCTGCGCTATATCGCCTTCATCCGGGCGATGACGGCAGACCGGCAAAAGCTCGACGCCGCGACCGACCTGGCCTCCCTCTCCATCAATCTTGCCGGCACCCTGGTGGGCGGCGCCCGCGCCAAGACCAACCTGGCGGCCGCGGCAGCCGGCCTGGGCGGCGCGAAGCAGACGATCGAAAAGGATTTTTATTACGAGAAGAGCATGGACGCCCTGGTGGGCACGATGAATGCGCGCCGCAAGGAAGTCCTGGTGACGATACTCCGGGGACTGAACACGTCCACCGTCGAGCAGTACCCCTTCGAGCTGGCCCTGACACAGTTGCACGAATACTACATGGCGGGCACCCTGAATGGGGCGCTACGTTTCATTAACACCGCGTCCGCCGAGCGGGAAAAGACCAGCGACGCCGCGATCGCCGGCCTGGCCGTGCTGCCGCGCTCCAGTCCCGCCATCACCAGCCAGGCGCAAAACCTGACCGACGCGATCCGCAACGCCAGCGACGCCGGCATCGAGGCCGTGGCGAAGGCGCTCGGCGGCGACGACCTGGCCAAGGGCGGCACGATGGACAAGCGCCTGGCGCTGAAGGCGCGGATGGACGCGATCATCGAGGACGGCGGCAAGACGGTGCAGCAGCGCGAGGCCGCGCTCGCGGCGATGGCGGCGGCGTTCCGGCAAGCGGGCCTGATGCGGTGAGCCATGGTGGGGAGGTGGACAATGGCCCAGGTGAAAAAAGTAATCGAGGGCGTCCATGCCCTCGACACGATCGAGGAGATTATTGCGACCAAGGAAGCGGTGGGCTACCGCTTCGTGCGCAGCGATGTCCAGGAGCTCGACCTGCGGCCGGCGAACATCGCCGTGTTCGAGAACCTGGGGCTGGACCGGCCGCGGACGCGCCTGCGCCTGACCCTGAAGGCGCCCGCCGCCGCCGGACCGCGTCCGGCATGGCAGGGCAAGATGTGCGTGGAAGAGCACCTGGTGCAGGTGGCGGCTTACCGCGATCCTGAATGAAGGCGCCGGCTGCGGAACTGGCCCGCAGCCGGCCTGTCGTCCGGGCGCGGCGCGACCGCTCAGCCGGCGCCGACCTCGCTGGTGGTGAATTCGAGCCCGCCGACGCGCGCGGCGACGAGGTTGTAGATCCAGCCCGCGAACAGCGTCATCAGGAAGCCCCCGGCAACGTAAGTCACCACGAAAGTCAGCACGATGGCCAGGGACAGGCCGGCCTGGTTCGTCACGCCGCCGATAGCCAACATGATCAACAGCATCGGCAAGGACAGCACCAGATACAGCGCGGCCACCACTTTAGCGTTCTGCACCAGCGAGACACACTTGATCTGTTTCTTCATTTCAGGGGCTCCGGGAATATTGAGTTAGGGAAACATCAATCTACCCGAGCCGCTGATGTCGCCACCCGCGCCGCACCCGGCTCCCCTATTGACCGAAGTCCAAGGAAGCCGATTTGCCTCGCCTACTCGTCCAGGGCAGCGCGGATGCCGCCGACAAAGGCGCGCACCGCCGGCACGGCAGCGTCGGCGCCGGCGTTCTCGATTTCCTGGATGATGCGGCTGCCGATGACGACCGCATCCGCCACCGAGGCGACCGCTTTCGCCGTTTGCCCGTCGCGGATGCCGAAGCCGACGCCGATCGGTAGGCGCACGTGTTCGCGGATCGCGGCCACGCGGCGCGCCACGTCTTCGGTATCGATGCTGCCGGCGCCGGTGACGCCCTTGAGCGAAACATAGTAGCTGAAGCCGCTGCCGTAGCGCGCCACTTGCTGGACGCGCTCCAGCGTGGACGTGGGCGCCAGCAGGAAGATCAGGTCGAGACCGTTCGCACGCATGGCGTCGGCGAAGGCTTCGCACTCTTCCGGCGGGTAGTCGACGACGATGGCGCCGTCGGCGCCGGCTTCCCTGGCGCAGCGGATGAATTCGTCGGGGCCGATCCGTTCGATCGGATTGGCGTAGCCCATCAGGACCACCGGCGTCGCCTGGTTGGTCTTGCGGAATTCGCGCACGAAGCCGAAGACGTCCGGCAGGCCGATGCCGAATTTCAGGGCGCGCTCGCAGGCGCGCTGGATGACCGGGCCTTCGGCCATCGGGTCGGAGAAGGGAACGCCGAGTTCCAGGACGTCGGCGCCACCCTCGACCAGGGCGTGCATCAGGGGCACGGTGAGGTCGGGGCCGGGGTCGCCGGCGGTGATGAAGGTGACGAGGCCGGTCTTGTTCTGTTCGCGCAGGGCGGCGAAGGTTTGTTCGATGCGGGACATGGTGTGTTCTCTATCTTGGTATTCGGTAGCGGTGGCGGTGGCGTTTTGCATCGGTCCGTTGAACGCGTGGGCGGAAGACCCGCCCACCCTACTGCCCTACGTTCACCCGAAGCGCAAATCGGAGGGACGTAGGGTGGGCGGCTATGCCGCCCACGCGTTCAACCAGCTCATGCTCGCTCGCGCAACGATTTGCAACGAAGGATCAAAGGGCTCAGCTGAAATCCAGCCCCATCCTTTGCGCCACCGTATGCATGTCCTTGTCGCCACGGCCCGACAGGTTGACCAGGATGATCGCGTCCTTCGCCAGCGTCGGCGCCAGCTTCACCGCGTAGGCGATCGCGTGCGAGGATTCCAGCGCCGGGATGATGCCCTCGATGCGGCAGCAGTCGTGGAAGGCCGCCAGCGCTTCGTCATCAAGGATCGACACGTACTGCGCGCGCGCCGTGTCCTTCAGCCAGGCGTGCTCGGGGCCCACGCCAGGATAGTCCAGGCCGGCCGAGACAGAGTGGGTCTCGATGATCTGGCCGTTGGCATCCTGCAGCAGGTAGGTGCGGTTGCCGTGCAGGACGCCCGGGAAGCCCGCGCTCAGCGATGCCGCGTGCTTGCCGGTCTCGATGCCCTCGCCCGCCGGTTCGACCCCGACCAGCTTGACGCCCGGCTCGTCGATGTAGGGATAGAAGATGCCCATCGCATTCGAGCCGCCGCCGACGCAGGCCAGCACGTAGTCGGGCTGGCGGCCGGTCATGGCCGGCATCTGCACGCGGCACTCCTCGCCGATCACCGACTGGAAGTCGCGCACCATCATCGGATACGGGTGCGGGCCTGCCACCGTGCCGATGATGTAGAAGGTGTTCTCGATGTTGGTGACCCAGTCGCGCATCGCTTCGTTGAGCGCGTCCTTCAGGGTCTTGCTGCCCGACTCGACCGGCACCACGGTCGCGCCCAGCAGCTTCATGCGGTAGACGTTCTGGGCCTGGCGCTTGACGTCCTCGCTGCCCATGTAGACCACGCATTCCATGCCGAAGCGGGCGCAAATGGTGGCGGTGGCCACGCCGTGCTGCCCGGCGCCGGTCTCGGCGATGATGCGCTTCTTGCCCATGCGTCGCGCCAGCAGGGCCTGGCCGATCACGTTGTTGATCTTGTGGGCGCCGGTGTGGTTCAGGTCTTCGCGCTTGAGGTAGATTTGCGCGCCGCCGGCCAGTTCGGACCAGCGTTTCGCGTGGTAGACCGGCGACGGACGGCCGACGAAATGGGCCAGTTCGTAGCGGAATTCCTCGAGGAATTCGGGATCGGTCGAGAAACGGGCATAAGCCTCGTTCAGCTCGTTCAGCGCGTGCGACAGGGTCTCGGCGACGAAGCTGCCGCCATAGGGGCCGAAGTGGCCGCGCGCGTCGGGCAGTTGGTAATCAGGGGTCTGGAACAATGCGGCGGCGGCGCCCTCAGTTCCTCGGGTCAGGTTGTTGTCTTTCATGATCGTGCTCGCTTTCGATGATGGCATCGGCTGCCCGCACCGCGGCAATGAAGGCCGCGATCTTGCGGGCGTCCTTGATCCCCTTGGCTTGCTCGACACCACTGCTGATGTCGACGGCGTAGGGGCGTACGCTTGCCACCGCTTCAGTCGCGTTCTGCACGCTCAACCCACCACTCAAAACGACCCGAGGCGCGAGCTCTTTTGGGATAAGAGACCAATCGAAGACCTTTCCTGCACCGCCGTAGGCGTCCACGTAAGCGTCGAGCAACAGGCTCGAGAACCAGGGACTGGCGGCGCGGTATGCGAGTTCGCATTCTAGCAGCTCATTGTGGGTCGTGTCCGGCTTGACGCGGTAGGCACGCACGAAAGGACGCTTCACGGCAGCCGCGATCTGCGCGCATTGTTCAGCGGTTTCGTCGCCATGAAACTGCAGCAAGGCGACCGGGGCCGCCGCGACCACCTCCCTCACCTCTTCCACCGTGGCGTTGACGAACAAGGCCACCGAGCTGACATAAGGAGGAATGCGCGGACCGAGTCCGGCAAACGCTTCGGTCGTGAGGTAACGCGGGCTCTTCGGATAGAACACGAAGCCGAGCGCGTCGGCGCCGCCATCGACCGCGGCAAGAAGATCCTGTTCGCGGGTGATGCCGCAGATTTTGACGCGGGTACGATTCATGGAAAAACTTAGAAACTTATAACCAGGGCAAGGGCGAGAGCGCCTCCTGCGGCAGCCCCCACTTCGGATCGTAATCGATTTTCGCGAAGTACAGGCCGTCCGGCATGAAGGTGGGTGCGGCGGCGTCGCGGTCGCGCGCGGCCAGCACCTCGGCCATCCAGTCCGGCTCGTTGCGGCCGGTGCCGACGTAGATCAGTGCGCCGACGATGTTGCGCACCATGTGGTGGAGAAAAGCGCTGGCGCGCACGGTGAAGACGATGATGTCGCCGCGCCGCTCGATCGAGATTTCCTGCATGTCCTTCACCGGCGTGTTCGCCTGGCAGCCGGAGGCCCTGAAGGACGAAAAATCGTGCAGGCCGATCAGGTGGCGGGCGGCGGCGCGCATGCAATCGACGTCGAGCGGACGGAACACCCAGCCGGCGCGTCCGGCCAGCAGCGCCGAGGGATTCGGGTTGTTGTACAGGACGTAGTGATAGGTGCGCGCGCGCGCCGAGAAGCGCGCGTGGAACTGGTTGCCCTCGAGGTCGGGCGGCACCTCGGCCGCCCAGCGCACCGAGATCGAATCGGGCAGGAAGGTATTCGTGCCGCGCACCCAGCTCTGCATCGAGCGGTTCAGTTCGGTGTCGAAGTGGACCACCTGCTCGACCGCATGCACGCCGGCGTCCGTGCGGCCGGCGCAGGTCGTGTGCAAAGGGGTGCAGGCGAACTTCTCGAGCGCGATCTCGAGGGCGTCCTGCACTGTGTCGCGGGTCGGCTGTTTCTGATACCCATTCCAGCCGGTGCCGACATACTGGAGTCCGAGTGCGATGCGCCTCACGCTAGGCATCAAGCCACGCATTACGCCAGCTTTGCGCGCATGGCGCTGGCACGGCTGGCCTGCTCGCCGCTGCCGCCCTTGATGACTTCATCTAGCAGCTCGCGCGCGCCTTCCTTGTCGCCGATCTCCTGGTAGGCGATGGCGAGATCGAGCTTGGTCTCCATCTCCATCTGGGCCGGGGTCAGCTCCACGGCTGCGCCCTGCTCCTGCGGCGCGGCTTCAGTCGCGACGTCGCTCGCCGGCAGGTCGAGGTCGAAACCCGACATGTCGAAGCGCGGCACCGGGGTGCCCGGATTCGGGATGGCCGGCACCTCCGGCAGCGCGAACGGGTCGTCCTGCGGCGCGGCGGGCGCCGCCGGCTGGCCGAAGTCCATGGTGTCGAGGTCGAACAGCGGATCCTTGGCCTGCGTTTGCGCCTGCGCCTCGGCGGCTGCCGGGGTCGTACCTGCGGTGGCGAAGTCGAGGTCGGCCGGGAAGTCGAAGTCCTGTTTCAAGGTGGCCGGATTCGCCGGGGTGGCCGGCGTCACCGGCGCGTCGTCGGCCAGGCTGAAGTCCATGGCGTCGAGGTCGAACAGCGGATCCTTCAGATCGGATGACTGCGGAGTCTGCGGCACTTCCGGCAGCGGCGGCAGTTCGAATTCCTTGGCCAGCTGGGCCATGTCGATGTCGGTCGTCGGGCCGCTGCTCGACAGGTCGAGCACGAAACCGTCGTCCTCGTCCGCCGGGGCCGGCTCGGCGGCGGCTGGCTGCGCGGTGGCCGATGGCGTCGCCGGCGCGTTGAAATCCATGTCGAAGGACAGGTCGTCGAGGCTGGCGGCCGGGGCCGCGGCGGTCGTGGCGGCAGCCGGTTCCAGCGGCGCGAACGGCTCCATGTCGAACTGCAGGTCCGGCACGGCGGTGGCGTCGTTGCGCCCGGCCGGGGCCGCATCCAGCGCCTGGACCGGCTCGAAGCTCAGGCCGCCCAGGTCGAAGTCGAGGAGGTTGTCGTCCGCCTTGGCGTCCGCCTTGCCTTCTG
>DEKZ01000278.1:549-930 GCA_002354135.1 Massilia sp. UBA2709 | reverse complement strand
GTCGCTGTTCAAGCCCAGGCTGTCGAGGTTGAAGCTGGTGTCGAGCGGGGCGCCGGTGACGGCGTCCAGGGTCGCGGCCGGCTCGATGATCTCGCTGCTCTCGCCGCGGTTGCGGAAGGCCTGTTCGAGCTGCTGGGAGAGCAGGCTTTGCGGATTCGCTTCGGGCTCGAGCGCGGCGGCAGCGCCAGCGGCGCCTGCGGCGAACGCTGCACCGGTGACGGCCGCGCCCGCGCCGATGCCGGTGCCGGCCGCGGTGGCGTACATCGGGTTGGCCGGGTCGAGGGCATGCCCCATGGCTGCGGCCTGGGCCCATTCGTCGCCCTTGCCGCCCGTGAGGCTGTACAGCTCGGTGGCCTGGGTTTCGAAGGCGCGCACGTCCTT
>DEKZ01000278.1:0-376 GCA_002354135.1 Massilia sp. UBA2709 | reverse complement strand
CTCGGCCTGGGTGTCGAAGTTATAGGCCAGGTAGAGCTCGGCCTCGGACAGCGGGACGACCTCGTTGGTGTCNAGCTGGCTCGCCGACGGCGCGAAGCTGGAGTTGAACACGCTGTCGTTGGTGTCGACACTCTGGCCGCCGGTCTCGGCGAACAGCGCCTGGCCGGACGGCTGGGCCGCGGCGCCGAGGATGGTCGGCTCGGCCGCGGCGGCCTTCGGCGCAGCCTGCTTACGGCGGCGCTGCGACACGCCCAGCGCCGCCAGGAGCAGCACGGCCGCGCCGGCGCCGATGTAGACGATGTTGTCCATCAGCGCGTCAAACAGCGACTTTTCCTTCGGCGCGGGCTTGGCCTTGGGCTTGATCTTCGGAGCCGGC
>DEKZ01000409.1:438-20337 GCA_002354135.1 Massilia sp. UBA2709 | reverse complement strand
CGGCCGGCAGCGCCAGGCCGGCCTGGGCGCAGGCGCGTTCCGCCAGCCAGCGCTCGAAGCCGGCCACATAGCCGGGGTCGCGCAGGCGCAGGTTCTCGTGCGACAGGCGCTGGCTGCGCGTGAGCAGCGAGTAGGCGAACTGCTCGGCCTCCATGGCGCTGTAGCGCTCGACGTTCTCGAACCACTCCATCGAGTTGCGGGCGGCGCTTTGCAGCTTGAGCACTTCGACCGCGCGCGCCTCGCGGTAGCCCTCGAGCACCTGGGGCAGATCGGCAACCTCGCGGCCGGCGCAGCGGCGCGCCAGTTCGATCGCGTCTTCCAGCGCCAGCTTGGTGCCCGAGCCGATCGAGAAGTGGGCGCTGTGGGCGGCGTCGCCGATCAGCACCAGCGGGACGCGCCGGCCGTCGACCTCTTCCCAGTGCACCCATTCGCGGCAGACGATGCGCGGAAAACGCGTCCACATGGCCGACCCGCGCACGTGGCCGGAGGCCGCCATCAGGCGGTGGCCGTCGAGATGGGGCGCGAACAGGCGCTCGCAGAAGGCCAGCGTGGCGTCGACCCCGAGTTCTTCCAGTCCGCTGGCGCGCCAGACCGGTTCCGGCGTCTCGACGATGAAGGTGGAGGTCTCGCCGTCGTACTGGTAGGCGTGCGCCTGGAACCAGCCTTGAGGCGTATGCTCGAACGCAAAAGTGAAGGCGTCGAACTTTTTCGTGGTGCCCAGCCATACGTAGCGGCAGTGGCGCTGCTCGAGCTGGGGCTGATAGGTGGCGGCGTGGCGGGTACGGATGCGGCTGTGGATGCCGTCGCCGGCCAGCACCAGGTCGGCCTGGAAGCGCCGCGCCAGCGCCAGTTCGTCATCGACCGGGGTATCGAACAGGAGCCGCACGCCCAGCTCCTCGCAGCGCGCCTGCAGGATGGCAAGCAGGCGCTTGCGCGCGATGCCGCAGAAACCGTGGCCGCTCGAGCTGACGCAGCGGCCCTTGAAATGAATGGCGATATCGTCCCAGTGGTTGAACGCTTTCAGAATCGCGCGCGCGGTGGGCGCATCGGCCGCTTCCAGATTGCCCAGGGTCTGGTCCGAAAACACTACGCCCCAGCCGAAGGTCTCGTCACGGCCGTTGCGTTCGACCACCGTCACCTCGTGCGCAGGATCGTCCTGCTTGAGCAGCAGTGCGGCATACAGGCCGGCCGGTCCCCCTCCCACGCACACGATCTTCATTGCGGCTCCGGTTGTCTTTTCTACAGCATATTAGATGAGCAAATAGTTTAGATGTCAAATACTTCCACGTCCCCCACCAGACAATGCGCTGACAGTTCGATTGGCTGTCGTGCGCGCCCCAGAATTTAGTACAATCAAGAAATGTTGTGCCGGGCCGACACATTTGAGACACAGTTGCAACCGATAACCTAACTCGATAAGAACGATGAAGATCTCACAACGGATTGCCAATTCACGGCCCCTGGCGACCACTGCCATGCACGGTCGCGTCGAAACCATGCGTAACGAAGGCCAGGAAGTGATCGATTTCTCGATCGCGATCTCGCACTTCCCCGCTCCCGCCACGGTGCTCGACGCCGTCGGCGGCGCGGTCGAACAGGTACGCACCATGCCTTACACCAGCGTGGTCGGCGCGCTCGACGTGCGCGAACGCCTGTGCGCCAAGCTGCGCAAGGAAAACGGCGTGGAAGCGCGCCCCGACGAAGTCATCGTCACCAACGGCGCCAAGCAGGCGCTGTACGAGGCGCTCTACGCGATGAGCGATCCGGGCGACAGCGTGCTGGTCTTCAAGCCGCACTGGCCGGCCTACGTCGCCACCTGCCAGCTGCTCGGCCTGCGCCCGGTGCTGGTCGACCTCCCGGATGAGATCACGCCCGCGGTCCTGGCCACTTACGAGCCGGCCCGCATCGTCATCATCAACAACCCGCACAACCCGACCGGCAAGGTCTACACCCGCGCCGAACTCGAACACATCCGCGACTGGGTGACGCAGACCGGCGCCCAGGTCATCATCGACGAAAGCTACGAGCACCTGTCCTTCGGTCCGGTCCACACCAGCTTCGCGTCGCTGTGCGACTGGCGCGCGCTGGGCGTGGTGACCATCTTCTCGGCCTCGCAGAGCTACGCCATGATGGGCTGGCGCATCGGTTTCGCGCTGGCCCCGGCGCCCCTGGTCGGCGCCATGCAGACCCTGCAGGGCCCGATCACGGCCGCCGCCTCGCACCTGTCCCAGGTCGCCACCGTCGCCGCCTTCGAGGCCGGCGTGCAGCGGCACATGATCGACGACTACCGCGAACGCCGCGACATGGTGGTCCGCAAGTTCAAGGAAGTGCCGTGGATCGTCATGGAGAGCCCGGATTCCGGCCCCTACCTGTGGGGCGACGTCCGCGCCATCACCCATGACACGGTCGCTTTCTCGGAAGCGCTGATCGAAGAAGAGAAAGTGGCGATCATGCCGGGCGACGCGCTCGGCGTGCCGGGCTACATCCGGATCGGCTATATCTCGGACGATGTCGCCACGCTGATGGAAGGCGTACGGCGCGTGATCGCTTTCGGCGACAGGTTCGCTGCCCGCAAAAAATGAACCCGCCCGGCGGCTTCTTCCGGCTCAACAGCCTGCGCAGCAGGCTGATGTTGCTGGTCGCGCTGGCGATCCTGCCGCTGGCCGTGATGACGATCGTCGGCGGCCTGCGCGAGCGCGAACAGGCGGTCCAGGCGTCCGAGGAAAACCTGCGGCGCCTGACCAACCTGGCTGCCGCCAACGAGGCGCAGTCGATCGAGCGCGCGCGCCAGATCCTGGTCGACCTGGCCAGCGTGCCCGACCTGCTCGGCCCCACGAGCGGCTGCAACGCCCTGCTCGCGGACGTGCTCGACCGCAATGAAGGCTATGTCAACTTCGGCCTGATCCAGCTGAACGGCGAAGTCAGCTGCAGCGCGGTGCCGATGCTGCATCCGGTGAACCTGGGCGACCGCAGCCACTTCAAGCGCGCAATTGCCGAGCGCCGCTTCATCGCCGGCGACTACGTCTTCGGCCGCGTGATCCGGCGCCACACCATCAACCTGACCTACCCCGTGATCGACCGCTCCGGCACCGTGGTCGCGGTCGTGTTCGCGGCAATGGACCTGGCGGGCCTGGACACCTTCGTCAACGACATCAACCTGCCGCCGGGCTCGGTGCTGGTGACCACCGACGCCAACGGCACCATCATTTCGCGCCGCCCCGACCCCGAGCGCTGGTTCGGCACCCGGGTATCGAGCCGCATGCGCGACGCGATGCACAGCGCCGGCCGGCGCGCGCTCGTGCTGCGCGACGACGACGGCGTCGAGCGCCTGCACACCTTCGCCCGCGTGGGCGGACCGGCCCTGACCGACTACACGGTGACGATCGGGATCCCGACCGAGACCGTAACCGCCGGCGCGCGCCGCGCCCAGATGATGTCGCTGGTCGGCCTGCTGGCCACCACCATGCTGGCCCTGCTGGCCGCCTGGCTGGCGGGCGACGTGCTGATCGTGCAGCGCGTGCGCAAGCTGAAGGACACCGCCACCCGCATCGCGGCCGGCGACCTCGACGCCCGTTCGGGCATCGCCTACGAACGCGAGGAGATCGGCCAGCTGGCCGAGGCCCTGGACGAGATGGCGGCCACCCTGCAGAAGAAGGAAGCGGCGCGCGGCCTGGCCGAGCGCGAGCTGCGCGCAGCCGACCAGCGCAAGGACGAATTCCTGGCGATGCTGGCGCACGAACTGCGCAACCCGCTGGCGCCGATCAGCACCGGCGCGCACCTGTTGAAACTACTACACTCGGACAACGCCCAGATCACCCAGACCTGCGCCATCATCGCGCGCCAGGTCGAGCACATGACCGGCCTGGTGGACGACCTGCTCGACGTCTCGCGCGTCACGCGCGGCCTGGTCTCGCTGTCGACCCAGGTGCTGGATTTGCGCAAGGTGGTGGACGACGCCGCCGAGCAGATCCGCCCGCTGATCTCGACCCGCCGCCACACCGTGGTGCTCGATCTGCCGCACGAGGCGGCCACCGTCAAGGGCGACCACAAGCGCCTGGTGCAGGTGGTGGCGAACCTGCTGAACAACGCGAACAAGTACACGCCCGAGGGCGGACGCATCGAGCTGCGCCTGTTCCAGGATGGCCCCGACTACGTGCTGACCGTGCTCGACGACGGCATCGGCATGGAGCCGCAGCTGGTGGCGCGCGTGTTCGACCTGTTCACCCAGGCCGAGCGCACCCCGGACCGCTCGCAGGGCGGCCTGGGCCTGGGCCTGGCGCTGGCCAAGAGCCTGGTCGAGCTGCATGGCGGCACCGTCAAGGCCGAGAGCCCAGGCCTGGGCAAGGGCAGCACCTTCACCGTGCGCCTGCCGCGCCATACCCAGGAACTGCCGCTGACGGTGGCCCAGACCCGCGGCCAGGCCAAGGCGGCGACGCCGCTCAAGGTGCTGCTGGTGGACGACAACCTCGACGCCGTGCACACCCTGCAGCTGTTCCTGGGCGCGGCCGGCCACACCGTGGAGATCGCCTACTGCGCGGCCGACGCCGTCGACGTGGCGCGGGTGTTCGCGCCCGACGTCTGCCTGCTCGACATCGGCCTGCCCGATTTCGACGGCAACGAGCTGGCGCGCCGCCTGCGCCGCCTGCCGCAGGCGACCGGCGCCACCCTGATCGCCATGACCGGCTATGGACGCCAGCAGGACCGCGAAGCCGCGCTCGCCGCCGGCTTCGACCATTACATGGTCAAGCCCGTCAATACGGTCGAGCTGTCCGACCTGCTGGCCGAAGCCGCGGCGCAGCATCATCCGCGCTAGGAACTGCCCGGCCGGCGCCCAGCGGCCGGGTGTTCCGTGCCATTTTCCCTGCACGCGCCCCGTCCCGTGAAGCATGCCAGACCGTCCATGCCGTATTATCGAGGCTCGACATTGAGGAGAACTGGATGGATTCGGTAGGTGTGGTGCTGGCGATGCTGCTGGCGGTAATCGGTAGCGGCTACCTGGTGCGCATGCTGCCCTTCGGGGTCCCGCTGCCGCTGGTGCAGATCGGCCTCGGCGCGGTGATCTCCGGGGTGTTCGGGCATGGTGTGACGCTCGACCCCGAAATCTTCTTCCTGCTGTTCCTGCCCCCGCTGCTGTTCCTGGACGGCTGGCGCATCCCCAAGATCGGGCTGTTCCGCGACAAGGGCACCATCCTCGAGCTGGCCCTGGGCCTGGTGGTCTTCACCGTGGTCGGCGCCGGCTTCCTGATCCACTGGCTTGTACCGACAATTCCGCTGGCGGTCGCCTTTGCCCTGGCGGCCATCGTCGCGCCAACCGACCCGGTTGCGGTGTCGGCCATTACCGCGCGCATCCACGTACCGCACCGCCTGATGCACATCCTCGAGGGCGAATCCCTGCTCAACGACGCCAGCGGCCTGGTGTGCTTCCGCTTCGCGGTGGCGGCCGCCATGACCGGCGCCTTCTCCCTGGCCTCGGCCTCGGTCACATTTCTATGGGTGGCGCTGGCCGGCATCGCCTGCGGCGTGGCGATCACGGTCGCGGTCTCGTTCGTCCAGCGCGTGATCGGCCAGCGCTTCGGCGAGGAGCCCGGCTCGCCCATCCTGGTGAACCTGCTGCTGCCCTTCGGCGCCTATCTCGCGGCCGAGCATCTCGAAGCCTCGGGCATCCTGGCCGCGGTCGCGGCCGGCGTCACGATGAGCTATGTCGAACTGTCCGGCCGGGCGCTGGCCACCACCCGCGTGCGCCGCGCCGTGGTCTGGGACACGGTGCAGTTCTCGCTGAACGGCGTGATGTTCGTGCTGCTGGGCGAGCAGCTGCCCGAGATCATCGAACGCGCGCTGCGCTACGCCGGCCCCGAAGCGGCGCTGACTCCGTGGACCCTGTTCGGCATCGCGCTCCTCATCAGCCTGGCGCTGATCCTGCTGCGCCTGTTGTGGGTCTGGGTCTCGCTGCGCCTGACCCTGCTCACCGCCCGGCTCCAGGGCCAGAAGGTCTACAAGCCGAACTTCCGCCTGGTGCTGGCGACCTCGCTGGCCGGCGTGCGCGGTGCGATCACCATGGCCGGCGTCCTGACCCTGCCGCTGGCCCTGCCCGGCGGCGCGCCCTTCCCGGCGCGCGACCTGGTGATTTTCTTCGCCAGCGCCGTGATCATCGTCTCCCTGATCGTCGCCAGCGTCGGCCTGCCGCGGGTGCTGCGCGGACTCGAGGTGCCGGAGGAAACCACTGAGGCCGCCCAGGAAGACCTGGCGCGCCACAACGCGGCGGTGGCGGCGATCGCGGCGATCGAACGCACCGGCCACAGCCACCTCGGCGAGAGCGAGCATGCCGACATCCACGCCAGCGCGGTCGACCACGTGCGCGGCGTGTACGAACACCGCCTGGGCGGCGGCACCGGGCCGAACGAGCCTTCGCGCATCCGCGTGGCCGAACAGGCCGAGAAGGAATACCGCCTGGCCGCGCTGCAGGCCGAGCGCAAGGCGATCCTGGAGCTGACACATCAGCGCAAGGTGTCGGACGATATTGCGCGCAAGTTGTTGAGGGAGATAGATTTGGTTGAGGCGAGGTATAGATAGGACAAGTTCCTCGGCAGGCCGCTCATATCCGGGAAGCCCATGGCTGCCTGGAGGGCGGTCGACCGCTTCTGGCACAGGTAACTGCTGCTACAAGTAAGCATGCCTGACGAACCCCGACTCCGCTCTGCAAGCAACAACATCATGCACTGGGCCATTCCAACCGTCCGCTATTGACTAGAAGCACATGTTTCGTGGACCTGAAATCACGAGGTAGGAGACGATGAGCAGCACCGGTTTGATCTTCAGGGCGGACGGCCAGGTCGGCGCCCTGCCTACGGACTTTGTCCCAGGCCCGCTCGGGCCACGCGACTTTGTGGAACAGGTCGTAGACGTCGCCATGCAGACAATGTCAGGCGAAGTCCCTGCTCTAACGATCAACGTTGAGAGTGAGGATGAATGCGCCGTTCCACGCGTCATTTCGGTGTCGGGAGTGTGGGGCGAGACCGAAATGAAAGCTATCAGGTCAATTTGTAGTGCGCTCGATGCCCGCTTTTACGACGCAGAAACGGCAGATTTCGTCGAGCTATAAGGCTACCGTTGTTTGCCAGTCGGTGTCTCCTTTGGGTCCTTCGTGTCTTCCTTTCCCCGGCAGCAGCCGATACCAGAGCGTGCATCGATTCCGATGCGCTGCCAGGCAGATCGGGCGCCCGGCAAGCGCGAATTACTGTGCCACCCTTATCGGCCGCTCACCTTCAGGAACCGCCATGACCTTGTCCGTCGTTGCCATCTTCGTCGCCAAACCCGGTTTTGAACAGAAACTCGAACAACTCTTCCGGGGCGTCGTCGACACGACGCTGCGCGAAGAAGGCTGCATCAGCTACCAGATCAATCGCGACATCGAGAACCCCCGTCGCTTCGTGTTTACCGAGGAGTGGCGGAGCGAGGCCGACCTCGACCGTCACTTGGCAGCGCCGCACCTGCAGGCGCTGTCCAAGGAAGTGCCGGAATGCATCGAATCAAGCGAGGTGCTCAAATTGGCGAAGCTTGCCGGTGGAGCAGCATAAGCTTGCTTTGGTCGAAAGCTGCCAATCAGTATGTCAGCAGTCCCTGCGCATGCATATGGATGAGGGGGCGCAAGCGCCCGGCTCCGCCTCATTGAAGTCCTCAATGGCTCACTAGCGAACGTACCCGCCCCAGTGCCGGCAGCAAGATGGCGGTCATGTTCGCAGTCCGACTGCTACCGGGCCCCAATCGCTTCTCCCCGACGACCTCTGGTCGCTCATGGCCACCACCTGCTCAAGCACTGTCGATCGCCAACAAGTCCCGGCCAGGAACCAGGCGCACGAACCACGGCGCCTGCGTTATGTCCCGTACAGTGCGCCCTCCCCAAAAGCGTAAGATCGCTCCGTATGCACCACTCCTGACCGGTACACACGATGAGCGCCGACCAAGCCGCAGACAATTCGCTTCCCCTCGCAGACCCGCCCGCCGCCGCCAAGGCCGCGGGCCTGCGCTACGTCACCGACAGCAAGCCGGGCATCCGGCGCGAACGCGAGGGCGAAGGAGAAGGCGCAGCCTTCCGCTACTTCGACGCGAAAGGCGAGCCGGTCGAGGACGAGGCCACGCTCAAGCGCATCAAGTCGCTGGTGATTCCGCCGGCCTGGACGGATGTCTGGATCTGCCCCGAGGCCAACGGCCACCTGCAGGCCACCGGGCGCGACGCGAAAGGACGCAAGCAATACCGCTACCACGCCAAATGGCGCAACGTGCGCGACGAGGTGAAGTACGAGCGCATGATCAACTTCGGCAAGGCCCTGCCCACGATCCGCGCCGAGGTCGACCGCGCCCTGAAGCTGCCCGGCTTGCCGCGCGAGAAGGTGCTGGCGACCATCGTCTACCTGCTGGAAGCGACGATGATGCGGGTCGGTAACGAGGAATATGCGCGTACCAACAAATCCTTCGGCATCACCACCCTGCGCAACCGCCACGTGAAGGTCGACGGCAGCGACGTCGAGTTCCGTTTTCGCGGCAAGAGCGGGGTCTACCACAAGATCCACGTCCACGACCGGCGCCTGGCGCGCATCATCCGCAGCTCGCGCGACCTGCCCGGCCAGGAACTGTTCCAGTACGTCGACGAGGAAGGCGAAACCCACAGCATCGACTCGAGCGACGTCAACGATTACCTGCGCGCCATTACCGGCGAAGACTATACGGCCAAGGATTTCCGCACCTGGTCGGGCACGGTGCTGGCGGCGCTGGCCCTGCAGGAATTCGAGAAGTTCGATTCCGAAACCCAGGCCAAGAAGAACATCGTGCGCGCCATCGAGTCGGTGGCCGAAAGGCTGGGCAACACGCCCTCGGTCTGCCGCAAGTGCTACGTGCACCCGGCCGTGCTCGATGCCTACCTGGAAGGCAGCGTGCTCGAAGCCCTGCGCGAGCGCACCGAGCAGGAACTGAGCGAAGACCTGCACGCGCTGCAGCCCGAGGAGGCGGCGGTGCTGGCCATGCTCCAGCAGCGCCTGAAACACGAACAGGAAAACCCGACGCCGCCTGCATCCAGCCAGCGCAAGCTGCGCAAGGCGGCATGAACCCATATTCGAAAGGAAACCCATGAGCGACCAGGCACCCGCGCCGGACTTCAAGCAAGGCCGATTCACGATCGAACAGGTGGCCGCGTTCGACCACCAGGTCACCGGGGTCTCGGTCTCGGAGAACAACCGCATCTTCGTGAACTTCCCGCGCTGGACCGAGGACACGGCGGTGTCGGTCGCCGAGCTGTTGCCCGACGGCGGCCTGAAGCCCTATCCGGACGCCGAATGGAATGCCTGGCGCAATGCGAAGAAGGACGAGATCGATCCCGGGAACCACTGGGTCTGCGTGCAGAGCGTGGTCGCCGACGGCCGCGGCAGCCTGTGGGTGCTCGACCCGGCCGCGCCGGCGCAAAGCCACCTGGTCTCGGGCGGCGCGAAACTCGTGCAGATCGACCTGGCCAGCGATAGGGTGACGCGCACCATCGCTTTCGACGAGGACGTGGCGCCGCAGGGCTCCTACCTGAACGACGTGCGCTTCTCCCCTGACGGCAAATACGCCTACATCACCGATTCCGGCGTGGTCGGCGCCATCGTGGTGGTCGACCTGGCCGCCGGCAAGCCGGTGCGCCTGCTCGACGGCGACGAATCGACCCAGATGAAGAAAGGCCTGAACGTGAAGGCCGACGGCAAGGAATTGCGCCGGCCGGACGGGCGCGGCGTCGAGTTCTCGGCCGACGGCATCGAGCTGTCGGACGACGGCCGGTACCTGTACTGGCAGGCGATCAAGGGCGACACCCTGTACCGCATTCCGACTGACGTGTTGCATGGCGCGGGCATGCACGGCGAGGATGTGTCGGGCAGCGTCGAGCCTTACGGCCTGAACGAGGTCGCGGACGGCCTGCTGATCCCGCGCGGTACGAACGTCATGCTGCTGACCTCGGTCGAAGTCGATGCCGTCCGCGCACGCGACCTCGGCGAAGGCGCGCAGGCGGCCATCCGCACCGTGGTGCAGGACGAACGCCTGCGCTGGCCGGACACCTTTGCCCAGGGTCCGGACGGCACCGTCTATGTGACGACCTCGCACATCCAGGACTCCGCTTTCTTCAAGCCCGACGCCCCGGCCGCGCTGCCGACCCAGTTGTGGAAACTGGTCAGCGAATGAGGTAGGTCGTCACCTTCCAGCTGCCGTCGGGCAGGCGCATCGGCACGACGGTTTCCGTCATGCCGGCCTTGTTGGCGAAGTCGGTGGCGTACTGGATCACCACGTACTCGCCTTCCGGCACGCCCGGCAGGGTCTTGGTAAAGGTGGCCGAAGTCTGCTTGCGCGACTTCACCGCACCCAGCGGCGAGCGGGCCTGGGTGCCGACCTGGTTCCAGGTGTCGCGGGTAATGGCGGCCTGCATCACGGGCGCGCCCTGGTCCCAGGCTTCGGCGGTCTTGCCGGCGTCCATCACGGCAAGCCAGCGGGTGGCGGCTTCGACAGCCGGAGCGATTTGCGGCGCTTCCTGCGCGTGCAGGATGGGGGCCGCGACGGCAGCGGCGGAAAACACGAGTGCGGCGATGGCTTTCAAGACGATCTCCTTGTCGGTGACTGCGGACGGCGTGCGCCGGCCTGGCGGGAACTGCAATGCTCAAGCATACCAGACCGGCGGCGCCGGCTACGCCCCTGACTTCAATAGCGTGGCGGCTGCATCCCCTGGAACTCGTGCACCGCCTCGCGGTACTGGCGCGATTCCTTTACCCGGTTCATGTAGCGGATAGGACGGCGCGCCTTGCGCTCGATGCTGTAGCCGCTCAGGCTGCCGCGCGCACCGCATTGGGCACGGCAGGTGGGCGTGCCGGCCGCGTCACGGTCGTCGAGCAGGATGTTCCCCGGCGTGACCTTCACGCGCAGCGTGCACGCCGCTTCGCCCGGCACGACGCTTTGCTGCTGGCGGTAGACGAAGTCCTCGCCCTCGCGCTGGGCAATACCCCAGACGCCGCACATGTGGCCGTTGGCGAATTCGAGGTGGGCGCGCAGGTAGACGTGGTCCGCGTCCTCGCGCACGAACTCGACCACGTCCTCGGCCAGGTAGCGCTCGGCCGGACGGTCGGGACCGGCATTGATGGTGTTCATGAAGCGGCGCTTGTAGACGCCCTCGATGGCGCCGGCCGGGTCCTCGGCCCCCGGGGCCGCAAGGGCCGGCAGCGCCAGCGCCGCCGACACCAGGAGAAGCGCGCGCTTCATGCCTTCACCTCCTTCTGCTCGGGATGGTTGAACACCTGGCGCAGGTAGGCCAGGAAGGTCTCGTCGGTGCACTGCGACTTGCCCGGCGTGTCGGACAGCTTGGCGACCGGCTGGCCATTGCAGCGCACCAGCTTCATGACGATGTTCAGGGCCTTGTAGGGCGTGTCATTGGTGAGCTGGGTGCCGATGCCGAAGCCCAGCATGACGCGGTCGGCGAAGTGGCGGTACAGGGCGAGCGCCTTCGGCACCGTGAGCGCGTCCGAAAACACCAGGCGCTTGGTCCGCGCGTCGATGCGCAGCTTGGCGTAGTGCGCCAGCGCCTTTTCGCCCCACTCGAGCGGATCGCCAGAATCGTGGCGCAGGCCGTCGAAGAGCTTGGCGAAATACAGGTCGAAATCGTTCAGGAAGGCGTCCATGCCGACCACGTCGGTCAGCGCCGTGCCCAGGTCGCCCCGGTATTCCTGCACCCAGTCTTCCAGCGCCGCCTTCTGGAAGTCGCGCAGGCGCACGCCGAAGGACTGGAAGGCCTGCATGTATTCGTGCGCCATGGTCCCGATCGGCACCAGGTTGTACTTGCGCGCCAGGTAGACGTTCGAGGTGCCCTTGAAGAACTGGGGCAGCTCGCGCGCCAGGGTTGCGACCACCTCGTCCTGCCATTCGCCCGAGAAGCGGCGGCGCACGCCGAAGTCGAAGAAGGCGAAGGAATTGGCGCGCTTCGGCTCCAGGTCGAAGGCGCGGAACTGCTCGATCTTGTCGGCCAGGCGCTTCCTTGCCTCGGTCAATGCGTGCTGCTGGTCGAAGCGGCGGAAGTAGAGCTCGTTGACGATGTAGAGGACGTAGATCTCGAAGCCCATCACGTGCACCACTGGGCCGACCGCGCGGATGCGCAGGTGCGGGCCGTCGGTTTCCACCGTGATGAACTTGCGCTGGAAGCGGAACACCGTGAGGAAGTCGGCGAAGTCGCTCTTGATGAAGCGCAGGCCGCGCAGGTAGTCGACCTCCTCTTCGGTGAACAGCATCTCGCACAGGTGGTCGAGTTCGCGCTCGACCTCCTCTTTCAGTTCGGCGAGCGGATAGGCCGGCTCGTTCCGGCAGCGGAATTCGTATTCGCCATGGGCGTTCGGATGCCGGTGCAGCAGCGCCTGCCACATCGTGAATTTATAAAGATCGGTTTCGAGCAGACTGCGGACGATGGGCTTCATGGTTGTGCTTGTTTCCTTGGCTTCAGGCCTTTTTCTTCTGGCGGCGCTTGGGTGCGAGCATGGTGCCGGTGCACCCAGGCGTGCCGCAGCGGCAGGCGAAGAGTTTCTTCAACGCCGGCGTGTGGCGCTCATCATAAATGAGCGCGTAATTGTAGTTCAGCTCCTGGCCCGGCTCGATCGGATGCAGCGCGTGGATGTAGACGCGCCCGTCCTCCTCGTAGGCTTCGCAGTTCGGGGTGCAGGCATGGTTGATCCAGCGCGCGTCGTTGCCGCGCCGTCCTCCGTCGATCACGCGGCCGTCGTTCAGGCTGAAGTAGAAGGTGTGGTTGACCGGGCCGCCGGCCATCGCCGCGCGCTCGGTCGCTTCATCCCAGCTGATGCGCTCGCCGCGGTATTCGATGATGCGCTCGCCGGCATCGATGTGGCGCCGGGCGAAGACGCCGTTGCCGTGGATCGGAGACTTCTTCACTTCGTAGGCCGGATCGGCCTTGGCTGCGGTCTTGGTGGGCATGTAGGTTCGACAGTCTGACGGCGGATCGGTGCATTCCACGTACATTGCATGATTACTATTATCGTACGATTTTACCTTGCACGCCGCACTTGAGCGCGTGTGGTGGCCTGCGCGGCCTACCTTGCGCCCATCCCTCCGCCCTGTCTTGATTACCTGGCTGGTAATCGCCGCCTCCGGCTGCGCCGCGCAGAATGGGTCCCGTCATCCACCCCAACCGAAACGGAGAACATCATGGAACGCGCAGATTCGCTCGCCCGCCAGTACCTCGCAGCCTGGAACGAACGCAATGCTTCCGAACGCGGCGCCCTCGTGGCGCGCCTGTTCACGCTCGACGCCCGCTACCTCGACCCGATGATGGACGGCGCCGGCCACGACGGCATCGACGCCCTGATCGCCGCCGCCCAGCAGCATTTCCCCGGCCACCGCTTCGAGCTGGCCGGCACGCCCGACGGCCACCACGACGTGCTGCGCTTCGCGTGGACCCTGCACGCGCCGGATGGGAATGAAGTCGCGCGCGGGCTCGATGTCGCCACCATCGCCGGCGACGGGCGCCTGGCCAGCGTCACCGGTTTCCTCGACCACGCCGCCTGAGGAGGACGCCATGCACGCATCCACCCAACAGGCCGGGGTCGCCCGGCCCGGCTTTGTCGAGGGCGCCGGCGGCGTCGAACTGTTCTACCGCGACTGGGGCGCGGGAAGGCCCGTCGTCTTCGTCGCCAGCTGGTCCCTGCCCTCGGATTCCTGGGGCTACCAGATGCTGGCCCTGCTCGACGCCGGTTACCGCACGATCGCCTTCGACCGGCGCGGCCATGGCCGCTCGACCGACCCCGGCCGCGGCTACGACTTCGACACCCTGGCCGACGACATCGCCGCCGTCCTCGACAGCCTGGACCTGCGCGACGCGGTGCTGGTCGGCCACTCGATGGGCTGCAACGAGATCGTGCGCTATCTCACCCGGCATGGCAGCGCGCGCGTCGCCGGCGCCGTACTGCTGGGGACGATGACGCCCTTCGTGCTGAAGACCCGGGACAACCCGGACGGCATCGATGCCGGCTTCTTCGAGACCTTCCGCGAGCAGCTCATGCGCGACTTCCCGCAGTGGATCGACGATAACATGGTCCCCTTCGTCCATACCGACACCCCGGCGGGCATGAAGGACTGGGTCAGGCAGATGGCGCTCGGCGCTTCGCTGCAAGCGCTGCTCGCATGCAACCGCTCGCTGGTGAACACGGATTTCCGGCAGGAGCTGGCGCGCATCGACGTGCCGACCCTGCTGATCGCGGGCGAGCTGGACGCCAGCGCGCCGCTGGACCTGACCGCGCGCGCCACTGCGCGCCTCATGCCGCACGCGCGCTTGCGGGTGCTCGAAGGCGCGCCGCACGGCATGTTCATCACGCACATGGCGGAGATCAAGCGCGAACTGCTTGAGTTCGCGGACGCGATCGCGCAGAATCGCCAGCACTTGCTCAGGGAGGCATGATGGACAAAGGCGTGATCGAGAGCCAGGCCGGCGCGGCCGGCGCCCACTACTTCAGCGACTTCGCCGCCGCGCTGCGCTACTGGCGCGGCAAGCGCGGGATCAGCCAGCTGCGCCTGTCACTCGATTCCGGCATCTCGCAGCGCCACCTGAGCTTTCTCGAGACCGGCCGCGCCCAGCCGGGGCGCGACCTGATCCTCAGGCTCGGCATCGTGCTCGACATTCCGCTGCGCCAGCGCAATGCGATGCTGCTCGCGGCCGGCTTCGCCCCGGCCTACCGCGAACGTGCGCTGTCCGACCCCGAGATGGGCGCGGTCATGCAGGCGCTCGACTTCATGCTGGCCCAGCAGGCGCCCTACCCGGCGCTGGTGGTGGACCGCCTGTGGAACCTGGTCATGCATAACGCGCCGGCGGCGCGCATGATGCGCTGGCTGCTGGGCATGCCGCCCGATGCGCCGATTCCGCGCGACGGCTCGGTGAATGTCCTGAAGCTGACGCTGGATCCGAACGGCATGCGGCCCTATCTTGCGAACTGGGAGGACGTTGCCGCGGACCTGCTGCAATGGGTACAGCGCGAAGCCATGGGCGACGGCCCCGGCAGCGAGGCAACGCGGCTGCTGGACGAATTGATGGCCCTGCCGGGCATCGACGCGGCGGCGCGCCAGCCCAACCTGGAACGCGCCGCCCTGCCCTTCCTGCCGATGAAGCTGCGCAAGGACGGGGTCGAACTGAATTTGTTCACGACCATCACCACACTGGGGACGCCGCACGACGTCACCGTGCACGAACTGCGGCTGGAGGCCTTCTTTCCGGCGGACGAGGCGAGCAGGCAGTGGTTCCTGGCCGCAGCCTGAGTGCGGCCAGTATCAGCGAAAAGGTCAGCGAAAAGATCAGCGAAAAGATCAGCCAGGAAGGGAGCGAACGCTGACAATCACGGTCTTGGGATTGCTCTTGATGCCTGGCCGGCTCCAGAATTCGCGCTCTGCCTCGGCCTGGGAACCGCAGCCCCGAATCCATACTTCCGTCGGTCCGGAACCCTGGGTGTACTTGATCACATATGTCATTCGCTTCTCCTGGAAGTGCGTGCGTTGTCAGGCCTGGGGCCAGCACGAAAAAATTCTATAGGGAAACTATTATATACCGCCCGTAGTGGTGGTTATGTGAAAGCCAGGCGTATGATCGACACCGTCCGGAGGAATCGGCGATCGGCCGGAAGAACATCGCGATCCGGGCAAGGAAGCGTGGATGGCCGGTTGCGCTCAACCCGCCGCGTGCACCAGCGCGTCGACGTCCAGCTTCTTCATCCTGAGCAAGGCCGTCATCACACGGTCGACGCGGGCCTGGTCGGGGCTGGTCAGCAAGGTCGCCATCTGGCGAGGCACGATCTGCCAGGACACGCCATAGCGGTCCTTCAGCCAGCCGCACTGCTGGGCGGCCGGGTCGCCTTGAAAGCCCAGCCGGTCCCAGTAGAAGTCGATCTGTTCCTGGGTATCGCACAGCACCTGGAAGGAGACCGCCTCGTTGAAGGTGAAGACGGGGCCGCCGTTGAGCGCCATGAAGGCTTGTCCGTCGAGCGCGAAGGCGACCGTCAGCACGGTGCCGGGCGCCATGCCGTGGACGTCGCGCCCGGCCTCGCCGTAGCGCGACATGCCGATGATGCGCGAATTCGGGAAGATGCCGACATAGTAGTTGGCTGCTTCCTCGGCCTGCTGGTCGAACCACAGGCAGGGGGTGATTCTCGTCAGGTTAGTCATGCCGCGGTCTCCTCGAATGACGAGCGGCTGATACAACCGCCTGGCGGTTTTATCAGCCGCTCTGGTTGATTTCGATTCGACCGCGGCCTGCCGCCTTCAGTTGCCGACGTCTTCTTCGCGGAACTCAATACCCGCTGGCGCGTTGTCGTTCCGCCCCGCTTCCTCCCTGCGCAGCTCGACGCGGCGGATCTTGCCCGAGATGGTCTTGGGCAGTTCGCGGAATTCGATGCGGCGGATGCGCTTGTAGGGCGCCAGGCGCTCGCGGGCGAAGGCGAAGATCTCGCGCGCCAGCTCGCGCGATGGTTCCACGCCCTGGCGCAGGGTGATGAAGGCCTTCGGCACCGACAGACGAACCGGATCGGGGCTCGGGACGATCGCCGCTTCCAGCACCTGCTCGTGCTCGACCAGGACGCTTTCGAGCTCGAAGGGGCTGATGCGGTAGTCCGAGGACTTGAACACGTCGTCGTTGCGCCCGACGTAGAAGTAGTAGCCGTCCTCGTCTACGGTGGCCGTGTCGCCGGTGTGATAGTGGCCGGCGCGCATGACCTCCGCGGTCTTGTCCTCGTCGCCCTCGTAGCCCAGCATCAGGGCGATCGGCCTCGCGTCCAGGCGCACCGAGATTTCGCCTTCCTTCGCCGGCTGGTCGTCGAGGTCGAGCAGTGCGATGCGGTAGCCCGGCAGCGGGCGTCCCATCGAACCGGGTTTCACCAGCTGGCCCGGCGGGTTGCCGATCTGGGCCGTGGTCTCGGTCTGGCCGAAGCCGTCGCGGATGCGGATGCCCCAGGCGCGCTCGACCTGCTCGATCACCTCGGGGTTGAGCGGCTCGCCGGCCCCGACCAGCTCGCGCAGGGGCGGCTTCCACTGGCTCAGGTCTTCCTTGATCAGCATGCGCCAGACGGTGGGCGGCGCGCACAGCGAGGTGACGCCGCAGCGCATCACCGTTTCCAGCGCCGCCTTGGCGGAAAAGCGCTCGTAGTTGTAGACGAAGACGGTGGCGCCGGCATTCCAGGGCGCGAAGAAGCAGCTCCACGCGTGCTTGGCCCAGCCGGGCGAGCTGATGTTCCAGTGGACGTCGCCCTTCTGCAGGCCGATCCAGTACATGGTCGACAGGTGGCCGGCCGGGTAGCTCTGGTGGCTGTGCAGCACCAGCTTCGGGCGCGCCGTGGTGCCCGAGGTGAAGTACAGCAGTAGCGGGTCGCTGGCGCGCGTGACGCCCTTCGGCGTGAACACGGAGAGCACGCGGCGGCAATCGTCGAAGTCGTGCCAGCCGTCGAGGCTGCCGCCCACGGCGATGCGCGTGAAGTTGCCAAGCAGGCCCTCGAACTTGTGGGCTTCCGAGACCTGGGCGATCACGTGGCCGATCGCGCCGCGGTCCATGCGGTCCTGCAGGTCGGCGTTCGAGACCAGCATGGTGGTCGGCACCAGCACGGCGCCGAGCTTGATACAGGCAAGCATGATCTCCCATAGCTCGACGCGGTTCGGCAGCATCAGGAGCACGCGGTCGCCGCGTTCGACGCCGCATTGCTGCAGGTATTGCGCGACCTGGTTCGAACGCGAGGCCATGTCGGCGAACGAGATCTTCTGCTCGCGTCCGTCTTCCTCGACCACCCACAGCGCGGGCCGGTGGTTGTCCTTCGCTTCGGCATCGAAGAAATCGAGCGCCCAGTTGAACTCGTCGAGCTGGGGCGGCTGGTAGCCGGCGTAGGCCGTGTCGTAGTCGGTACGGTGTTGTTGCAGGAAGTCGCGCGCCTGGGCGAAGCGCTGGTATGGGGTCATGGTGTCTCCTGTGCGCTGTTGCTGGTGGTGGCCGTGGACCGGCCGTTTGTTGTCTGTTTGCGCACATTGTGCCATGGGTGGGCGCGGGTGTGCGCAGGTGTTCGGTGTTCGGTTTGCGGTCCTGGTGGTCGTGTAGTACACGGGCATGCGAACGGTGGTGATCGAGGCCGCGGACCCGTAGGGTGGGCGGCTGCACCCGTAAGGCAATGACGACGTGACACATGCGCCGCCCACGCGTTCAACGCACGGGCGAGCTGCCGGGCGCACTGAAGAAAGTTGAACGCGTGGGCGGCATCAAGGGCGCGTCCGGACAACGCCCGGGTGGAGCCGCCCACCCTACGCAAGCAAGATCAGTTGCGTGGCACGGGCCCGCCCGGCCGGCGCAGCGGCACGGCGAACTCCCCTTCCGGCTGCATCATGTCGATCACGCGGCAGTCGCCGCACATGCGCAGGCGGTCGAGGTTGCCGGCGAAGGCGCTGTGCTGCGACAGGCGCGACAGCATGTTCTCGACCATGTGCAAGGTGCCGAAGGGCTTGCTGCAGCGGATGCAGTGGAAAGGCTGGGATTCGTTCAGGATCACCATCTTGCGGCGCGCGTCGCCGAACGTCATGCGCGGCACCAGGCTGATCGCGTTTTCCGGGCAGGTGTTGGCGCACAGGCCGCACTGCACGCAGTTCTGCTCCACGAAGCGCAGCTGCGGCAGGTCCGGCGTGTCCATCACGGCCGAGGCCGGGCAGGCGCCGACGCAGGCCATGCACAGGCTGCATTTCTTCGTGTCGACGGCGATCGCGCCGAACGGCGCCCCGGTCGGCAGCGCGACCTGTTGCGGCTGCTGCGGCGCATGGCGCAGCAGGTGCTCGAGCGCATAGTCGAGGGTGTTGCGCTTGTCCTGGGCCAGGTTGAAGGTCGCCGCCTGCGCTGGCGCTTCGCCGCGCGGCGCATGGCGCAGGGCCAGGCCGAGTTCCTCGGGGTTACTGACGCGCAGCAGCTGGAAGTGCGGTCCGGCATAGCCCAGGCCATCGAGCACGGTGTGGGCGATGCCCATCTGGTGGTCGAGCGCGGCCGTGTACTGCGGCGCCTCTTCGCCGGTCATCAGGACCGTGACGCCGGCGGCGCCATAGGCCAGTGCCGAGAACCAGACGTCGATGCCGGTCGATGCCGTGTGGTGCAGGGCCAGCGGGATCACCCGTCCCGGGATGCCGTCCACCGCATCGCGCTGCAGCGCTTCGAGCAGGCCGCCGCCGGCTTCGCTGTGGAACAGCAGGACCGGATCCTCGCCGCCCGCTTCGCGATAGGCGTTCAGGGCCGCCTTGATGCGGCTGCCGGTATGGCTTGCGGGCGGATAGGCATAGCCGAGCGCACCCGTCGGGCAGACGGTGGTGCAGGCGCCGCAGCCGGCGCACAGGTAGGGGTTGACGCGGATTTTGTCGCCGGCGCCCGCGATCGCCTTGGCCGAACATATCTGGACACAGGCGTTGCAGCCGGTCTGGCCGTTGCGGCTGTGGGCGCAGAGGCGCTCCTTGTAGCTGAAATACTTCGGCTTCTCGAACTCGCCGATCATTTCGACCAGCTCGGCCGCTGCGGCGCGGCGCGCGGCCTCATCCTGGCCCGGCGCGTAATAGCCGTGCGGGCTCTGGTGGCTAGCGATCAGGGGGCTCGGGCACAGGTCGAGCACGAGGTCGAACTTCGCCTGCTGGGGCGGCTGGCCGGGGCTCTGCCAGCGCGCCTCGAAAGCGCCCAGCCAGCCGGCGACCGCCACGGATGGGGCCGCGAAGACGGGATAGGCGCGCGCGCCGGCGGCCTCGGCGCCGTCGAGCAGCAGGACGGTGACGGACAGGCTCGCCGCCAGGTGGTCGGCCCAGGGCAAGGCCTGGGCGGCGCTGCCGACGACCAGGGTACGGCCGAGCGAG
>DEKZ01000409.1:0-315 GCA_002354135.1 Massilia sp. UBA2709 | reverse complement strand
GGCCGCCAGCAGTGCGGCGGTCTTGGCGAGGGCATTGCGGCGTTCCTGCAGCGGATCGCCGGCCTGCCCTTCTAGGAATCGGATGGTCATGCTTGTCCTTGCAGGGTTTGCGGGTGTGTGGCTGTGTCGGTGCAGGCCGAAGTTGCGGGAATGCGTGCGTTAATGGGTGCCGGAACAGGTGCGTGAACCGGTGCGTGAACAGGCGCGTGAGCGGGTGCGTGGGCGGGCGCCTGGATCCCGTCGGTGTCTTCCGGGACGGACGGCAGCGCGCCGGCCCCGCGGCCGGGCGCGCCGGCTGGAAGGGCCTCGGCCTCG
>DEKZ01000408.1 GCA_002354135.1 Massilia sp. UBA2709 | reverse complement strand
TCACGCGCGCCAGCAGGCCGAGGAAGACGGTACGGTCGGGCGCGGTCTTCATCTTGTCGCCCAGCAGTTCGCCGGCGCCCATGGCCAGGGCGCCGTATTTGAACAGCGGGCGGTCCAGGAGGAAGAGTTCGCCCGGCGTCTGGCGGTCGGCCAGGCGCGCCGTCGCAATGGTGGCCATGGGCGTCATCGAACGGCAGCTGGCAACGGCGCCGATCAGGAAGGAGGGGAGCAGGTCGCGCATGTTCATCGTGATTTGTCCTGTGCAAATGTGGATGCTTCGAATCTAAAGCAGCGCGGGATATGGTGTCGCCACCATGGCTGAGTGCGATTGCAGGCATGACAAAGCCACGCGCCTTGCGGCAGCGTGGCTTTGGCGGGGCGCGGAGCGCCATCCGGCGGCCGGTTGGCCAAGCGCCTGGCTCGGCGCAAAGACCGTACCGGCGGTCCTTCAGTTGTGAATGTACTTGGCAAACACGTCGCTGAAATCGCGCTTGGTGTGGGTATCGAGCATGGCTGTGTTCAGGGCCGCCAGCAATTCGCCGTATTGGCTCACGAGCGTGCCCGCGCCCGGAGCGATGTTCAGCTTGTGCACGGAGGCGGTGGCGTCCAGCGTGCGCAGCGCATTCTCGCGGCATACCGCATCGCGCTTCTGCTGCTTCCCGATCGAGATCAGGGCTTTATAGATGTCCTTGAGCTGCTCGATGAAGGCCTTCTTGACGTCGATGGAGAACACCGTGTCGTCCAGGTGGAACTTGAGTTCGATATCCATGTCCAGCGTCCCGGCGGTCTCGATGCGCACCTGCGAAACCTGGTGCGACGCATAGTCGTAGCGCTTGATCGTGCGCTTCGACGACACGGCCGAATCGCCGTCCACATGGATGAGCGCGAGGTTGGTGAAGCAGTACTCGTCCTTCTTGCTCTTGATGAGGAAGAAGATCTGTTCGCCGTCTTCGCTGAACAGGTAATCGTCCGCGTCGACCTTGTTGTAGTCCGCAGGTCCGACGATGACGCCGATATCGCTGATGCCCAGTGCTTCCGCCGCCAGTCTTTTGAACATGATCGTCCTCGTGTGATGAAAACTGGCACATTAGCACCATTTGTCTACAAGAAATTAACTAAGGCAAATATTTTCAGGATCAATCAATCACGCGCCAGGCCGCTTCGCTCATCGCCATGAAAAAAGCCACGCGCCTTGCGGCAGCGTGGCTTTGTCGCAGCGAGGAAAGCCAGGCCTCCCCCGCCGAACGCTTGCTGTGGATTACAGCGCGTTCATTTCCTTCAGCAGGTTGTCGGCCTTGTCGACGTGCTTCATGTTCCACAGGATGTAGCGGATGTCGACCTGGATGTCGCGGGTATTGGCGGCGTTGAAGTCCCAGTCCGAGATGATCGAGTCCAGGGTGCCGTCGAAGGCCAGGCCGATCAGTTCGCCGCGCTTGTTCAGCGCTGCCGAGCCCGAGTTGCCGCCGGTGATGTCCAGGGTCGCCAGGTAGTTGACCGGGACGGTCTTCAGGGCCGGGTCGACGTACTTGCCGAAGTCCTTGGCCTTGATCGCGGCCAGCTGGGCGGTCGGGGCGTTGAATTCGCCTTCGCCGGTGTGCTTCGCGACCACGCCCTTGACGGTGGTGAACGCGGTCCAGGAACCGGTGCCGTCGGCGCCATGGTCGCGGCCCATGATCTTGCCGAAGGTCACGCGCAGGGTGCTGTTGGCGTCCGGGTAGACGGCCTGGCCCTTGCTGTTCATGTAGGCGATCTTGGCCTTCATGTAGCCCGAGTAGGCTTTCTGGATCTTGCCGGCGAGTTCTTCCTCTTTGGCTTCGTCCTTCATGTCGGCGTCATACATGGCGACCGCTGCCTTGATGAAGCTGTCGTTGCTGGCCTTGAATTCGGCCGGCGATTTCTTCAGCCAGGCGGTGCGCTCTTCCTTGTTGGCCAGCTTCGAGCCGGCGTAGGCCTTGTCCAGGGCGGCCTTCAGCTCGTCCTGGCTCATGCCTGCGCGGATGCCCAGGGCGTCGTTGAAGGCCTTGTCCTGCTCGGCAACCGGCTGGGCCAGGTACTTGGCCAGGAAGTTCATGACCAGGGCCTTGTCGACTTTCTCGTCATAGGTGCGGTCCTGGCCGGTGATGACCGAGGTCAGGCGCGCCATGTCGCGTTCCTGGTAGCCCGACTTGCGCTGGGCGTCCGGCTTGGTGCGCTCGTTGGCCAGGCGGTACAGGGTACGCGCCGAGCTCAGGAAGCGCGGCTGGGCGTAGCCCAGGTAGAAGCCCTGCTTGGTGTGGGCGTCGCGCTCGGCGATCAGCTTCTCGGCGGTCTCGATGTCGGCGCCGAACTGCTTCTTGCGGGCGGCGTCGGCGTTGACCCAGGTCTTCAGCGCGGCGTGCTCGGCGGTCTTGCGCGCCAGGAAGTCGCTGTTCTCGTACGAGGTCAGCATGCCCTTGCGGTTCTTGTAGTAGTTGTTGACGCTGGCGATCTGGCCGGCGTACTTCAGCTTGGCGGCCGGGTCGTTCTTGGTCTCGCGTTCGATGATGGCCAGCACTTCACCCGAGGCCTGCACGAAGGCCGGGTAGTTCCAGTCGAAGGTGTACTGCACTTCCGACGGCAGGCGGTGGCGGTTGGTGCGGCCCGGGTAGCCGGCGACCATGATGAAATCGCCTTCCTTCGAGCCTTCGGTGGCGACCTTCAGGAAGTGCTTCGGCACGTAAGGAACGTTGTCGGCGGCGTAGTCGGCGGCCTTGCCATCCTTGCTCACGTAGGCGCGGTAGAAGCCGTAGTCGCCGGTGTGGCGCGGCCACATCCAGTTGTCGGTGTCGCCACCGAACTTGCCGACGCCGGCCGGCGGCGCGTGCACCAGGCGCACGTCGCGGATTTCCAGCTGCTTCAGGCGGTAGAACTCGAGGCCGCCGTAGTAGCTCGGCACGGTGCAGCGGTAGCCCGGGGTCTTCTCGCAGGCGGCAACCATTTCCTTCTGGTTCTTCTCGATCGCATCGATGCGGGCCTTGCCGGTCAGCTTGGCGACTTTCTTGTCGATGATCTGGTCGGTGACGTTGGTCACTTCTTCGGTCACGAAGACGCGGCTGCCCGGAGCGGCCGGCACTTCCTCGGCCAGGGTCTTGGCCAGGAAACCGTTTGCCAGCAGGTCGCGCTCTGGGGTCGAGTTGACGGCGACGCTGTTGTAGACGCAGTGGTGGTTGGTGATGACCAGGCCCTGCGGCGACACGAAGGACGCCGAGCAGCCGCCCAGGCTCACGATGGCGCCCATCGGGAATTCGGTCAGTTGGGTCAGGGTGTTCGGGTCCAGTTCCAGGCCGGCGGCTTTCAGTTGCTGGGCTACTTGTGGCAGCTGCTGCGGCATCCACATGCCTTCGTCCGCTTGTGCGGCGAAGCTGGTCAGGATGGCGAGCGAGAGAAGGGTCTTTTTCATTCGCGTGTGTCAGGGGATGGTTGTCGGATGCGTCGGGCTCCGCGGAGCAACCCGGAGTATGGATACTCTACGGCTGGCTCGTCAACCACTAATTGCCTGTCAAGACACGCGACGATTCATGTGGCGGCTACAGCTGCGCCCCCATCAGCGAGGCCGCTTCGCCGGCCAGTTTCTCGGTCCAGGGACGGTTGCGCCAGGCCTCCAGCGTGATCGGGCGCGCGCGTTTCCAGTCGTCCTCGAAGACGTCGCGCTGGGCGCGGGCGAAGGCCGGGTCGAGCAGGTTCAGGTTGGCTTCGTCGTTGATGCTGAACGAGCGGTTGTCGAAGTTGGTCGAGCCCACCGACACCATCATGTCGTCGACGATCAGTGCTTTCACGTGGTACATGGTTGGCTGGTATTCGGCGATCTGGATGCCGGCTTCAAGCAGCGGCCCCCAGCGTTCGCGCGAGGCAATGCGCACGACGTCGGAATCGATTTCCTTGCCCGGCGTAATGATGCGCACGTCGACGCCGCGTTTTGCTGCGGCAACCAGGGCGCGGAGCGCGAGCTCGTCCGGCACGAAATAGGAAGCCGACAGCAGGATCGACTGGCGCGCGGCGGTGATTGCCATCAGGTACATCAGGTGCATGCTGGCGCTGCCGCCCGTGGGCGAGCTCGAGAACATCTGGGCGGGAATCGGGCCCTTGGCCGTGAGCGGCGGGAAATAGTCGGGCCCGTCGAGCACGACGCCGGTGGCCTTGGTCCAGTTGTCGGTGAACACCGCCTGCATTTGCCCGACCACCGGGCCCTCGACGCGGAAATGGGTGTCGCGCCAGTGGTCCTCGTCCTGGGCATGGCCGCGCCACTGGTCGGCGATGCCGACGCCGCCCGTGAAGCCGACCACGCCGTCGACGATCAGCAGCTTGCGGTGGGTGCGGTTGTTCAGGCGCGCCAGTTTCCACCAGGCCGGCTTGTGGTAGCGCTGCAATTGCACGCCTGCGTCGCGCATGGCCTGCATCGATTCGTCGTCCATCTTGATGCTGCCGATGAAGTCGAGCATCACATGGACCTTGACCCCGGCGCGCGCACGCTCGGCCAGGGCCTGGGAAAACTCATGACCGATGGTGCCCGACCAGTAGATATAGGTTTCGAAGGTGATGCTGGTTTTCGCGTTGCGGATCGCCTCGAGCATGGCCGGGAAGATCTGGTCGCCGTTGAGCAGCACCTCGACCTTGTTACCCTCGATGATGGGGGGACCGAGCAGCACGCCCATCGAACGCCGGAACTGGGCGTCGTGGATGTCGTACTGGCGCGTCAGCTGGGTTTCGATCTGTTTCTCGCTCGGCATGAAATTGAGGGCGAGAAAGCCCGCCAGCAAGGTGAGGATGCTGGTGATCAAGATGATGACGAGGGTTTTGGCGCGCATGCGATGTTCCAAGCAAAAAAAAACCAACGCATGAAAGCGTTGGTTTATTAGGGGCCTACCAAATCTTATTAGCGAACGCGGCCGCGGCGCAGCAGGTTCACGATGGCCAGCAGGATAACGGCGCCCAGGAAGGAAACCAGCAGCGACGAGACACTGAAGTCATCCGAATTGATGGTGCCCGTACCGAACAGCGGGGAAAGCAGCCAGCCGCCCAGGAAGGCGCCAACGATACCAACCACAACGTTCAGAATCATGCCTTGCTCAGCATCGGTTTTCATGACCATGCTGGCGAGCCAACCCAGGATACCACCGACTACGATCCAAATGATGAATAGCATTTTAGTTCCTCCTCATAGTGAAAAAACTACCCCAGGCCAATTGATTGCCGTGGCCATGTGAAAAAGTCTACGTAGGCCAGCCACATTGGGTCGGTGCGGCAAGTAACGTTAGACGATGAATTGCGCAGTCGCGTTCCAAGCCCTTGTTTTATCAATGTTTTTCTTTCCTTTTGGAATGTCTTGAAGTGAGTGCGTCAGCGAACAGAAGCATATGGCTGGGCAGGCATATTGTTCGTGAACTGGCAACACCTGCGTTGCAAAGTCCACTGCATCACGAACCTTGAAAGGATCCATCATGAGCTACGACACGACGAACAACCAGCAGTCGCGCATGGTCACCGGCCTGTTCCCCGATCGCGCCAGCGCCGAACGCGCTTATGGCTCGATCTCCGATCGCGGCTATGGCCGTGACGACGTCAACCTGATGATGTCGGACTCGACCCGCAAGACCCACTTCGGCGACACCGATACCGAACTGGGCAGCAAAGCGGCCGAAGGCGCCGGCATCGGCGCAGGCATCGGCGGCACCATCGGCGCCGTGCTGGCTGGTATCGCCGCGGTCGGCACCACGCTGGTCCTGCCGGGCGTCGGCCTGGTGGTCGCCGGCCCGCTGGCAGCGGCCCTGGCCGGCGCCGGTGCAGGCGGCATCACCGGCGGCCTGATCGGCGCACTGATCGGCGCCGGCATCCCGGAAGAGCGCGCCAAGCACTATGAAGAAGGCATCAAGAACGGCGGCATCCTGATGGGCGTGAACGCCCGTTCGGACGAAGACGCGGCCCACATCCACCGCTCGTGGACCGAAAGCGGCGGCTCGCACGTGATCGGCACCGGTGTCGGCGCCGTCGGCGGCGCGCTGGCTGGCGCCGGCATC